>JAISCZ010000101.1 GCA_031265205.1 Deltaproteobacteria bacterium
ATTCCCGGGCGGCGGCGAGACGCGCCCGGAGGCTCTATCCAGCCCGCGACCCGCCGGGGCGCCCCGCGCGAGCCTACTCGGGGATACCCGCGGGCGAGGAGACCTTAGTGGGGAGGCGATCCACGCGCGTAAGTCCTTCAAGGCCTCGCGTCTCCGCCACAAGCGCCACGACGACGCCCGCGCGCCTCGCGCGCCAATTATTTTTCGCCCCGGCGAGAGCGACCGCGCGCGGGGTTTAGCCTCCCAAGAGGCCTCTTCCTTAAGTCCGCGCGAAAGAAACGGAGGCGCGCGCGTCTCCCGCGCTTGATTAAAATCCGTCTCTTTCCCGCGCCCCGCGTCGCCCTTCCCGGCGACCAAAACCTTGCCCCAAGGGGTGGGGCGCCTGTCCATGAAAGCCGACGGCCTGGAAGCGCTCCCCGCGGAAACCATGATCTTGGGCCCGGAGGCGACATTTCCGCTTCCCTCTCTCGCTTGGGCCTCGCCGGATCCTCTTTTCGGGGCTTGGGGCGCCTCGCCCCTGGTCGACTCTGGAAGCGCGATCAATCCCGGCGCGCTTTTTTTTAAAGCCCTTAAGGTGGACCCCGACGCGACCCCGCCAATTTCCGCGAGGCTCGCCCTGGCGAAAAGGCCCAGACCCGGCCCCACTGGAGGCCCCGCGAACTTTTGCCGACTCTTCCCCGTCTGGCTCTTTAACCCATGGGGAGACCAGAGGAAAGCGCGAACTCCTTGGACGGGGCCGGGAGGCAAGCTAGGAGCCCGCCAGCGGGCGTTAAGAGCCTCCCCTGGCGCGCTCGCCTCCCCGCCACTTTTTTTCCGCCCGCTTCTAGGGCGTTAAAGCCCCACGGGCCATCTCCCATGGAATCCTTGCGGAACGCGAACCCGCGCGAGCCTCCGACAGCGGAAACTATCCGATTCAACGTCCAGGGCCCAAAACGCGCTTTTTTTCTCTCTCTTAAACCCGAAGTTAAAATTATAAGGGCGTGGACGCCCTTGGACGCGCGATCGCCGCTCCCCGCGCGGCGTGGCGGCCTCCCCGGCTCCGCCTTCCCAAGGGATTTTGGACTCAAATACGCTTGTTTCGTTCCGCCTCGCCGCGAAAAACGCCGCGCGCGCGTCAAAATTCTTGAGACCATCGCGCGACTGGCGGTAATACACTCATATGATAAGCGATTCGCGCGGATCGCGCGGGGCCGGCGACGGGAGACGCAGCGGCGACGCGCTTGGCCCATAACCTCCCGAAGCCCGGATAATTTTCCGCGCTGGCCAGACCGAATTGGCGAGGCTCTCCAAGGAGCGCGGGGCGGGAAGCCGGACGCTGGACAAATTACCCCGTAGGAACGCGAGAGCGCCAAATTTTTCCTCGCCCCTCTTGGGGAAGACCCCACGCGAGCCCGCGGCGCTTTTCGATGAAATACCCGCGCTGAGGCTCACGCCCCAGGCGAAAATGTCTTTGAGACGCGAAGACGCTCGTCTTGACGATCGTCCGCGCCCAGGCGCGAGGCCGCGTCCTCGCTCCGCGAGCGCGCGAAATATCGAAAGGAGATTTAAAACATGAACAACCGCTTTTCTATTATGACTGAAATCACTGATATGGCGACAGACGGGCAATTTTCGGAAGCCATTGAGAAAATTCCGCTTCAAGATAAAACTATCAACGCTTTGTTAGAGGAAATCGCGCGCTTTCAAGTCATCGCCGTTCTCGCCCTGCGCGCCAAAAACATGGGCTTAGAAGAGATCAGCGCGAAATTGAAGATGTCTTTTACCGAAGTCGCCGCAATTCTCGACGCCGCCGGAAAAGATAAATGACGCCCTCGCGAGGTGGGGATTTATGGCGACCCACTCTCCCTCGCCGCGCGACCAGGCGCGGAGCTACCCGCCGAAGAGGCGATCTGAGGAAGAGAGGAACCACGCGCGTAAGTCCCGCGAGTGGCTCGCGTCTCCGCCATAAGCGCCGCGACGAAGCGCGTTGGCGTCCCCTTATTATTTTTCTCCCCCGGCGAGAGCGTCCGCTAGGGGTCCGGGGCTTGGGCTCCCTAGAGGCCTCATCCCTCCAAGCCTGGACGGATGAAGCGGAGGCGCGCTTGGCCAAGCTCCAGCTCTTTGCCGCGCTCCGCGCGTAAACCCCGCTCCTTGGGCTCGAGGAACCATTTACGCGCGCCTCTCTCTCTTGACCCTCGCCCAGATCGACTCTTTAAGCGCTGTCAATCCCGACGCGCTTTTTTTTAAGCCTTTGGGAGGACCCCGACATGGTCCCGCCAAGTTCCAGAAGGCTCTCGCTCGCGAAAGGTCGCCCAGGCTTCGCGCCGCCGCGCCCGCCCTCCGCGCCCGGATACCCAGCGTGGCGCGCCCTCGTGGCGCGTTTTTCCCGCCCGTTCCGCGTGGCGGGAACGCCTCGCGGGCCCTCTCCAGCGGAGCTAGCCGAGTAGGGACCCCGACCGCGGAAACTTTCCAAAACGACGTCCAGGGCCAAAAGCGCGTTTTTTTTCTCTCCCAACCTCAAGAAAAACTTTAAGGAAGCGCGACCGCGCGCCCCGCGCGGCGCCCCCGCTCGCGCCTTCCGGCGGGTTTTGGACTCCAATACGGTTGTTTTGTTCCGCCTCCCCGCGAAAAAGCCCGCGCGATCGTCAGAATTCTTGAATGTGTCACGCGACTGGCGGTAAAATATTCAAATTATTAACGACGCGCGCGGACAAAGGCTCCATGGTATGACCGGCGCCGGGGCGCGCCTCCTAATATTTTTCGCGCGATCCAGACCGACATGGTAAGGCCCGCCCCATAAATCGAGCCCAAAAACGGGGCGCGAAGCCGGGCGTGGGGGCTTTTTCCCCGCCGCCGCGCGCGTGAGCCTATCCTTTTTTCGACCCTTGAGGGGAAGAACCCGCGCGAGCGCGCCTCGTTTTTAGCGGAATATCTCGCGTTTAGACTCAAAACTCCAGGCGAAAATGATCCTTGAGGCCCGAAAGCGCTCGCCATAACGCTCTTCCGCGCCAAGGGGCGAGCCCTCGTCCTCCTATGGAAACGCGCGCGAAATATCAATGAGGGAGATTATAAATATGGACTGGACCTTCTTTGACTGTATTGATTCACTCGTGGACGGGAAATTGACGAAAATGATGGAGTTATTCAGGGACCAAAAGAAGACGATCACGCGCCTGGCCATAAAAAAAATACGTTTAAAAAAAAACGCCGTTCTCACCCTACGCGCCACTAACATGAGCGTGGACGAGATCGGCGCGGCGTTGGAGCTCTCTTTAACCGAAGTCGCCAGAATCGTGGAGCGCGCCGCCAAAACTAACGCCGCCCTCGCGGAGCGAGGACAATCGAAGTCCCCTGAGCCGGGGCCCGCGGCGGAGAGTCGTCTCCGCCCGGCGTAAAGCGAAGCGCGGGGAAGAACGGCGACGAAGGGGCGATCGCTTCCTCAGACGCGCTAGCGCGCGACCCTCAAGCCGACTCCCGCCTTGCCCCCTTTTTTTTCTTCCTTCTTCCCTTCGCCCTCGCCGGGCCGCCGCGCTTCACGCGCGCGTGGCCCGGCGCGAGAGGGCGCCTCAAGGAGCCCCCCGTGCCCCGCGCCCCCGACTCCCTCTTCCAAGAGCTCGCCCCCCAAGTCCGCGCGCGCGGGCCCTTAGTCCTTAGCCTGACAAACTTCGTGACCGCGAACGAATGCGCCAACGCCCTTCTGGCCGTGGGCGCCGCCCCGGTAATGAGCCTGGACCGCGACGACGCGGCGGATCTCGCGCGCGTAGCGTCCGCCGTGGTCTTAAATATCGGGACCCTTAACCCCGCTTTTATGGAGGTCGCCCTCGCGGCGGGACGGACCGCCCGCGAACGGGGGATCCCCCTCGTTTTGGATCCCGTGGGGGCCGGGGCCACCCGCGCGCGCCTCGAGGCCGCGGGCGCGCTCTTAAGCGAAACGAAGCCCACGATTATTCGGGGGAATCTCGCGGAAATCCTCGCCCTGCTTCCCGGGGCCGTGGGCGCCCAGAAGGGGGTGGACAGCGACGCGGCCCATTCCCCGGAAAACCGCGAAAAATGCGCGCGCCTCTCCCGGGAGCGGGGCGCCGTGGTGGCGGTCACCGGGCCCGTGGACCTGGTGGCCCAAGGGGAGAAAACGGCGGAAATCCCCGGGGGAAGCCCCCTTTTGACGCGCCTTACGGGAACGGGATGCCTCCTCTCGGCCCTCGTGGGGGCCTACGCGGCGGTGGCGCCGGAAGACCCCTTCGGGGCCGCCCAGGCCGCCATGCGCCACCTCAAGAAAGCCGGGGAAGCGGCCGCCTCCCTTCTGTCCGCCCCCGAAAACCTGGGCGAGTTTCGCGTCCGGCTCTTTGACGCTCTCGCGACCTTAAGGTAGTCTTTAATTTTTAAAGGCGCCGCCGCCCTTCGCCCGCCGCGGGGCGGTGGCCCCACGCCCGCCCAAGAAAGGGTTGAAGGATATGCCACGCCAAAAAGCGCTAAACGCCTCGCTGAGGCTCACCCTTGTCATTGGAAGCGGCGACGCCGCGCCCCGGAGCCTTCCGGATATCGTCGTCCCCGCCTTCAAAGGGGGAGTCACGGCCCTGCAGCTGCGGGAAAAAAATCTTCCCGACCGGGAGTTCCACGAGGAAGCCCTGGCCCTCAAATCCCTTTGCGCGGAATTCGGCAAACTTTTTATCGTCAATAACCGCTTGGACATCGCCCTGGCCGCGGACGCCGACGGCGTCCACCTGGGCGGAAGCGATCTGCCGGTCCACGCGGCGGCGCGTTTGCTTCCCAAAAACAAGCTTATCGGCTTTTCCGCGGGCTCCCGGGAAGAGGGGGAAGAAGCTCTCGCGCAAGGGGCCGACTATTTGGGGGTGGGAGCGCTTTATCCCTCGCCCTCCAAGCCCGAGGCCGGGCTCCTGGACGCGGAGACAGTCGCCTCCATCGTCTCCCTCAAACGCCCCGCCGTGGGGATCGGCGGGATCACGCGCGAGAACGCGCCCCAAGCCTGGGCCCGCGGCTTTACCGGCCTCGCGCTCATCTCGGCCTTTACCCAAGCCGACGATCCCGAGGAGTTGGCCCGCGCCCTCCTTAGCGGCTGTATATAGAGTCGAGGTTTTCCGGGGGCAGCGCGGCCTCCCAGGAGGCGCTCCGCTCTTTTTCGTAGGCGCGGATCTCGGCCTCCCGCGAGAGGGTGAGGTCAATCTCGTCCAAGCCAGCTAAAAGTTTCTCGCGGCGCCAGCTCTCCACCTCAAAGGCGGTCTCCCAGCCGTCGGACCCCTTAAGGGTCGTCTTTTCCAAGTCCACGGTCAGGCTATAGCCCGGGGTTTTTTCGATCCTTTCCATCAGCTCCCGGGCCTTTGGGGCCGACAGCTCTATCAGCAAAAGGCCCACCTTGAGGCTGTTATTGCGGAAAATATCCCCAAAACTGGGGGCGACGATAGTTTTGAACCCGTAATCCTCCAGGGCCCAGGCCGCGTGCTCCCGGCTTGAGCCGCAGCCGAAATTTTCCCCGGCGACGAGGGTTTGGGCGCCGCGGTAACGGGGGAAATTGAGGATAAAAGTCTCCTCTTCCGTCTCCCCGTCCGGCTTGTAGCGCAAATCGTTAAAAAGGCGCTTCCCAAAGCCCGCGCGCTCGACGCTTTTTAAAAATTGCTTGGGTATAATGAGATCCGTGTCGACGTTGGGACGGTCCAGATAGGCCGCCACCGCGGTATAGGTCTTAAAGGCTTCCATAAAATTCCGCCGGGGAAGAAAATTGGCGCCGCCCTCCGGGGCGCTCCCCTTCTTTATACCCCAAGCGTCCCTCCTTTGGAAAGACCCCGGGGAAAGCCCCTGGAGTCGCGCGAGAACGGCGAAAGGCGGGGCTTTGAGGCGAGGGGCCGCGCGCGAGTAACCGCGCTTCCGGAGCGGGCCCGCCGCCTCGGAATAGCGAAAGAAGCGCTCCAACGAAACATAAAACCCTACGAAACGTAAAACCGCCCCGCTCCGCGAAACCACCTTAACCCTTCGCCAATTTCGCGTTCTGGATAGTTAAAGCCATCTCTTCTCTTCATCGGAAGAGAGCGCCGGGCGCGCGGTCCGGACGGATTTTTTCAGCGAATCGATTCAGACTGTCGCGCGCGGCTGATTTCCGCGCGTCGCGCGCAATGGCGGACGCGCGGGGCGCCTTAAGCGAATCGCGCGGAAGAGAGCGCGACGATTTTCATTTTTTCGAGAAGGGGAGCGCTATCAAGAACGCGAGGCCCATTACGAGGGCCGAAGGTATGGCCCCGCCACTCTCAAAAAGCCGCGGAATAGTTAACCCGATGGTGCCCACGACGACGACGACGCCCCAAAAAAGGCATCCCCCATCGCCGTCATGTCCGCCCTCTCCCCCACCTTTTTCCGCCATGACCTTCCTCCCGT
>JAISCZ010000112.1 GCA_031265205.1 Deltaproteobacteria bacterium
CTTCCCTTAGGCTACGCCAGCTTCGAGCGAGTTCGCCTCGGAAACTGCGTCTTCGCGGATAAGACTCGCCTCCTCTATGATCTTATCCAGACAGATACCCCCTATTTTCTTTCCAGGCCACGCCGCTTCGGGAAAACTCTTTTGGTAAGCGTTTTAATGGCGGTTTTTCAAGGACGCAAGGATTTATTCCAAGGGCTTTGGATTTATGACCAAGAATACGACTGGACTCCCCGCCCGGTGATCCGTTTGTCTTTGGCTTCCACTGGGGCCAAAAATCCGGAAAGCCTTAAAAATTTTCTCTGGAGCGAACTCAATTTTATCGCTAAAATTAATGAAATCAAACTCGAAGAAAGAGAACTGTCTTCTAATTTTCTTTCTCTCATTAGACAGCTCAATATTAAATACAATGAACGCGTGGTTATTCTCATAGACGATTACGACGCGCCTATTCAAGATTATATGAAGAACCCAAATCTTGCGGACGAAATGAGAGAAACGCTTAAGGATTTCTACGGAAGCCTCAAAAGCTGCGAGGAAGAGCGCGGTTTTGTCTTCATCACCGGCGTGAGCAGATTTGCCAAAACGTCTCTTTTTTCCGGCCTCAACAACCTAACGGATATTACGCTAAATGAAAAATACGCTCATCTTCTAGGGTTTACCATTGATGAATTTAGCGAATTATTTAAAGAGCGTATGGAAGAAACTTTAAATTATTTCATTTCCCAAAACCGTTTTACCGATCTCAATTCAGTCGCCGATTTAAAGAAACGAATTCTTGAATGGTACGACGGTTATTCCTGGGATGGAAAAAGCTCCGTCCTCAACCCTTGGGCGGTGTTGACTTTTTTTGATAGGCGAGAGTTTGACGCTTTTTGGCTCGAAACCGGACCGCCAAGCTTTCTCGAAACCATGATTAAATCAGGTCAAATCAATATCGCAAATATATTTAACGATAATTTCTTCGCGGAAAGTATGAACATCATCGATATAGGCAATAAGCGTAATCTTAAAGCTCTATTGTTCCAAACCGGTTACCTTACGGTCGGAAGAATAGCGCGCCACGGACAGAGGATTCAATACTTTCTAAATTTTCCAAACTTAGAGGTAAGAGCGTCCGTCGCGCAACTGTCTCTCTCTTTAGAAAAACATATTCAGAATCCTTTGCTGTTGACGGAACAAGGCAAGGCTATATTAGAAACGTTGATTAACAGAGACCGCGCCGGATTTAAAAGCGCTTTTAAGAGTTTTTTAGGTAATTTTTCTTATCGAACTTTTACGTATGACGAGAACTTCTTTTCTATGATGTTTACGTTGGCCGTAACTTTTTCAGGCCAGCTCCGCGAACCCCAAAAAGAAGTTGAGGGGGGAGTAATGGACTTACATTTGAAGTCGCGTCATGGCGATGATTTTGTCATTGAAATTAAATACGTTCATTTGCCATCCAGGAAAGACGATAATTACGCCGCCAAAACTAAAAAATTAATGAAAGCGGCGCGGGATAAAGCTTTTCAGCAAATAGAACGAAGGAGATACTACTTCTGTTTTCAGGGGAAAGGCAATAAAATTTTTAAGACGGCTCTGATTTTTGGCGGGCGCTCGAAGGTTCTTATCGACTTCCAAGAAGCTCAAAATAGGCGATTGGAATGGGATGAATTTCATCAAACGTATTCGGTCCAATTTTCTGGTGGAAACGCCGAGTAAATTACGCGTTTTTTGAGCCGCTCGCGCTTTTTTTATGGCGCCGCCCGCGACTGAAGTCGCTTGACGGCGGTTCGCCGCTTTGGCGAGAAAGGCCGATGGACGGTATAAGGGCCAAGAGCGCGCGAACCCGCCTGGCCCGCCTCCCAAGGGAGCTTAAGGCGGACAACCAAAGAGGCCCACCTCCGCCGCGCCTCGCCGCGCGGGGGCGGCGTGACCCGCCAGGGGCCGCGCGAGCGCTATCGCCCCCGGCCTTCCGTTTTGGCGATATCGCCTTTTCTCTTTCCTCGACGCTCACCCGCCCCGGGGAAGACGGCGCTCCCCCGCGCCAAACGCCTCTACCCCGCCAAAGCGCGTCGGCGGCCCCATGGGGGGCCGAAAGGACCCTTTCCAAAATGATCCTCATCGCCCCTTCTCTCCTTTCGGCGGCTCCCAAGTCGCCCGCCGGAAGAAGCTTCGACGGTAGCGAGCGTCGCTTGGCTTCGCTTCGACGCGGCGGACGGCAATTTCGTTCCCAACGTCGCCTTGGGCCTCTGGATCGTCAAAACGGCCCGCTAGGCCGCCTCCATCCCCCTCGACGCCCATCTCATGGTCGCCGATCCCTTTTTGGAAACCCTTTTTCCCCGCCGCCGGCGCCCATGCCTGTCCCCGCCGATATCACCCCTCGCCTCCATTCGGCAAAGCCGCGTCGAAGCCGGAAGCGCCTTGAACCCTGGCGCCCTCATCTCCGTAGTGGAACCATTAATTCCTTCCGCGGAATTTTTCGGGACGCTATTTTTCGCTTCCCACCGCTTTTAAAGCGCTCGCTGTCCCGCCAAGATTGTCGCGGGTGGAGGGAGGCTTTAAGGTCTATATATTGTTTTCTTTGAGCGTCAAGCTCGGAGAACTTCGTTAATATTTGGATTCGAGCTTTCAAGGATGGGATTACGTCTTCCAAGTCAATCTTGCTCAAAGAAAAGCCTTGAACGGCATAGGCCTTACGCCGCTCGACCATGAATCAGTTGGGGTCCCGCTTCGCCCAGGCTTTTTCCCCTGGGGAGCGCGTTTGGCCGAAGAGCCTTTCTTTCTCCGTTTTCCCAAAAGCTATAAAATCAGGCGCGATCGCTCTTCCCAAACCGCGCGTTTATCGTTTTAGGGAAGGGGAAACCAGGGTTCCGGAGGATCAAAAATCTTAGCCGCCACGTCATTTCTACCCACGATTCCCACCGCCAAACATTTTACTGTCGCGCCTTTCGCGAATAAGCCTTTATAATAACGCCTTTTCGCTATTTGCTCCTCGCCAAGGGCGATAGCTTTTTTAAGTTTTTCGCGCCTACGCGTTTCGATGTCGTCTTCGGGTTCATTTTCTAATTTTTCATATTTAAATTCACCAACAAAATTCGTGTTCCGTGGCGCTTTAATCAAAAAATCAATAACTCCTTCAGGGGAAACAACCTGTGAAGTTACGCTAAAAGACAGACATTTCAAGACCGCGAAAATTATCGCGTGATGGAACCCTTCTCTTTCCGGCTGTTCAAAGTAAGTCAGCCACGATAAAATTCGCGTAAAAGCGTCCGCTAACTGATTCGCGTCAAAATTCATAAGAGCGTTCGCTATTTGTTCTTTTAACTTTAAAATTTCTTGGCTATTTCCAACCTTACGCGTCAAGTAACTTAGAAGATGATAGTTAAAGTCATCTTCGACTTCCTTATTAGGAAATTTTAATAAATATGTATCCACGCTCGCGCGTTTCGCGACTGTCAGGTATCCTGTCTGAAAAAGAAGTGGCGAGAGCTGGAGTTTATCCACGTCAATCGCGTCTAACTGTTTAATATTTAAATTAAACAACTCGGTATCGGTTAATTCAAGAGGACGCCTCTTAATATATTTTAAAAGAAATGAGGGAGATCCTGAAGAAAACCAATAATTTTGTAATTCTCTTCGCTCAAAAAAATTCATTAAAGTATAGGGGTTTATAACTCTCTGTTTTCCATCCCAAGAGTAACCGTCATATCTTTTAAGAACCAAATTTTTAAAAGCGCTTAATTTTAAGGATGCTGGAAGAAATTTCATTTCTTTATTGTATTCCAATATCGCTGGAAGATAACTATCGAAATACCGGTCAAATTCATCCATGGTAAAACCGCAAATATTGTGATAATCAGGAGCCATGGATATATCAAAAAGGTTATTGAACACCGAGAAAATGGAGGCTTTAGCGAATTTAGTGACTCCGGTAACGAATAGTAACTTTATCTTATTTTTATCCATAGCCGTTTTTAAGGAAGAATAGAAAGTATGAAGAACGTCGCGGTTAATTTCCGCTTGGGCGACATTGTCAATATGCGAGCGTATAGGCTCATCATACTCATCAATAAGAAACGCGACAGGTTTTCCGCTTTCTCTGTTAAGAGACCAAATAAGTTTAGTGACGACGTCAGCCGGTTTCGCTCCATCTATCTCTTTGAGGCCGAAGTCTTTGGCGATTTCAAGCAATTGCGTGGTTATGGAGTTGTTTAACTCATTTTTGTCACAAGAGTCCCCTGTCATAGAGATACTAATTACGGGAAATTTTTCGAATTTGTATTCCGCGGCTTTGGAGGCAATCCAAAGACTTTTAAATAAATCTTTATTGCCACAATAAAGTTCGTAAATTGTCGATAATAGGAGAGATTTGCCAAACCGCCGAGGTCTAGAAAGAAAATAGCAACCCGGTCTAGTAACAATTTTATGTATTAATTCAGTTTTATCAACGTAAAGCAAATTGTCGTTAATAATAGTGGGAAATGTTTCTCCCTTAGTGGGGAGTTTCATCATCGCGGAACCTCCTTAAACTAGAATAAGGGGAAAAAATAATTTTTAAACGCCTTTTATCGCGCGAGGCGGGATTCGCGAAAAAATTATTGATCCCCATTGCCATCGACGCGCGTGACGTCTCAAGATTTCACGTAAGGCGGGCTTATTGACGCTTACTAAAGTCACGTCGTTTTCCGTGGAGCTACCGAAAGGAATTAAGCAAGAATCGCGCCAACTTTTACCTTAAAAACAATCTTGATTGGCTCGCGCGCGTAGGCCTTGTCGGCGCCGCGAACTTCTAATTTATAGAACATGATCCTCAAGCGCCAAAAGCTAATCTAACGGCGTTATTATAAAGTTATATCTAAGCTAAAAGCAAGGGAAAGGGCCATGAGACCGTGAGCCCGCGAGCGATCAAATTCCTAAATACGCCAGAATATCGCGCGCGAACGCTTAACCAGCGCTTTGACAATTGTCTCGGGCAAATCAAATCCCGCCCACGACAATCAATCGCGTTTCCAAGCCGGCGCCCTCGTCTCGCGAGCTAAAAACGAATTTTCTTAATCCCAAAGCCTCGGGATCGCTTTTTCGCGAGAATCGCCCCTTGACCCGCGCGGAGCCACTTTGGCTTCGCGATTGGCTTCAAAGCGCGCGAAGGACGCCGCGGGGGCTTCGCTCCTTAAAATCCGTAACCACGAGACGCTTCCTGACGGTTTTCCCCTACCCTTCTCTACCTACGGCGAGGCGCGTTATAAAGATAGCGTGGCGCTTCCTTCCAACTCCCGCGGCGCGGCGCGCGCGCTCTCGAACCGAGCCTCGCCGCTTTAATTGGGAGCTTAACGGCCTTTTCGCGAGGAACGATTGATCTATTGAGGATTTTTCGCCGCGTCGCCCGCCCGGGAAGGCGGCAAACGCGGCGCCCGCGCGAGCGTCACGCCTATCCAAGGACGCCAACTCCTCGCCCGGGCTATTAACTAACGTCGCCTTTGATTCCCGCCTCCTTGGCGCCTTTATGGTTTCCATGGAAGACGACGAGAGCGTTCGCGTCGACCAGCGATACGGGGCCAAAGCGCTCTCCGCGGCCCGCCAAGCCCGCGGAGAGCGAAGCGCCGAATCGCGAGACTCTCTCCCGCGCCCCGCGCGTTCTGGGGGGAGACGTCGCGATCCTCTTCCGGGGCGCCAGACCCGTCCGCCGTCGAGGCCTTATTGACCGGGCGTTCGCCTATTTTCGGGCGAACCGTTTTAACTCCGGGGCTCGGGCTTCTGGCGCCACAAATACCCCCCACAGGGCGCGCCGCCGCCAGGACGTCAAAAGAGTCTTCGTCAACGACGGCGGCGGCGCTCGACCCAGGCGACCATCTTAAACGACCGACTTTTCGACGCCCTGGCCGGAACCCTAATCGTCACCCTCGCCGCGAACGTGGACTTTGACGAGGATTATGATTTCCGACTCGCCGACAAGATCGTCGGCGGAGGTTTCGCGGAGGGCTGGCTTCCCCCTCCCTTAATCCATTTGGGCGTTTTTTTGTCATCCTTCGCGGAAATCCGCGCCGTGAACTCGCGAAATTTCAAAATAACCGCGGCCTTCGACGGTCGGGGCCTCTCCGACTGGCGGCGTCAGCGAAACGGGAGCGTCGTCCAGGAACTCCTGGAAGCGGCCTTGGGAATAGTCGGCCGGCGCCGGAGCGTCGTCTGGGGAATCGGGCGCGTGGACGACAGGAGGCGCGCGAGCGGCCAAGTCGCCTCCGTCGACGTGAATTCCTCGCGAATCCCCCAGCCAGAATCGCGCTCTTCAAAGCGAGGAAGCGCCACTCGAATTCCACGCGCGCGGTGGCTCCACGGACCAAAAACACGCCTTCGATTTTCCGCCGACCCCCCATCCACCACCATCTTTACGCCTGGAAATCCTGGGGGGGCCGGCGCTCACCCACGCCGACGCGGGGGCGAGGAACGCCTTCCTCGCCCGGCGAGGTAAAAATATTCCGCGACCTTCCAGAATTTGGGGGCGGGTCGCCGCTTTGACAAGAAAGGCCGATGGGCGACTGACGGCCAAGAGCGCGCGCTCCCGCCTGGCTCGCGTCCTTAAGGGAACCTTAGGGCCGACAAGCGAAGAGGCCACGTCCGCCTCGCGTCTCTGAGCCCAACTCTCCTTCGCGCGCCGCCCCCGCGCCGCGCGGGGGCGGCGCGACCTTCAAGGGGCTCGCGCTTCGCGCGAGCGTTATTGCCCCCGGCCCTTCCGTTTTGGTAATATTTCTTTTCTCTTTCCCTGACGCTCTCCCGCCCCGGGGAAGGCGGCGCTCCCCCGCGCCAAACGCCCCTATCCCCGCCAAAGCGCGGCGGCGGCCCCATGGGGGGCCGAAAGGACCCTTGCCAAAATGACCCTCATCGCCCCTTCTCTCCTTTCGGCGGATCCCGGTCGCCTGGCGGAAGAAGCTTCGGCGGTCGCGAGCGCCGGCGCCGATTGGCTTCACCTGGACGTGATGGACGGCAATTTCGTTCCCAACATCACCTTTGGCCCCTGGATCGTCAAAATGGCCCGCCAGGCCGCCTCCATCCCCCTCGACGCCCATCTCATGGTCGCCGATCCCCTTTTTTGGGCCCCCGTTTTCGCCGCCGCCGGCGCCCATTACGTGACTATCCACGCCGAGGCCACCCCTCACCTCCACAAGGCCCTCGCCTCCATTCGGGAAAGCGGCGCCAAAGCCGGGATCGCCTTGAACCCGGGCACCCCCATCTCCGTCGTGGAGCCCTTAATTCCTTATCTGGATTTAATTATCCTCATGGGAGTCAACCCCGGCTTTTCCGGGCAGCCCTTTATCCCGGAAACCGTGGACAGGACTCGTCAACTCGCCGACCTGATCGCCCAAAAAGGGGCCGCGATCCTTTTGGAAGTGGATGGAGGGGTCACCGCCCAAAACTCCTCGGCCCTGGCCGCCGCCGGAGCCGAAATCTTAGTCTCTGGCTCATTTCTTTTTCGGAGCGACGACTACGCCGCCGCCATCAGAGAGCTCAAGGCCCTCTTTTAGGCCCGCGCGAGGCCACCCCTTCTCCCTCCCCGACAAAGGCGCGGGCGCGCCCGCGCCTTTGTCGAAGCCGCGCTCTTTTCCCTCGCCGTTTTTTTAAAGTTGACCCCATGAACCCCACTTGGCCCCTTTTAAGCCCCGCGGATTTTGTCGCCCAATCCCCTTCCTGGAAGCGGGACTGGCACCAAAACTATCTCGTCATGTTCTCTTCCGTCTGGAACGCCTTCAGCGTCAATCCAGAACTCTGGGCCATCCCCCCCGACGATCACATGGCCCACCGCGGGGACGGGGTTTTCGAGTCCTTCAAATGCGTCGAAGGCCGCGTTTATTGCCTTAACGAGCACCTGGAAAGGTTGCGCTCTTCCGCGGCCTTTTTGGAGATCGCGCTCCCCGAGCGCTTTCGCGACACCCTGGCCATCCTGAAAGAGGCCTATAAGCTAGGGGGCCTGGAGGATTTCGTCACGCGAATCTGCGTCTCGCGGGGACCCGGAAGCTTCACCGTTAACCCCTACGATTCCAAGGGATCCGAGTTTTACTTAATCACTATCAAGCTCAAAAGGCCCTCCCCCGAGGTCTACGCGCGGGGCGTTTCCGTCATCAGCGCCCCCTTTCCCGCCAAAACGGAATTCACCGGCGTCAAAAGCTGCGATTACCTCCATAACGTCCTAGTCAAAAAAGCCGCCGTCGACGGCCACGCCGACTACGCGGTCAGTTTTGACGCGGAAGGCTTTCTGACCGAAGGCCCCACGGAAAACGTCCTCATTCTCACCAAGGACCGCGAGCTGATCGCGCCGCCCTGGAGCCGCGTTTTGAAGGGCGTGACCCTCACCCGCGTTCTCGCCAAGGGCGAGGAACTGGCGCGGCGGGGCCTCATCAAGGCGGTCCGCAACGCGGACCTGACCCGCGAGTATCTCTTTGAGTCCATGGAAGAGGCCTATCTCACCACCACTTCCTTTGACGTGCTCCCGGTAACCTCGTGGGACGGCCGCCCGGTCGGCGCCGGCGTTCCCGGCCCCGTCGGCCAGGAGTTGGGCCGCCTCATCGACGCGGAAATACGCTCCGACAACCCCTTTACCACCTCCCTCAAAGACTGAGGCCTCGCGCGAGGGCCGGAAGGGCCTCCGTCCTTCGCCTCCTTCTCCCCAAGACGCCCCCACGCGAGGATTTAAGTTTGGAGCCAACTCCCGCGCAGCCGGAAAGCCTTCCCCTTTCCCCCAACCCCTTAGGAAAGAAAAACCCGCGCCTCGCGAGGCTCCGCCTCCTTTTAAGCCTCGCCTTGCTCGCCGCGTTCGCCGTCTTGGCCTTTTTTTACGTCCTTTCCCACCGAGGGGAATTCCAAGACGTCCTTTCCAGGCCCCTCCGCGTGGCGCCCCTCGCCCTCCTCCCGCTCGCCTATTTCCTGACCTATCTCGTGAACGGCGAAATCAACCGCTGGGCCCTAAAAGTCCACGCCCTCGAAATCTCCTTTCGGGAAAACCTGGCCCTCACCCTCTCCACCGCGGCGGTCAATTATTTTCTGCCCTTCAAGGGCGCCCTGGCCCTCCGGGCCCTTTACCTCAAGACCCGCCACGGCCTTACCCTCGCGGATTTTCTCTCCCAGGCGGCGTTGGTGACCGTGGCGACCCTGTCCCTCTCTTCCCTCTTCGCCCTCCTGGGCCTCCTTTTTTGGGGGGGAGGCGAAGAAAAGGCCCGCTTGGCCTTAGGCCTCTATTTTTTCCTCATCCTGGCCGCGGGCGTCGCCTCGCTCGCCGTCGGGCGCCTGCCCTTAAGGCTTCCCGGCCAAATGGCCGCCGTCCTCGCCAGCTGGGACCGGTACCGGAAAAATCCCCGTTGGCTCGCGAGCGTCATTTTCGCGGACGCCCTTTACTATTCTTTATGGTGTTTCGCCAATTGGCTGTCCCTCGACGCGATAGGGGTCCGCCTGAGCCTTTCCGCGACCCTCTTTTACGGCGCCGGCCAAATCCACGCCCTCCTCATAAACCTGACTCCCGCGGGCCTGGGGGTTATGGAGTCCTTCAGCGTCTTCGCCGGCAAGCTTTTGGACTTCGCGCCGGCGGAAGCCCTCCTCGCCCAGGCCGTCAACCGCCTCTCCGCCGTCGCGATCCTGGTGGTCACGGGACTTATGGGCTGGGCCTACCTGACCTTTTTCCTGAAAAAGAAGGCGTGAGCGCGAGCCTTTTTCCCCTGGGAAGAAAGCTCCGCGCCTTCCCCCAGCGGGCCGCGCGCCCTTTTTTCGCGCGGGCGCCGTCTCTTTCCCCCACCCCCATTTTTAAGAGGGCCCCCGCGCGCCTCCGAGCGTCCGCTTTTTTTCCGCGCGGCGAGCCGAAGGCGCGCGCGAGCGAGCGCGCGAAAATTCTCTTGACTTCAACCCCGAAAACGCTTAATTTTGAATCGCAACGTACGAGGTAGGGTCAGGGTTTGCCTGACCCCGGCCGTTAGTCTCAGTTACCGATAATGAGATAAGTTTGGCCTCCATATCGTTCCGCGGCGTGATATGGAGGCCTTTTTTTGGGGAGAGACTCCTTGGCGGGCGCTTTTCTCTTTCCCCCGTAAACCTTAAAAAGAACTCTTTTTACGTCACGCGCCGTTTCCTCCCCTTCCCCGCGCCTATCTTCGCCTCCCCGAAACAGGCCCCACGCGCCGCGCCCGCCCCCTATTTTCGCCGCTCCTCTCGCCTGACCTCTGGCGGCTCTCGCGACTAAAAAGTTTCCGAGGGCTTTTTTGACGAGAGCGCGAAAAGTCCCGGAACTGACAATCGGCCATCTCTTAACGCCAAATAAAGACTACTAATTAGGTAAATACGCCATATAAGATATCGTTATCTGTCTGGCTACTTCGGCGAAGGGCTTTTGCGCTTTCGTCTTTTTTATTTTTCCTCTTTTCCTTTGGCCGCCGCCGCTCATTTTATCTATTTTTTGCTTTTTCTTTTTTATCTCTTTTTCTCTTTTATCTCTTTTTCTCCTCGATCCTCCCGCCTCCCGCCACCCGCGCCTTTTCTCCCGACCCCGGCGCCCCAACCTTTTTCCCTTTCCCGCGCGCCCATGACCGAACCCTCCTCGCCATTTTTGAGCGTCAAACCTGAAACCATACCGGCGCGCTCCGCGCTTTAAGCCATTTAAGGTTACCGCGCGCGTAACCCGCGCTACCCATAACCTCCAACGGGCCGCGGGCGCTATTTTCCAGGGGAGACGGCGCGGCGGGCCGCGGCGCCGGCGCCTTTTTTCGCGCGGCGCGCCTCAAGCGCGCGCGAAAAATAACTCTTGACTTCAAGCCCGAAAACGCTTTATTTAAATAGAGTTTACGCCGCTACGAGGCGAGTAACCGTTCAGACAACGATAAAGATATTTGGCCTCCATATCGTTCCGCGGCTTGATATGGAGGCCTTTTTTAGGGGAAAAGCTCCTTGGCGGAGACTTTTCCCCTTCCCCCCGTAAACCTTAAAACAACTCTTTTTTCGTTAAACGCCGTTTCCTCCCCTCCCCCCGGCTACCCTCGCCTCCCCTTGGCGAGCGCCCAAGCGCTCGCCCCCGCTCGCTATTTTCTCCGCTCCTCTTGTCTGACCTCTAGCGGCTCTTGAGGCTAAAAGCTTCCGAGGGCCTTTTTAATTTTCCTCTTTTCCTTTGGCCGCCGCCGCTAATTTTATTCTTTCGCCTCTTTTTCTCTTCCTCCTCTTTTTTTCCCCGAGCCTCCCGCCTCCCGCCACCCGCGCCTTTCCTCCCGACCCTTGGCGCCTCGCGCCCTTTGCCCCTTTCCCTCGCGCCCATGACCGAACTCTACCTCGCCATTTTGAGCGCCAAGCCCTGAAAGCGGATCGGCGCGCTCCGCGCTTGAAATCTTTTAAAGATTACCGCGCGCGGCGACCGCGCTCCCCCAACCCTCAAACGGGCCGCGGGCGTTATTTTTCCTGGAGTCGGCGCGACCGGCCGCGGCGGCCCGTCGCCTTTTGGAGCGCGACGGGCCTCAAGCGCGCGCGAAAAATAACTCTTGACTTCTAGCCCGAAAACGCCTTATTCTAATTGATGGTAAGTTCGTAGAATGGTAAAAGTTGTTTATCGCTACAAAATTTGGCCTCCATATTGCTCCGCGGCTAGATATGGAGGCCTTTTTTAAGTAGAAGCTCCTTGGCGGAGACTCTTTCTTCCCTCCAACCCCCTAAAAACCTTTTTCCCGTCGCGCGCCCTTCCTCCCCCGCGGCTCTCCACGCCTCCCCTTAGAAGCGCCCACGCGCCGCGCCCGCTCGCTATTTAGCCCCATTTTCTCGCCTGATTTTTGGCGGCTCTCGAAACTTAAAGCTTCCGAGGGCCTTTTTTAATTTTCCTCTCGCCCTTTGAGCCGCCGCCGCGTTTTTTATCTTTTCTTATTTATCTCTTTTTCTCTCATATCCCTTCGCGGCCCTCCCGCGCCTTTTCTCCCGAACCCCGCGCCCTCCCAACCTTTTACCCTTACCCTCGCGCCCATGACCGAACCCTACCTCGCCATTCTTGAGTATCAAGCCGGAAACCAGACCAGCGTGCTCCGCGCTTTAAACCATTTACAAATTCCCGCGCGCGTAACCGACGCGCCGCGAACCCTCAAAGAGGCCGCGGGCGTTATTTTTCCGGGAGTCGGCGCGGCCGGCCGCGCCATGGAAGTCTTGCGGGCCGCGCGCTTGGACGCGCTAATCCGGGAACTCGTGGAACTGGGAAAACCCTTCCTGGGACTGTGCCTCGGCTGCCAAATCATGCTTGAGCGTTCCCAGGAGAACGACGCCGCCACCTTGGGAATCTTTCCGGGCGAAAGCGTCCGTTTCGCCAACGATTTAAAGGACGAGGATGGGCGGCCTATCGCCATCCCCCACATGGGCTGGAACACCGTCGCCCCCCAAGCCCCGTGCCCTCTTTGGGAAGGAATCGCCCCCGACGCCCAGTTCTATTTCGTGCACGGCTATTACCCCGTCCCGCCCCAGGAATTGGTCATGGGAACCACCTATCACGGCTTGGAATTCGCCTCGGCCTTCGGCCGAGGCGCCGCCTTCGCGGTCCAGTTCCACCCGGAAAAGAGCGGCCCGCCGGGCTTAAGGCTGCTGTCCAATTTTCACCAACACGCGAAAGAGCTCGCCCATGCTTAGTAAAAGACTCATCCCCTGTCTGGACGTGCGCGATGGGCTGCTCACCAAGGGAATTAAGTTTAAGGACAACCTTAACCTCGGAGACCCCGTGGAAGCGGCCCGTCGCTATTACGAGGAAGGCGCCGACGAAATAGTTTTCTACGACATCACGGCCTCGGCCGAAGGGCGCGGCATCTTTTTGGACGTCGTGGAAAGGGTCGCGGCGGCTATTTTCATTCCCTTTTCCGTGGGCGGAGGAGTCTCCACCGTCGCCAGAATGCGCGACGTCCTTTTGGCGGGGGCGGAAAAAGTCTCCCTCAATTCCGCGGCCGTCCGGAACCCCGAAATCATCTCCCAGGGCGCCCGCGCCTTTGGGTCCCAGGCCGTGGTCTTGGGTTTAGACGCCCGCCAAGTCCCCGTCTCCCCCGCCTGTCCCTCGGGCTACGAGGTGGTCATCGACGGGGGGCGAACCCCCACGGGCCTGGACGCCCTCGCCTGGGCCAAGAAAGCCGAATCTTTGGGCATTGGGGAAATCTGCCTCAATTCCATTGACGCCGACGGCACCCAAGAGGGCTACGAGCTCAATCTCACCGCCCTCGTCGCCGCGAGCGTCACGGTACCGGTGATCGCCTCGGGCGGGGCCGGGAACGCCGAGCACCTTTACGAGGCCCTGACCCGGGGCCTGGCCAGCGCCGCTTTGGTCGCGAGCGTCGTCCATTACAACCAATACTCCTTCGCCTCCCTCAAACAATATTTAAGGGACAAAGGCGTGCGCGTCCGCCTCTAATTCCTGCCCCTCAAGGCCGGCGCGCCAGCGCGCGGATCGCGCGCGAAAAAGAGCGCGCCCTTTGTGGGCTCGCGCGAAACCCCGTGGGGGGAAGGGCGCGGCTCGCGCTCGCCTCAATTCGCGCGTCGCGCGGAACGCGCGCGGAGATCGCGCGGAATACGCTTGAAGAGCCGCGCCGTCAAGGACGGGCGGACGGACAAGAACGGGCGAGCCCGTCCGCCCCACGCCAAGCGGCTCGTCGCGATTAAAACAATCGCGCGCGTTTTGACGCGTTTTATTTGTTTCGCGAGTTTTTTTGACTCTTTCCGCCCCGTTCGCCCGCGCTCCAAAGGACGCGCGCGACGCCAACGCGAGCGTCATTTTTTGACGAAACGACGGAAGCGCCTTCCCCTTCGGCGCCTAAGGCGATTCTCTTTGGCCGCGAGAGCGCGTTCCCCCAAAATTGTTCGGCGCGCGGCCCGTCAGCGGGCGGGCGCGACGCGAGAGCGCGTCGCGCCCCTCGTCTCTTTCAACTTCGCTTTTTTTTTGGTAAATTACTCTCTAAATTTGGCGCGCGGCCCCTTGAAACGGATTAGGGCTTTTCCGGCCAAATGAGCCCTTTTTTATTTTTTTAAATCTCTTTTGTATTTATGAGCAAACCCATTTTAATCTTTCTCGCGGGCGCCATCCGCGCCTGTTACGGTCTTTCCGAGTCTTTCGCCGACATGTTTCTGCGCGCGGTCGATTTCGGCCCCGCGGGGGCCATCGTGAACAGGGCCTACGCCGGGCGCGCTCTCCCCGCCAAATTTAACAAATACGCGGCGGTCATCGTCACCGGCTCTCTCTCGATGGTCACCCAAAGAAGCAAATGGAGCGGCGAGCTCCAAGACGCTCTCCGGCGGGCGCTCGACCAAAACGTCCCGCTTTTGGCCGTCTGCTACGGGCACCAGCTCCTCGCGGACGCCTTGGGAGGCGTGGTGGGCTACCACCCGGAAGGCCGCGAGTTGGGAACCCACGTTATCTCCCTCTACGAGGAAGCGTGGAGCCATCCCCTCCTCAAAGGGTTGCCCGCGCGCTTCAAAGCGAATTTAAACCACAGCCAGACGGTCCTCGAGCCCCCCAAGGAGGCGCGCGTCCTGGCCCGCTCGGCGCATGACCCCTTCCAGATCCTCGCCTACGGGGACCGCGTCCTCTCGCTCCAGTTCCACCCCGAATTTGACCGCCGGGTTATGGAGGCCTTCGTCTCCTACCCGCCTCCCTCCAAAAAAGAGGCCTTGGCCGCCCCGCTTGCCACCGCGCCCCTGAGCCCCAATGGGCTTCAAGCGGAAAGTGGGCTTCAGTCGGGTAACGGCCTTCAGTCGGGAGACGGCCTTCAGCCGGGCGACGGCCTTCAGCCGGACAACGGGCTCAAGTTGGGGGCGCCGTTGGAGGATACCCCCTATAGCGTTTCCATTCTGCGCGCTTTCGTGGACGCCGCCCGCGCGGGCGCGCCTTTCCCGACCGGCGCCTAGCGCCTCTCGCCTCGCGCGCGGGGAAAGGCCATCCCCAAAAATTATCCGTGGCCGAGCCATTTTTTTCTTGCAAATACGCTCATGAGGGCGTAATATAATTTTATAATAAGCGCCGTAAAATCCCCGCAGCTTGTCGCTGGGATAAAAGGCGCGTTCAGCCATGGGATTCCAGACTATGGCGCGAGGGCGGAGTGACCCGCCTTCAGGGCCGGAAACGGCGCTGAAAAATCAGGACCCGGCGACGGGTCTGACAAGCGCGTCAGAATACGGTTCTGACGGAAACTCCACGGTAGCCCCCCCGCGGCTCGCCGCGGGATAGTTCACATGCTAGGGGCTCATATTCGCTATTTTTGTTTTTGCTTTCTGAAAAGCGTTAAGCCCGCGAAATTAAGGTTTTAGAGGCTTTCCGCTTTTCCGCCTTTCTCCCTTGACCGCCCCTCCGTCACGGCGCCCCGCGCCTTTAGACGGGTCTTATAAGGGAGCTTGCCCGAGATTCTCCGGCTTTTTCCTCGAGATCGCGCCAGCCTATAGGTCCCCCCTTGAATTAAGTAGCCGTCCAACCCTGAAAATCTCGACAATTTAATCGCGCTAACCTTTTCTTCTTTAAAAAAAAAGGCTTTTTGAGCCTTTTCCCTTTTAAAGTCGATAAATATATTTTTTGCCTTTCGCTAGTTTTAGGGTGATGCTGGTCCGACCTGACGGGACCACCAAAATGTACTCTCACAACCCAACTCCCTTTCTCGGGCTTGGGCGCATCATGGAGATGTGTAGAATGAAAACGATTTATGTTGGCAATTTACCTTTCAGTTCCACCCAGGCCGAAATAACCGACCTTTTTGGCCGTTATGGGACTGTGCACTCGGTCAACGTCATCAGCGACAAAGAGACCGGACGCCCCAAGGGCTTCGCTTTCGTCGAAATGGACCCCGAAGAGGCCGTCAAGGCCATTGACGCGCTGAACGGCACCGAACTCGGCGGCCGCAGCCTGAGGGTCAACGAAGCCAGGGCTCGCGAGGATCGCGGGCACAGCCGGGGTGGCTACCGCCGGGCCGAGTAAACTCTTTCCTCTTTTTAGCGATTCCCTTATATTAAGGGAGTTTTCGGAGCGACGGCCTCCGCCGCGTTTCCAGAGTGCGCTTTTTGGCGAATCGCCCTCTTTTCCTCCCCTCGGGGCCCCAAAGCCCCCTTTTCCGCCGGATTTTCCCGCGAGCCCGCCGCCTCAAGGGAAGTTTTGCGCCACAACGCGCCATGAGGCGTTTAACCCTTAGCCAAAAAAGCGTAGGTGAGTTAAAATATAACCCGCCCACGCTTCCGTGGCCCGTCAAGCCACGGATTCCGCCTAAGGCCAGCGGCGTTCGCTTTTGGCCACTACCCGGCCCGCGGGTTTTGGCCATGAGCGTCTCGCCTCGAATCCCGTTCTTTGTTTGGAGTTTTTTGTCTTCTTTACCTCCGCCAGTGACATCCACAAATTTTTTCGCGCTAACCCGCGAAAAATTGGGGCTCGGGATTTTTAGTCCTCGATCCCCTTGGCCGCCCGGGGAGCGCCCCGTTCCAAAGGCGCCGGCCCTTGGCTTTTTTGTTTGTTAGTCCGCGCGGGACGCTCGCCTCAATTCGCGCGCGCCCCTTCGTTTTTCGTTTTTCCATGCGCCGTTTTCCAGAGTTTTTCTTTAAGAAAATCCCCCTTTTTACGAAATATCTGGAAAACTATTTTGAGTTTCCGCCATTTTATTGTCTAAGGCGGAGAAAGAAAATTAAGTGCGAACCTTATTTGTCGGGAACCTCCCCTTTTCTTCAACCTCCACCGAAATTACCAACCTTTTCAGCCAGCACGGCACGGTAAATTCGGTTAATTTAATTTATCACCGCGAGACCGGCCGCCCCAAGGGATTTTGCTTCGTCGAAATGGACGAAGAGGGCGCGGAAAAGGCTCTCAAGGCCCTCAACGGAGTCGAGTTCGGCGGTCGCGCCCTGAAGGTGGAAACCCGTAAGCGCGATACCTCGCCGAAATCCGAGGACGGCCCCGAAGCCTAAGACGAAAGCGTCTTTATCGGTTTCTTAACTCTTTCGACAAACGCCCCCAGGCGGCGCCAACCGCCTGGGGGCGTTTTATTAAGAGGCCGCCGGGTCGGCCCTCTCCCCGCGACGGCGCGGCGGCCAATACGCCAAAAGCTTGCCTCGTCGCCGGAAGTCAATTAAGATAGGTCGAGGAACAAAGCGGGAAAAAGACAGTCCCCATGGGCCTTTTCCTTCGCCCGCGCGACCGCGGGCGCGCGTAAAGCTCCTCGCGCTCCCGGACGGATAGGGCGTGGCGCTCTTTTTCTCGCCCGCGCGAGGGCGCCGGACGCGGGGCCCGCGACTCTTAAATTACCCCCATTTTGGCGGAGGCGTTTATGTCAGAAGCGACGCAAAAAATTGAGCCCGCGCTCCAGCCCTCGGAAAACGACGGCAAATACCTCACCTTTCAGCTCGCGGGCGAGGGCTACGGCATCGGCATCCTCAAGGTCCGGGAGATCATCGGCATGCTCCCGGTCACCCCCGTGCCCCAGACCCCCCTCTTCCTCAAAGGGGTCATCAACCTGCGGGGCCAGGTCATTCCCGTCGTGGACCTGCGGCTCAAATTCAGCCTTCCCGAGGAAGAGTACACCGAGCGCACCTCCATTATCGTGGTGGAAGTTAAGGGCCTGACCGCCAATATCCCCATCGGCATCGTGGTGGACACCGTCTCCGAGGTCATCAATATCCAAGCCCACGAAATTGAGCCCGCCCCGGCGTTCGGCTCCACCATCGACATGAATTTTATCTTGGGCATGGCCAAGACCGGCGACGGGGTCAAGATCCTCTTGAATATCGACCTCGTTCTCAGCGCCGAAGAGCTCGGCGCCATGTAGACCCCTCGTCGGCCCATGGAGACCCGCGCCCATGGACCCACGGAAGGCCTCTTGGCCTCGCCGCCCGCGCCCGCCAAGGGATCCCTTCCCCGCCCCCGCCCTTTCCCCCGCGCCGGAGGCGCCTTCCGCGGCGCCCCTTCCCCGGAGCGGTCGACCCTCGCGAAACCGTCCCTGACAAGAACCCGAGAGCCGCCGCCGCGGCCTTTCCCCCTCTTCTAAATTAAGGGTGTCTTGATGCGCAAACCCCAGTTGGCTTCCCCATATTTTTCCCCCCCGGCCTTTTTAGGCGCTTTTTTGACGATGGCGACCCTTTTGGCCCTTTTGGCGGCCTGCGCCCCCCGCTACGAATATCGGGCCATTCCCGTGCGGCAGATGGGCGATTACCCCGGCCAGGCCAGTTTGCCCGGGCTTAACGTGGGCGCCGTCGCCTTTTACGATTCCCAGGAACTGACCACCCTTTTCGGCTTTGACCTTAAAAAAGCCGGGGTCGTGCCCGTGCAGATCGCCATCCAGAATACCGGCGCGAGCGACGTGACCGCGCTCGCCGGCTCCACCGTGACCGACGAGGCGGGCCTGGTCTGGGAAGTTTTGCCCTCCGACGAGGTCTTCCGCCGCGTCGACAATTACACGGGCGGCAGCCTTTCGGCCGACCAGGGCGTCAAAAGGGCGGCGCTCTGGGGTCTCGCCGGGGCTATCGTGGGCGCCGCGGTGGGCGTGGTCAGCGGCTCCGACGTGGCCTCCTCCGCGGGCAAAGGCGCGGCCGTGGGCGTGGCGGCCGGGGCCTCCTCGGCCATTTTGGGGATCGGCCCCCAAGAGGACGAGAGCGGCAACATCGTCCGCGATTTCTCCTCGCGCTCGCTGGACCACCGCGCCGTGGCCCCCGGCCAGTCCGTCCACGGCTTTCTCTACTTCCCCGCGGAGAGCAAGCGGCCACGCCGCCTCTCGCTTAACATAAGCGTCGACGGCCATCCCCAAACCCTCTCGCTCGCCCTCTAAGAGCTTGTCCCTCTTTCCTTGGCGCGAAGAAGACGCCTCGATCCCGGCCCGCCTTTGCGGGCGCTCGGGGCGTCTTTTGCTGAAGAGCCTCTCGCGCCGCCTCGACCAAGCCGCCTGGATCGGCCGTTTTTTTATTTTGGGGAGCTTAAGCCTAAGGGGCCCAGCCTCCCGCCGGGCCCTCGTCTGGTCGCGGATCCTCGAGGAAATCGCGCGAGTCCTCCGGGTCTCGGCGAGCCTAATCTTCATTTTGGGCTTTCTCTCCGGCTTTCTATGGTCCCTCATCTGGTTTCGGGCCCTCGCCAACATCGGGGGAACCTCCTCGCTCTCCGGGTTCCTCATCGAGATTCAGCTCCAGGTTCTCAGCCCTTTTTTGGCCGCCATGGTGATCGTGGTCACCTATATGGGCCCCATGACCATGGACCTCTGCCTGCGGAAATGGAACAAAGAGTTTGAGACCCTCAGCCTCATGGCCATCCCGCCCCTCCACCTGCTGGCCTGGCCGCGGCTGCTCGGCCCTTTAATCGCCTTTCCCCTCGCGCTCTTTATCCTTAATTTTTTTACCTTTTTGGGCAATTACGCGGGCGCCTGGTTCTTCGTGGGCTTAAGGTTCCAGGATTTTTACCACGACCTCGAAGAGGGGATTAAGGTCTTCAACCTCCTGCGCCTCCTGCTCCAAAGCGCGCTCATGGCCCTCTCGATGAGCTTTTTCGCCCTGTGCGCCGCCTGGGACATGGAGGAGGAAGACCTCTTTTCCATTCCCCGGGTTACCCGCCGGGCCATGATGGAGGCATTTTTCTTCGCTTCCCTGACGGGGCTCCTGGTCACGGTTTTCTATGCCTGACGCCGACGGCGAAAGCCAAGCTATCCTCGAAACCGTCGCCCTGACCGTCCCCGACGAAAACGGGGACCCAGTGGGCCCCTTAAGCCTCGCCGTCTCCCCGGCCTCCCTGACCCTCGTCCTCCATCCGGACGTCTTTGTCCTCCAAAGAATCATCGGCGTTCTCATGGGCTGGCGCCAGCCCCTCGCGGGCGCCCTCTTCTGGTGGGGCCAGCGCCCGCCCGCGAGTTACGGCGCCCTGGAGAGCGCGAAGTTCAACCTTAAGGTCAGCCTCGTGCGGCGCGACCTGCAACTTTTGAGCGGCGCCAGCCTTTACGAGAATCTGCGGCTCTTTCAGCGCTACAATATCTCCCGGCCTCGCGGCGAACTGCGGGAACAGGCCCAAAAGCTTCTTTTCCGTTTCCGCCTGGAAGATTGGGCCTACGACTCGCTCACCCAGGAGCTCCCCGAAAAAAAGAGGCGCCTGGGTCTCTACGCCTTGGCTTTGATCAAAGAGCCCCGCCTCGTTATCCTGGAAAGGCCCCGCCAGTTCCTGGACCGCGATTACCCTTTGGCCCTCCAAATCTTAAACGAGGAGCGCGCGGCCAACGGACTTTCAGCCCTCGCCCTGGGCCGTCCCCAGGAAGATTACGAGCGCGCCGCCTTTGACTCCGTAATCGATCTCTCGGGCGCGCCGCCACCCTTAAACCTTTCCAAAGAGCCCCTTTCGCCTTTTTAAGGCCCGTTAAAGCCCTTTTAAGACCCATTGGGGCCTCCATTGAGGCCTCTTTAAGGCGCCTTAAAGCCTTCCCCACTGGCGCGCGGGGCGCCCCGGAAGGCGCGCCCCGCGCGGCCTTTCTTTTTTTCCCCCGCCGGGGAATCTATAATGGACAAGGGAGATTAAAAGCCGATGGCCCTCGCGCGCGAAAGACGCGACACTTACCGTCAAGCCCACTACGCCCCCCTGGAAAGGGCGGTGGGGTTCTTTTTGTTTATCGGCTTCGCCCTAGTCGTCGCCGGGGCCTTTATCGTGGGCGCCGGCCGCAACCTCTTCTTGGATTACAACCGTTACTTCATTGTCTATCACGACGGCTACGGGCTCCTCCCGGGCGTCAAAGTGCGCTTTTTGGGAATCGACATCGGCGACGTCACCGAAATCGAGCTCATGGACAACGACAAGATCCGCCTTGATTTAAGGATCCTCGAGGAATACGCGTCAAGGATCAAGGGCGACAGCCTGGCCGTGGTCAAGAGCCCCACCTTAATCGGAAGCGAGTACATCGAGATCCAATCCGGGTCCGCCGCGAGCCTTCCCATTCCCCCCACGGGCCAAATTCCCGCCAAGGACCCCAAAACGGTGCAGAATATCATCGAGGAACTCCGCCTCCAAGAAAAACTCGCCCAATTTGAGACCATCATGGCGGACGTGGCCTCCCTTTCCAACCAGCTCCAAGACCCCCAGGGGCCCCTGTTGGGAACCATGGCCAACGTGCAAAGCGTCACGCGGCAAATCTCCGCGGGCGAAGGCTCCTTCGGCGGCTTCGTGAGCAAAGACGAGATCTATAACGAAATCCTGGCGACTCTCCAGGAACTGCGGCGGGTGAGCGTCTCCCTCAGCCAGGCCGCCGCCCAAATCAACGCCGATATCCCGGCGCTCACGGGCCAAATAGACGCTATCCTCCGGGAAGTCGAAACCGGGACCCGCTCTTTTCCCGAAATCGCCCGCGGGACCCGCGAGGGTCTCCGCGACGTCCACCAGGTCTTAGACTCGGTCAAGCGCAACTTCCTTATCCGCGGAAACATTACCCCTTCCCCGCCCCCCGAGGGCCTCACCCGACCCGCGCGGGAGAATTAAAATGTCAGATTCCCCAGCCGCGGGAGGCGCGCGCGCGCCTCTCCTTTTCCTCGCGCTCGCGCTCTTCCTCGCCCTCGCCGCCTGCGGCGGGCCCCTGCCCCCGGAGGATCCTTACAATCTCGCGGGGGCCAAGGACAATCTGAGCCGGGGCAATTACTGGCGCGCGCGGGGCTGCCACCGGGAGGCCTTAAGGTTCTTTGAGGCTTCCTTGGTCCAGGCCCGGCTCTCCGACAGCGTGCCGCTCATGGCCATGAGCCTCAACGCGCGGGCCGTGGCCTTGATGGACCTCTCCCGCCCCGGCGAGGCCGCCCAAAGCTTGGAGGCGGCCCTCGACCTTTCCGCGTCCGACCCCCAAAAGAGCGAGATGGCCTCTATTTTGGCCAACTTCGGCGCCCTTTCCCTCATGACCGGCCGCCGGGAGGACAGCCTCGCTTTTTTCCGGGAAGCGGCCACCCTGGCCCAAGAACGCGGCGAAAACCCGGCCCAGTATTACGCCGATCTCGCGCGGATTCACCTGGAGAACGGAGAGGAAGAACTCTTTATGGCCAACCTCGCTCTCGCGCGCCAAAGCCTCGCGGGCCTTGGGGCGACGGAGAAAGCCCAGGCGGACATTTACCAGCTCTCATTTGAGGAGGCCCTCTCCCGAGGCGATCTCGCGTCCGCCGAAGGCTTTTTGAGCCAGGCCTTGGAACTGGACCGTCACTTGGAAAGCCTTTGGGGCCTCGCCCAGGATCTGGAGAGCCAATACCGCCTCGAAACCCAAAAAGGCGACTATCTCGCGGCCAGCCAAAGCCTGGACCGGGCCTTCCACCTGCGGGCCGCGGCCGGCCAGAAAAAAGAGCTCGCGCGCCTTTTCGCGCTCCTCCGCGAGTCGCGCGCCCAATACCAAGTTCCCCGCTCGCTCGCCCCCTACGAGGACATTTTAAGCGGTCGGGTCCCCTTTGACCCCTTGGCCGAGGTCTGCCCCTAAGCGCGGCCTTGGCCCCCGCCTCCCCCGCGGACCCGCCGGCCCCATCCGGCCCATAGGCCCCGCCGCGCGAGGCGGCGATATAAGGGGCGCTAGCGTCCGGTCTCCGGCGGCGGCGCGGGAGCGCGCGGTCGCGCGAGACTGGCGGCGAATTTGGCCAGAGGCGGCCCCCAAATAAGGACCGCCAACAGGCGCAGGGTCTGGGCGGTGGCGACGAGGGGTAAATCCGCGCTCGTTCCGGCGGCGATAATGACGACCACGTCCAGGCCCCCGGGGCTGGTGGCGAGATACGCCGTCAGCGGTTCGACTCCACCCGCCTTCCACATGAGAACCCCAAAGAGGCCGCATCCGCCAATCATCAGGGCGATCCCGCTCAAGATAGCCGGGAAAAGCCGCAAGGCCTGACGCAGGCTCTCCTTGGAAAAATTTAGCCCGATCCGCCAGCCGATGATCGCGTAGGCGGGATAGAGGAGAAAGGGCGGAAGCGCGATATCGACGCCCCCCAGGCCCTTTAAGGCGAGGGCGCCGAGGAGCGGAAAGAGCACCGTCCCCGCGGGGACGCGCGTCCTATCGCCGATCAGGACCCCCAAAAGGGAAATCCCCACGGCCCCGGCGAGGGAAACCGGCGCCACGGACGGGAAAAAATCCTCCGCGGCGGTGGCGAAACCCTCCGGCGCCCAATAACGGCTTACCAGAACAGCCGCCAGGGAAACCAAGACCACCCGCAGGTATTGGGCGAAGGCGACCAGGCGCGCGTCCGCCCCATACTCCCCGGACAGGGCCGTCATGATGGCCGCCCCGCCCGGGGAGAGACCCCAGATGGCCGTGGTCCCGGGGACGCTCCCCCGGCGGGCCATCGCGAGGCCGACGGCCGCGGCCAGGGCCATCGCCCAGATGGCGCTCCCCGCCACGAGAGGCCAGGAGGCGCCCAAAGTCGCCAGAAAGCCAGGACCCAGGCTCGCCGCGATCCGCAAGCCCAAAAAGCCTTTGCTCATTAAAAAGAGTGGCCCCGGAAGTTTGAGGCCCGCGCCCAAAAGGGCGAAGGATATCCCCGCGAGCATCGGCCCCAAAAAGCGGGCCGCTGGCAGGCTCGCCCGCTCCAGGGCCAAGGTCAGGAATAAAGAGAGCCCCCCTAAGGCGAGCCATTTGAGGAAAAGGGCGATAGCGCCGCGCCCCCCGCCGCGGCGGGGGCGCGCGGCGCCTCCCTTGGGATAATCGCTCTCCGCGGCCACGCGCGCTTTAGCCGCGTTTTCCCTCGACGAATTCCTCGTAGACGCGCACGTCGTCGGGGGAGCCGATGATGAGGGGGGTGCGCTGGTGGATGTAGCGGGGCTCCACTTCCAGGATGCGCTCCTTGCCCGTGCTGGCCCGGCCCCCGGCCTGCTCCACGATATAGGCCAAGGGATTGGCCTCGCACATGAGCCGCAGTTTCCCCTGGGGTTTTTTGGGATCTTTGAGGTCCGCGGGGTACAGAAAGATCCCCCCGTAAAGGAGGTTGCGGTGGAAGTCGGCGACTAAGGAACCCACGTAGCGGGCGGTATAGTGGATCTTGTGATCGGCGTAGCCGTTCTTGAGCCAGTCGACGTAATTTTTGGTCGGCTCGTCCCAGTAACCGTAGTTGCCCTCGTTAATGGAGTAGATCTTGCCTTTGTTGGGGGTTTTGATGTTGGGATGGGAGAGCAAAAACTCCCCGATGGAGGGATCGAGGGTGAAACCGTTGACCCCTTGGCCCGTGGAGAAGACCAAAATGCACGAGGAGCCGTAGATCACGTAACCCGCGCCCACCTGTTTCAGGCCGGGCTGGAGGGCGTCCTGGAGGTTGATGTCGTTGGAGGGCTCGGTGACGCGGCGGTAGATGGAAAAGATGGTGCCGATGGAAACGTTGGCGTCGATGTTGGAGCTGCCGTCGAGCGGGTCAAAGTGCACGACGTAACCGCCCTGGGGGTACTGGCGGGGGATCTCGATGATATCCGCCTCTTCCTCGGAAACGAGACCGCAGACCTCGCCCGAGGCCGAAAGGCGCCTTTTGACGGTGTTATTGGCGAGCTCGTCCAGTTTCTGGACTTCCTCGCCCTGGACGTTGACGGTGCCGGCCCTCCCCAGGATATCCACGAGACCCGCTTTGGCCACGTCCCTCTGGATAATTTTACAGGCCAGGACCAAAGCCTGGAGGAGCCTGGTATAGGAGCCGGTCGCTCCCTCGGTCAGTTGCTGGTTCAAGAGAAGGTGGTTGGAAATGGTAATGCCGATGTTGTCCGTGGCCATAGAGGCACCTCAAAAAAGGAAGGGGGTTAATTTGCCGCGCGCTTTAAAAGAAACGCGCGCGCGGGCGAAATCCCAAAGAGATCTTGGGCCGTCGGGGCCCAAAGCGCGGGGGTAGCGGGCGAGATAAGGAAAAGCCCGGAAAAAAATAAAGACAGACTTAACTTTAAAAGTTTTTACTCTGACAATCAATTTATTTTGGGGGCTCGCCCTCTTTCCCGTCCCCTTGGGGAAGGGCCGCGCCCTCCTTTTGGGCTCCGATGGCTCTTACTGTCCCCGTCGGCCCGCCCCCCAAGAGCCAGTCACGGGTGAAAAGCGCCCCGAGCCGCCGCCCGTTTAACGCGCGGGAAGGCTTTCCGGCGCGTCCCCGAGGGCCATCAAAGGCGCGAGCCATGACGGAGGGAAAGCGCCCGCCGCGCGCCGCGGAAAAGATTATAAGGTTAGCTTTAAGGAAGAGCCCCCCGCCACGCCCTTGGGATAACGCTCGCTTTCGCGTTTCCTTGCAGGGGAGGAACGCGCCGCGACGAAAAAATGGCCTTAAGCCGCCACCCGCCGTTCCCCAGCCTCAAGGAGGCGCGCCTTCCGAGAGACTCTTTTAAGCGCGCCGCGGCGCGAGCCGCGCTCCGAGAGCCAATTTTATTCGCGTTTTTCCCGCCAATTATTTTACGCTCCTAGCGACTATGTTTGACGCTTTTCGCGAACAATTTACGCTTTTCGCGTACAATTTACGCTTTTCGCGAACAATTTACGCTTTTCGCGAACAATTTTTACGCTTCTTGAAAATCGATAAGAATCTCCGAGCGGTCGCCGCAAACCAGAGCCGTCTTGTATATTTTAGCGCCGCCTCCCCGCGCGGGGAAACTGTGCCTCTTCCGTTCCATTCGCTCAAAAACGGCGTTTCGCGCCTCATCCATCAGTTCCCGCGTTTTGGCGTCATAGTTATCCCTTGGCCCGGACGGAAAAGGAACGCGCGTAATTTCAATAACGAAAATATCGCCAAAACGCGAATTTAAGCGCAAGTCCGCGGCTTCTCCCTCAGCTTCTTTCCGGATTTCGCAAAGTTCTCCGGAAAACATTACGGCCAAGGCAAGCGTCTTAAAATAAAAATTTTCGTCGAGCGCGAGGGCGCCGCGCGCAAAAACCTCAATAAAATTTTTGAAAGCGAGCGAAAAAGCGGCGGAATCCCTCATTATCAGCGCTTCCAACGCGATCCTGCCCTGTCGCGCCAGCAACAAAGGGTCCGCGATTGGCATTCCCGAAGAATCGTATAGCTCGGCGGCGGACGCTCTGAGCGTCAAATTCGGAAAATTAAGAAAAACCCCACGTTTTCCTTTGTTCTTCGCGCTCTTCGCGACCGTAAGATAACCGGCTTGAAAAAGCAAGGCTTTGACGTCGCTCTTACCGCTCAAGCTTAGGGCGTTAGCGCCTTCCTTTAAAAAGTTATCGCTAAAAAAATCAACGATATTCATTTGACCAGATTTAAACATATCCGCGAGAAAAGTTGGTGGTCCGGTTTCAAGCCAAAATTTTCTAAACTGTTTTCTGTAAAAAAAAGACAACGCGTCCCAGGGGTTGAGAAGGGATGTTTCGCCGTCCCAGGAGTAACCAGCGTACCATTCCAGAATAAGATTTCTTAAAGCGGCGACCGTTCTGACTTCCGGATAAAATTCTGAAAAAGTCACGTCATTTAACGTTTCATCCATATGTTCTTTAAAAAGAGAATCAAATTCCGCGACGGTAAACCCCACGATACTCGCGTATTTTGGATCTAGCGTCAGATCCATCAGATTGTTAAGGCCGGAAAAAACGGACGTTTTGGCGAATTTACTCACGCCGGTAATGAAAACAAAACCGCGCTCGTCCTCACAGTCTTTAAGCGCGGCGTAAAAGTTGTCAAGCTCCGCGCGAACGGTTTCGGCGAGTTCCCCTTTTCCAATATTTTTAAGTAATGGGGCGTCATATTCGTCTATGAGAATAGCCACCCGTTTGCCATATTTCGTTTTTAATTCATAAATGAGCGCCATAAATCGATCCGATCTCAAAATCCCATCAAAGTATAGCTAGGTTAATCAGCGGCCTTGACCCCGAAGGCCCGAAAGATCGAACGCTGGGCCTTAGTGGGCGCGGAGAAGACCGCCCCATATCGATCTGAAA
>JAISCZ010000116.1 GCA_031265205.1 Deltaproteobacteria bacterium
CCCCCGACCGTTCGCTTTACGTCCGCCCCTCCCGCGGGGGCCTCCCGCTTTTGGAGGACCGCGCGGCGGGGCGACTGTCGGAGAAGCCCGGCTCTTTCTGGCGGAGGCTTTTTGACTACCGCCTCCTTTTGAATGACCAGGCCTTAAAGGGCGTTTTCGCCTTCCACGAATTTTTTACCGCCCCTCATTCCCCTCGAGGACGTCGTTTACCTGGGGGAGGGCCATACCCCCGCCGTGAAGGAAGTTAAAGATTATTCATTGTAGTATTAGGAGATCTGCGCCCCCAAGGGGAGGCGTGGCTCGCCTCAAAAAGCGGTCGTCTACCGTGACAAACTTCCAAGGACGCCCCCGCGAGACGCTCCCTTCAAAGCGAACTCCCCGCGAGGCCTTGGAGGGGGGAAAGCCCTCGCGAGAGCCGATCGCGAAGATAAGATCGCGTCTATGGCTCTTCCGCGGTCTCCGCGGTCTGGAATCCAGCCAGCGGTCGCGTCCGGCCGCGAAAATAAGGCGTCTCCGACCGCTCCGCCATATACGGGCCTTTTTGATTTAAAAAATACGCTCCGAGCGGCGTCAAAAAGCCGCGCCCGCTCGCGTCTCTAAAATGACGGCTTCCTCAGCCGCCCGGGCGCGTCCTCGCTGGGGGAGAGCGCCGCGCCCGAGGGGCCGAAAGGCGGAGAGGCTCTTTTGTCAATAAAATTCTTGGCGAATAGGCCGCTTTTCTGTTATATTCTAGTCAATAAGGAGTCAAAAAAAGTTTTTAAAAGGTTTTATAAAGGTATCTTGACGAGTTCCCCAGAGTCCCATTTGGCGTCATGAGTAATCCGGTCATCTGGAACGCCCCCGAGAACTCGCGGATTCCGGCCTAAGGCCTTTCTAAAGCGACTCCGCCTAACTTCCTTTTTTAAGGTGAGCATATGTATCCCGAAACGAAAAAGCTGTCGTCCCGGGAACCCGTCAACATGAACGAAAGCGACCTGGCGTTCGCCCAAAAAATCGGCGAGGTCGCGGGCACGGACTTAAACGCGTGCCTGACCTGCATGAGTTGCTCCGGCGGCTGTCCCATGTACTCCTACATGGATTACGGCCCCCACGGAATCATGCGTTTGGCGGTTCTCGGACTTAAACGGGAGGCCCTGACCTCCTCCACCATCTGGCGCTGCGTCGGCTGTCACACCTGCGCCGCCGTCTGCCCCATGGCCATCAACATCGCGGGGGTCATGGACTATTTAAGGGAAGAGTGCCTGAAGGAAAAAGTCCACGTGGGCGATCTCCCCCTCTTGGAGTTCCATCGCGCGTTCCTTTGGTCCGTGCGGCGTCACGGCCGCTCCAGCAAAGTCGAGCTGATGGGGCACCACAAGCTCCTCACCTTGGGCAGCGGTCCCAAGGCCTGGTTCCAAGACGCGATCCTGGGGACCAAGATGATCCTCATGGGTAAACTGCACCTTCTTCCCTCTCGCCTGATGGCCCGCGGCGTCTCCCAAGTCCGCAAAATCGTCTCCGGCGAGTGGCTGGACATGTAGGGAGGCCGCGATGAGCGAAGAATACGTTTACGAAGCCTCCTATTTCCCCGGCTGCACCATGAAAACCGGCGTGGACGAGTCCAACCGGCCCATGGAGATCGTGCTCCGGAAACTCAAGGTCAAACTCAACGAGATCGACGATTGGAACTGCTGCGGCTCCAGCTCGGGGCACGCCCTCAACCACGAGATCCCCATCGCCATGGGGGCCAGGAACATGTCCAGGGTGCCTCCGGGCGACTCGGTCATCATCCCCTGCCCCAACTGCTACCGCAACTGGGTGACCGCCCAATACCACCTCCAGCGCGAGCCGGAGACTTTGAAAGAATACGAGTCCCAGTTCGGTCGTATCCGCGCCGACGTGGAGATCCTCAATATCTACGACCTCTATCACAAGCTCCTGGTGGACGCCAAGGCCCAGTCCAAGGAGCCTGAGGGCGCCCGCCCCCTCAAGGGCCTGAAAGTGGCGGTCTACTACGGCTGCGGGGCCATGTATCCCAAAGCCATAAGGCCCGTGGACCAGCACCGCGACACGGTGGAGCGGATCATGAAGCTCATCGGGGCCGAAAACGTGAGTTGGCCCTGGCCCAACCGCTGCTGCAGCGCCTTCGTCTCGGCGGTCTATCCGGAAATCGCGGAGGAGCTGGCCAGCCAGATCGTCACGGGGGCCTTTGAGAGCGGCGCCGACGCTATTGTCACCACCTGCGCCATGTGCCAGATGAACCTTGAGATGCGCGTCGTTTCGGCCAAGCTCGCCAATAAGCTCCCCATCTTCCATCTCAATCAACTCTTGGCTATCTACCTGGGCGAAAACGCCTCGGAACATAAAGACTGGTGGAAATTCCACCTGGTGGACCCAGTCCCGGTCCTCAAAAAGACGGGTCTGTGGGAAGAGGCGCCGCCCGCCGCTTAAGGCGCGGCCCTCCTCCTGACGATCCGCTCTTTAAAGCGAAAGCCCGGGGTAATTCCCGGGCTTTCGCTTTTCAAGGGGCCTTACGCGAACTCTCCCCGCCGCCGCGAAGCCCTCGCCGAGGATAGGAAAGGGCTTTGCTGGGGCGACGCGAGCCTTCCGGCGCTATTGGACTTTGAGGGTCTCGCCCGGGCGGATGGAATTGGAGGTTTTGGCGTTTAAGGCCTTCAGGGCGTCCACGGTCATATTGAAGCGGCGGGCGATGGAATACATGGTGTCCCCGCTCTGGACCGTGTAGGAAGCCGTGGCGGGGGCGCCGCCGGCGGGCGCGCTTCCCTGAGTTCTGAGGATTTGGCCGGGACGGATGCTGTCGGAGGAAAGGTTATTCAAATCCCGAAGGGCCTGGGTCCGCATGCCCACCTTCTCGGCGATGACGCTTAAGGTGTCGCCGGGTAGCACCGTATAGCTCCCGCCGCTCGATGTCGTCCGCGGGGCCGGAGCGGGGGCCGGAGCCGGAGCCGACGCGCGGGACGGGCCGGAGCCCAAGGGAATCTGGGCGGGGGCCAACAGATTCCCGGAGTTAGGAGGCGCCTGGGGCGAGGCGACCGGGGGAGCTGCGACCGGAGGAGTGGCCGCCGGGGGGGAAGCCGCCGAGGCGGCGATCCGCAGGGTCTGGCCGGGGCGGATACTGTCGGAGGAAAGGTTATTGAGGTCCCGGAGGGCCTGGGTCCGCATGCCCACCTTTTCGGCGATGACGCTTAAGGTGTCCCCGGGTAGCACCGTATAGCTACCGCCGCCGCTCGGCGCCGTCAGCGGGGGAGTTGGAGCGGCGACCGGGGGAGTGGCCGCCGGGGAAGCCCCCGGGGCGGCGATCCGCAGGGTCTGGCCGGGACGGATACTGTCGGAGGAAAGGTTATTGAGGTCCCGGAGGTCCTGGGTCCGCATGCCCACTTTTTCGGCGATGACGCTTAAGGTGTCGCCGGGACGCACCGTATAGCTACCGCCGCCGCTCGGGGCCGCCAGAGGCGCCGGGGCCGGCGGGTCCTGGCTGGCCGTCCGCCGGGAGGGCGCGAGCTTTAAGGTCTGGCCGGGGCGGATGGAGTCGTTTTTGAGCCCGTTTAAGGCGCGCAGCTCGTCGAGGCGCATGCCCGCGTTCTCGGCGATGACGCTTAAGGTGTCGCCGGCTTGGACCACGTAGGAGCCCGCCGCCGGGCCGTCGGAAGCTAAGGCGGGGGGACTGGCCGCCGGGGGGGCGCTGGGCGGGGACTGGGCGTCCGCCGCTGGCGCGGATAAGATCTTTAAGGTCTGGCCGGGGCGGATGGAATCGTTCTTAAGCCCGTTTAAGGCGCGCAGCTCGTCGAGGCGCATGCCCGCGTTCTCCGCGATGACGCTTAAGGTGTCCCCCGGCTTGACGGCGTAGGAGACTTCCTGGCGCGGCCGCGAGTCTTGGGCGCGCGCGCCGCCGCCGGGCTTTCTCACGAGGAGCCTTTGGCCGGGGCGCAGAACGTCGCTTTGGAGGTTATTGAGGTCCAGAAGCTCCCGCAGACGCAAATGGTAACGCTCGGCCAGGACGCTCGCCGTGTCCCCGGAGGCCACGACGTAATAGTCGCCGTCGGCGCCGGAAGGCGCGGCGCCTCCGCCCGCGGCGTCTTTGACCTTGAGGGTTTGGCCCACGCGGATGGCGTCGCCGGAGAGGCTGTTGAGGGAGCGCAATTCGTCGGTCTTCATGCCGAAACGCTCGGCGATCACGCTCACGGTGTCGCCCGCCTTGACCGCGTAGTCGGCGGTTCTATAGGCGGGGGCGGCGCTGGGCGCGGGTCCCGTTCCGATTACCAGTTTCTGGCCGGCGCGGATGCTATTGCCCCGTAGGTTATTGAGTTCCCTTAACTGAGCCTGGGTCACCTGGTGCTTTTCGGCGATAGCGCTGATGGTGTCGCCCCGCTGGACCGTGTAATAGAGGGGCGCGCCCTCGCTGACGACCACCCAGCTGTTCCGGGGCCTAGCCTCGGGCCGGCTCTGGGCCTGGAGGGGAATATTGGAGCGGACGGTGAGGATCTGACCCACGTAAAGGGTGGTCCCCGACAGGCCGTTGTCCGCGCGCAGCTTGTCCATGTCCACCCCGTAGAGCTTGGAGACGCTGGACAGGGTGTCCCCGGAACGGACCACGTGGCTCACCGACTGAATGACCGGGGTCGTGGAGGAGGCGCGGGTGGTCCGCGTGGGGGGCGGGGTTGGGGCGGGCGCGCGGGCCGGAGTCGGGGGCGGGCTCGCCGGGACGGCGATTTGGGGCGGCGGCGTGGCCGAAGCGGTTCGCGTCGGGAGAGCGCTCGGCGGAGGCGCTTGGGTCGCGGGACTGGCGGAGGCCAGGGTGGTTAAGGGCGGCAGGGAAAGCCCCATGGGAATGACTATTTCCTGGCCCGCCTGGAGCCTGGGGTTGCCGGTCAGGCTGTTGAACTCGCGCAATTGGGCCAGATCGGCGTTGTAGTCGCGGGCGACCCGCTCCAAGGTTTCCCCGCGGGAGGCCACGTGGATGGCGAAGGCGCCTTTTTTCTGGGGGCCGGGGAGCTTGGCGTACTGCTGATAGAACATGGCCCGGGTCCCCGAGGGGATCCGCAAGACGAAGTCCGGCAGGTTCGGGGGGGTGGTGAGCTTGCGGAGATGGGGATTGAGTTCCTGAATCCGCTCCAGGGAAGAGTGGGAAAGCTGGGCGGCGGTCATGAGCTCCAAGGGCTCAATGATGACCACCTCGTCCCAGGTGTCGGGGGGGCTCCATTCCACCTCCAGGCCGTAGGCCACGGGGTCCCGGGCGATAATGGCCGCCGCCAGGAAACTGGGGACGTAGCGCTTGGTCTCGTCCGCCAGAAAACCCCGCTCGCGGGACATGTCCCAATAATTGTCCACGTCGGGACGCTGAAGCCCGCGGGCTATTTTGCCCTCCCCGCTGTTGTAAGCGGCGATGGCCAAGGGCCAGCTGTTAAACATGTCGTGCAGGGTGGTGAGGTAGTCCGCCGCGGCGTAGGTGGATTTGACGGGATCGCGCCGCTCGTCCACCCACTGGTCGATGATGAGGCCGTAACGGCGTCCCGTTTCGGCGATAAATTGCCAGGGACCCACGGCGGAGGCCACGGAGACGGCCTCCGTCCTAAAGCCGCTCTCGATTAAAGCGAGATAGACCAGATTTTCGGGTAGGCCCTTTTGGCGCAAAATGGCCTTCATTAAAGGAATGTATTTTTGCCCGCGGCTTAAGGAGCGGGTCATGAAACCGCGGCGATCGTTTAAAAAACTGTTGATATTTACTAAAACTTCCTGATTGATCTCAATCGGGATGTCTTCCTTGCGGGCCGCGAGGGACGTAAACTCGGTGTCCACCATGGAGCTTAACTGTTTTTCGAACTGCGGGCCGAGGCGATAATATTTTAAGTTGCCGTTGAGGGAGCCGCGCGCCACGTCAGTCGCGGTCCGGCGCATGGCGGAGTCTTCCACCCGGCCTCCGCAACTGGACAGAGCCAGGGCGACCAGGGCGGGAAGGAGAAGGGAAAAAACGATTTTAGAGCGCATGGATTCCGTTACCGCCTCCGCTAAAAAACGCTAATACGCGAAAAATTCACGATTTTCGTTGAAACGCGATAGCGTATCCTAGCAGATTTAGCCTTTTTTGTGAAGAAGGCGCTACCGCTTGATTTAGCGCGCCCTCCCTCCGGGACGCTCCGCGAGAGGCCTATTATTTAAGGTTTGGGCGCGCCCTTGGGGGAAAAATCCACCAGGGCGCGCGCTCGCGCGCGCTTTGGGCCTTAGGCGCGGAGCTTTTCCGCGAAGCGCGCCGTCGCCTTGGCGGGAGCCCTCTCTGGCGCGGGGCGAAGGGGCTTGGGGGTGGAGGGGCAAGGCGAAGAGAATTGGGGGTATCCGCTCGCCTTAGGGTGGAAGGAGAGGGGCGAAAGCCGCCGGGAGCCCGCGGGGGTAGGCGCGGGAACTGTCTCGTAACTATCTCTCGTCCTTTTACGATAAGAGAACGCGATAGGAGACAATTCACGCCAAAATTTCCAATAAATATTGACTCTCGCGCGATTATGTCCTTGACGCGCCGATGAATATTTGAAAAAGACAAAATACTCTCCTTTAGCGCTCGAGAACCATGGGGCGGGCCAACTTAAACTCCTTACGGGGGGATCCCTCGTCTTTCGCGCCTCCGCGAGCGGGCGCCGAAGGCTTAAAGGGCAAAATTGACGGCCTTTCGCCCCATCGCGAGCGGAAGCTCATCCGCGTAAAAACGAACGCGAGCTTTTCGAAACCCAAAAAAGGTTCTTAAAAGCCAAAATTTGGGCCATGACGGCCTCATAATCGGGAATTAGAAGATAGAAAAGCCGATTTTGAGGAAATAAACGCGATTGCCCAAGCCGCTACGGCAATCGAAGTAAATTTTTGGGAAAAATTAAGCGCGATTTATTGGCTAACCGTCGCGCCGCCGTTATTTTCCGGCGACCGCGTATTTCGCGCGCGGCGGCGCCGCCGAATCGCGCTTTCGTTCTTACGGTTTTTTTCTTTCAGTCCTCCGCTCCCAGGCGTTCGGGGGGACTCTACTCCGCATTCGTCTCCGCGCTACGCCCGCCTCGCGCCTCAGTCGCCCGCCGTGAAGGCCACGCGCGGGCCGAGGCTGCCGCCCCGGACATCGGGAGCGTCCCTGTACCGGTTCGCGGACCGGCGGTTAGCGGCCGCGTTGCCCCACCCGCAACCCCGACCGACGCGGTCAGATCCCTCCGAAGGCCCCCGCGGATCAGTCGCCGCGGCGCCCGCGTAGTCTCCGTAAAAGTCCTGAACCCATTCTCTGACATTGCCGTAAATGTCGTAAAGCCCCCATGGATTGGGACTTTTCTCTCCGACCGGACGCGTTCCGCCGCCGCTGTCGCCATTAAACCACGCGTATGTCACAAGAGAGCCCACGTCATCGCCAAAGAAATAAGCCGACGTTGTCCCCGCCCGCGCGGCGTATTGCCACTCGGCTTCCGTGGGTAGCCTGTACTTTTCCGTTCCCTCTTTTTGGTTGAGCTTCCGAACGAAAGAAATGGCGCCATCCCAGGACGCGTTCTCAACCGGAAGCGTTTGTCCTTTAAACACGCTGGGATTGGCGCCGTCCATGACGCGCGTCCACTCGGCCCGCGCGCCCTCATAAACGCCCATATAAAATGGCCTGGAAATGGCGCCCCGGCGCTGGGGCGTCTCATCTCCGTAGCCTCTCGCGACGCTCAAAACAGATCCCATCATAAACGTTCCGGGGGAAATTAACGTAAATTTCACGCCGACGCCGTTCGTAATTTCATCGGAAGCGGCCGGAGTAGCGTCGCGCCACCAAAAAGCGAGAGGCTTAAAAACGAAATCAGCGCGAATTTCCTGAGCGTATGGGGTCATTTCATATTGTTGGCGACAGAAAAAATTTTAACCTTCCACGGGTCTATTCTTGACTTTAAATTCAGTCTGAAAACTTTAATTTACCGCGCGTCTCATGATAGGCGACCGTTCCAACCTTTATCGTTCGCGATACGGTAATCTGAAAAAAACGTTATGATACTTTGACGCGCGACATATTGCCGCGCCGCCTTTATTGAGCTTCGGCGGCGTATTTTTTTGTGACGGCGCCGCCAAGTTTCGTTTCCATTCCCGCGGTTTTATATCCTTTAATCCTTTGACCCCAGGCGTTCGGCGGGATTCGGTTCCGCCTTCGTCCTCCGCCGAACGCCCGCTCCGCGCCTTTAATCGCCTGACGTGAAGGCCACGCGCAGGCCAAGGGAGTTGACCCGGAACTCAGGAGTATTCTTGACCCGGTACGCGGACCGGCAGCGAATAGCCGAGTAGTCCCACCCGCAACCCCGAATCACGCGGGCAGAGCCCCCCGAAGGCCCCTGAGGATCAGTCGCCGCGGCGCCCGAATAGGCTCCGTAAAAGTCCTGTACCCATTCCCAGACATTGCCGTAGATGTCGTAAAGCCCCCATGGATTGGGGCTTTTTCCCCCTACTGGACGCGTTTCCCCGCCGCTATTGTCATTAAACCACGCGTATGTTCCAAGGGAGCCTTTGTCGTCGCCAAAGAAGTAAGCCGTCGTTGTCCCCGCCCTCGCGGCGTGCTCCCACTCCGCTTCCGTGGGGAGCCTGTACTTTTCCGTTCCCTCTTTTTGGTTGAGGTTCCGGACAAAAGAGCGAGCGTCATCCCAGGATACCTGTTCAACCGGGAGCGTTCGTCCTTTAAAATTACTGGGATTGGCGCCGCCCATGACGCTCATCCATTCGGACTGCGTCACCTCATAAACGCCCATATAAAATGGCCTGGAAATGGTGACTCGGTGCTGGGGTGTCTCATTACTGTTGCCACTCTCAAAATTCAAATCAGTGCCCATCGTAAACGCGCCGGGAGAAATTAACGTAAATTTCATGCCGACGCTGTTTGTGATTTCATCGGCGGCGACCGCCGCGCCGTGCCACAAAAAAAGCGAGACGCTTAAAAACGAAAACGGAAGAAATTTACCAAGCATGCTGGACCCCTTCATATTATTGGCGACAGGGAAAAAATTTTAGCGTCCGCGGATTATTCGCGGACTGTAAGCTTAGAGACGAAAACCGTAATTTACGGCGCGTCGCCCGCCAGGTAGGCCGTTTCCGCGGATCTAACCCGCCCGCGCGCCCGCCCGAGCGTCAACGCGCCCCGCGATTTAACCCGGAACCCAAGCTTTATCTTAATCCTCCGCCGTGAACGCCACTCGGAAACCGAGGGTACCGTCCCGGAGTTCCGGAGAGAGCCCAACGCGGGCCGCTGACCGGCAGATGATAACAGGCGCGTTACTCCAGGAGCACCCCCGGCTCGTTCGCTCGGATCCCGCGGAGGGACCTCCCGGGTCAGTCGCGGAATCGCCCTGATATTTTCCGTAAAAATCCTCTGTCCATTCCCAGACATTGCCGTATAAGTCATAGAAGCCCCACGGATTAGGCTTTTTCCCTCCAACCGGACGCGTTTGGCCCCCGCTGTTTTCCGCGAACCAGGCGTAATCGCCAAGAAATTTCGCGTCGGAGCCGAAGAAATAGGCGGTTGTCGTTCCCGCCCGCGCGGAATATTCCCACTCGGCTTCCGTGGGAAGCCTGTATTTGTCCGTTCCCTCTTTTTGATTTAATTTCCGCAGAAACGCGCGCGCGTCATCCCAGGAAACATTTTCAACCGGCAGGTCGCGCCCCTTAAAAACACCGGGACTTGCGCCGTCCATGACGCTGGAATATTCAGCCTGCGTCACCTCGTAAACGCCAAGGTAAAAGGGTCTCGTCAGGGTAACTTGGCGCTGGGGCGTCTCGGCTTCGACGCCATTTTCGGCGCTCAGGTCAACGCCCATCGTAAAAGAGCCCGCTGGCGCCAAAACAAATTTCATGCCAATACTATTGGTCACCTCTTGGGCGGCCACTGGCGCTGACATTAGGCCCAAGGCGATCGCGAGGGCCACTAATAAAAAAAGACGCGTTTCTCCGCGCATAGCTAACGTTTCTCCATGGATGGCCATCTGAAAGTTTTTTTCTCGCCTCTCCGGGCTGACGGATTTAATCCTTAAAAAACGACCGCCGCCATCGTGAAAATCGCTTAAAAAAACCCTGCCGCCGTTATCTTAAAGAGTCCCTCCCGGCGCGGGGAGCGCCCGAAGCGCTTGGGAAGCGATCGTCGCCCGGAACGGGATTTCGATTTTGGGGAATAAAATCCCCCCAAATCCTTTCCCGAAACCTTTTAAAAAAACCCGTAAAAACCCCGCTTATCCCCCATAAAACCAAATAGCTTCAAGAATCATCGGGAACTAATTTTCGCGTTTTTCTCTTTAAGCGTATTATAAACGAAACATCCTTTGAAGTCAATATTTTTTCCCTTAACGTTAACGAAAAACTTGCCTTAACGGCGTAATCCCCTAAACAGGCGCCCTTTTTTAAAAAATTATTCCGCGAAAGCCGCGCCTTAGGCAAAAATTTGCCGCCGCCGCTAATTGTCGAAAGCGATACGCGCTCGCGAGCTAAATAATTGAATCGTCCGCTATCCGTTCAGGGGCGAGCCTTGGCCGGGTAGAAGGGGGCGTTTATCCAAGCGGCTTAAGGAGGGCTAGGCTCGCTTTTAGGGGACTATGGTCAGGCCTCCGGGAACGTCAAGCGGCGGCTTGGCGATGCCACCTTGAGGCTTGGCGAGGCTCTGGAGGTCGCGGGCCAGGTGACGCGGCTGGCCATGGCGCGAGAGGAGCCCAAGGCTGACGCCTTGGGCCGCCTGGCCGGGACGCGAGGAGGGCCTCTCCAACGCGCTCGGGCGCGAGTCGAGGCGGCTCGCCCCGCCGGCCCAGTTTGAAAGGGGAGGCGATGGCGCCCTCGCCTCCCGCGGCGCAAGCCTCCCCTCGCGCGCCCCTTTTGGCGCGCGGGTCTCAAACCTCCCACGCGAATAGAGATATAAATTAAGGTTATTGGTTCAATATAATATTTTTTAATTTAAGTATTTAATTTTAATTAATTAGATAAAATTATATATTGATATATTAATATTAAAATAATAATCGCATCTTATTATCGTTAGAAATATTACAATGAATCCCGATATCCAGCTATCCACGCGCGGGAAGATAATGACCAGAACCAAAGCCTGTCCGGTCCACCCCGGCGACCTGAATCAGTCCCGCTTTCACGTCCAAGAGAACCCCAGCCCACGAACGGACGCTTTCCTCGCCGCGAATCTCGCGCGCCGAGGAGCGCGATCGCGCCATGGTGGCGCGCGCTTTCGCCTCGGCCTAGCTCTCTCGGCGCGGACCTTAAGCGCGCCCGCTCGCGCTAATTTGACATTTCGCCGCGTTTATCGTTTCATTAATTGAAAGTGGACTTTGAGGATAAACTACTGGGGATAACTTTATGAAAAAAAAACCGTTAACTGGCGAAACGTTCAGGGAAATCATCGCCAAAAATTTATTATACGCGGATAAGACCCGTTATATTTACAAAATGATCAGTGATTACAAATTTTGTTTTCTCTCCAGGCCAAGGCGTTTTGGCAAAACATTGCTTATTGACGCCGTGGAGGAGCTGTTTCGAGGAAACGGCGATCTTTTTAAAGGATTATGGATAAACCCCAATTGCCATGAAGGAGACGGGAAATTTGATTTCAGTCCCCTAGCCGAAACGAATTCTTCCTACGCGTTTCAAGAACATCCGGTAATTCGCTTGAATATGATGGCGTATAACCGTATTGAGAAATCAAGGCGACTTAAAGATTGTATCCTCGAAGATTTAAGGCTAAAGGCCAAAATGGAAGGAATTTCGTTAAATTACGAAGATTTCGGGGGAATTCAAAAAAAACTATTTCAAGGCCTTATCGAAAAATACAATGGCGCCAAAGTGGCGGTCCTTGTCGACGAGTGCGACGCGCCAATGGCGAATAACATTAACAACCAGACCCTGGCGAGTAAAAACAGCGTGGTTCTAGCAGATTTTTATAACGCGCTTAAAAAAAACCGCGAATATATCCGTTTTTCCCTAGTCACTGGCGTCACCCGTTATCCCATAAACGCGACATATTTTGGGCCAAATATGTTTCTAGATATTTCTTTAAAAGAGACATTCGCTGGAATTTGCGGTTTTACGGTTACGGAATTTGACGCGTTGTTCGCCGACAGAATGGATGGAGCGCTAGAAGCGCTCAAATCCAAAAACCAGATAAAACCGAACGCCACTGTGGTTGATTTAAGAAAAGAACTCCTTGAATTATACGGCGGATACAATTGGCTTGGACCGGAAAAGATATTAAACCCGTATTCCATACAGCGTTTTTTTAACGAACTGAGTTTAGATTCTTATTGGACTTTAAGCGGACAGTCAATACGGCTTTCCACTCTTATCTCGCGAAAACCAATGGACTTCATTCGACCTAAATTGACAAGTTACACTACGGAAAAAATTACGCTGTCAGATCCAGAATATCTTGATCCCGCCGCCATTTTATTCAACCACGGTTATTTGACAATCGATAGAACTGAAATGGGCGAGATAGTTTTTACCGATGGACAGAAACATTCGTTTCCTTTGATATTCTTAAAGATACCCAATTTAGAGGTTAAAACGTCATACGATGAATTATGTTTCAGAGCGGTTTTTAACGGATTTTACGATACGCTCAAAATTCTCGGCGCGGAATTCTCTAAGGCTTTTCATGGTAAAGATTCAAAGCGAATGAATATCATTATTGAAAAACTGTTTGGAAAATTCGTTTATTGGCGACATATCCCTCTAGAAGAACGCTACCGTGACATTTCGCGAATGGCTTTGCTCGCCGCGGGTTTTGAGCTTGAGAGCGAAAAAGATTGGCGAATTGGGCGTTCCGATATTGTTGTCGACCTTATGGAGGGACGCTTCGTAATCATCGCGATAAAATACATACCAGTCCTAAACGATCAGGAAAGAGACGCGATTATGGATAAAGAGCTTAATTCAGCGTTAGAGCGGATAGGCGACGCTGATTATTCAAGGTCTTTAAAACGTAACAATCCGCTCGAAATAATTGGTCTGGGGATCGTCTTTTACGGAAAAGACTCCGTCAAAACAAAATTTTGGGAAGGACGGGATTTAAGGTCTCCTCCGCGCGCCGGCGACGCGTAAGATTTCGGCGGACGCTCTTCGCGCGCGCCTTACCGCTATTTCCTCGCTCGCGCTAACGCCCGCGCGAACGCGGATATTTTGACGCGAAGACGCGAACGCGAATCTTTCGCGGCTTGACGCCAAACGCCGATATCTTTCCCGCCCCCCTCGCCCCCGCTTCCCCCTTTAGGGCTAACTATCCGGAGAGCGCCTACCGTTGGCGGGGCGCCTCCCCTAACGCGCGCCGCCGTCCCCTTCCCCTCCGCTTTCCCCGCCGCCATCCCCTTGACGGCGAAACACCCAAGGGTCGCGGGGTTTGTTCCCCGCCTCGCCCCAACGCCTCCCCCCTCGCGCGAACGCGAGGCGGCGTCGCGCTCCCCGGAGGAGCCCCGGCGCCCTCGCGCGCCAGGGCGCGCCTCCGCCCCGCGCCCTCCCAGGCCGAAAGGCCGCCTGGAAACCCGGAATTTTCGCGCGCGTTTCGCGCCCGCCCGGGCGCGCGGGAGGCGCGCGAGAAGGCGAAGATGGCGAAAAGGCTGGCGGCTTAATTCGGGCCCCCCGCGCGAGCCGAAATGACGAGAGGGACCCGCGCGCTAGCTCTCGCCCACCCTCGCGAAGCGCGCCCAACCGCTCTGGGGCCGCGGGTCCTCCGTCGCTCTCGCCCGCGGGCCGCCGCCAAACCCCTGGGCGCCCTGGCGGGAGCGCTCCGCTTGAAGCCCAGGGGAGAAAAAACCCCGCCCGCCGCCTCTCCGGCCCCTCCCGCTCGCGCGCGCTTTTGGACCCAACGGGCCTCCGCGCCGCGAGAAAAATAGCCGCGAGCTAGCCTTTTTCCCCTCTCGCCTTTTAATTTTCGCGATCAAGTGGGCCGGTGGGCGGGGCCGCCCGCTGGGAAAAAGATTGACGGCCACGAGGCGCGGCGCGGCGCGGTCGCGCGCGGGGCGCGATTTCTCCCCCTAATTCCCTCTCCAATTTCTCCAAACTCTTCGCGCGGGGCTGAAATTAGCGGTCGGAACGCGCCGCGCGAGG
>JAISCZ010000157.1 GCA_031265205.1 Deltaproteobacteria bacterium
AATCTCCCGGAGGGCTTTAGCCTTTGGGATCTCGCGGGCGCGGACGGCCTGACCGTCGCCCACGCGGCGGCCGCGAAGGGGCGTCTCCCGGTGGGCTATAGGGACTGGGAGGCGGCGACGGCGCGGGGCTGGAGCGTCGCGCACGCGGCGGCCTTGGGCGGCCATTTGCCCAAGTGGTTCCAGCGCTGGGAGATGGCGACCCAAGAGGGCCTGACCGTCGCGCACGCCGCGGCCCTCGGCGGCCATTTGCCCCCTGGGTTACGGTTCAACGAAATCGACGAACCCGGGGTCGCGACCGTCGCGGCGATGGCGGCCCTCGCGCGCGCTCTCCCCGAGGACGCGCCGGAAGGGACGGACGGACAAGACGCTTGGCCCCTCGCGCGCGCGGCGGCGCGGGAAGGCTATCCGCGCTTGGGCTTCCAGAGCTGGGAGATCGCGGGCGCGGACGGCGTGACCTTAGCCCACGAGGCGGCGGAAAGCGGGAATCTCCCGGATGATTTCGATCGTTGGGATATCGTGGACCGGGACGGTTGGACGGTCGCCCACGCCGCGGCCCTCAAAGGCCTTTTGCCCAAAGGTTTCGGCCATTGGCGGCTCGACGTCGGCCGGGACGTCTTTAAGGCCCGTCTCTTAAGGGCTGGAATCTCCTTGCCGGCGCGATACGAGGACCTGAGCCTGGATCGCTTGGAACGCGCGAGCGTGGCCCACGTCTCCGCGGCGCGGGGCGATCTTCCGGAGGGTTTCTCCCTCTGGAATATCGCCCCGCGCGGGGGCTTTTCCGTGGCGCACATGGCGGCCCTTTTCGGAAAGCTGCCGCGCGCTTTCAACGATTGGCTTCTCCTCGACAGGGCCGCGGAGAGCGTGGCGGTATACGCGGTCCTGGGGAGGCGCCTTCCGGCGGATTTCGATCGGTGGGACGCGCCGACCGCCGACAAGCGCGAAGCCACCATCGCCCATTTCGCGGCCTCCCAGGGACTCCTGCCGGCGGATTTCGACCAGTGGGATCTTAGGGATAACCGAGGAGCGACGGTAGCCCACGCCGCGGCGGCGGTGGGGACGCTCCCGGCGGGGTTTGACCGCTGGGAACTCGTCGATCTGGAAGGTTTTTCGGTGGCGCACGTCGCGGCGGCGAAGGGGCCGCTCCCGGCGGGCTTTGACCTCTGGGAACTCGCGAACGGGAAAGGTTGGACCGTGGCTCACATGGCGGCTCAGGAGGGCCATCTCCCCGAAGGCTTTAACCAATGGGAGACGCGGGACGCGGATGGAGATACCGTCGCCCACGCGGCGGCGGGCGCGGGGCGCCCGCTTCCGCGCGCCGAACTCTGGGAACTGAAAAATGACGCCGGCGACTCCGCCGCCCACTACGCCGTTTTACGCGGAATATTGAGCCCGGACTTCGACCGCTGGGATCTCGCGGACGCGAAGGGTCAGACGGTGGCCTACTTGGCCGCCGCGGCGGGAAAGCTCCCGGCGGGGTTTGACCGTTGGGAGCTAACCTCGAAGGAAGGCTGGACGGTCGCCCACGTCGCGGCCCAGGTGGGGCGTCTCCCGGAGGGATTTGACCGCTGGGAGTTAACCACGACGGATGGCCGGACGGTCGCCCACGTCGCGGCCAAGGAGGGGCGTCTCCCGGAGGGGTTTGACCGCTGGGAGTTAATCTCGAAGGAAGGCTGGACTGTCGCCCACGTCGCGGCCGCGGCGGGCCATCTCCCGGAGGGATTTAACCTTTGGGATTTGTGGGACGCGCAAGGTCGGTCGGTGGCCCACGCCGCGGCCTGGGCGGGCTGTCTCCCGGCTGGATTTAACCTTTGGGAGTTAGCCACTCCGGATGGTTTGTCGGTCGCCCACGCGGCGGCCGCGACGGGAAATATCCCGGCGGGATTTGACCGTTGGGAGATTAGCGCGCGGGATGGCAAGACGGTGGCGCACGAGGCGGCCATGGCGGGCTCTCTCCCGGCGGGGTTTGACCGCTGGGATTTACGGGACGGGCTAGGTCGAACGGTCGCCCACATGGCGGCCGCGGCGGGCTGTCTTCCGGCTGGGTTTAGCCATTGGGAGCTAGCCGACGCGGAGGGTTTGACGGTCGCCCACGTGGCGGCGTCGCGGGGGAAACTCCCGGCGGGATTTACCCTTTGGAAATTAGCCGCGCCAAATGGCAGGTCGGTGGCCCACGAGGCGGCCTTAGCCGGGTTTTTGCCCAAGGGTTTAAACCTTTGGGATTTCAGCGACGAGGATGGGAATACCGTGGCTCACGCCGCGGCTTGCGGGGGCCGACCGCTTCCGCGTCCCGAACTCTGGGAGTCGCGTAACCACGCGGGCTATTCCGCGGCCCACGGCTGCGCTCTAACCGGCAAATATCCCCCGGGCTTCAATCGCTGGCGTATCCGCGGCCCGAAAGGTTTGACCGTGGCCCACCTCGCGGCTATCAACGGCCATCTCCCGCCGGGTTTTAACCTTTGGGAACTGCGCGACGAGCGCGGCGTGACGGTGGCGCACGCCGCCGCCGCCTTTGGACGTCTCCCCGAGGGGTTCGACCGTTTTGATCTCGCGGACGACGATGGCGTGACGGTCGCGCGCGTCGCGGCCTTTAATGGCCATCCGCCGCTGGGCTACGACATGGAAGAGCTTTCCGACGGTCGGGGCGCCGGGGCTGTCGGGGAGATATTCTACGCGCGCCATCGCGAGATCGCGCCCACTGAGGCCACTGAGACCGCTGAGACCGCTGAGACCGCGAAGAGAGGGGATGGCGGGGAAATTTAGTATAAAGCCGCGCGCGTTAATCCTTAACGCTTCACGCCATTTCGCGCGCGAATCTTGAGAGGCTGTCGCGCGCGTAAGTCCCCGCGCGTCAGGAGGACTAAAGAGTTCCAATCTAAAGGCGCCTTTTGGGGAAACCGAAAAGGCCCCGTGGGCGCGCGGATAAGGGCCCGCGCTGGGGAGCGTGGCGAAGAGGTTTCGCTTTGAGGAAAGATAATGCTATTTTAGAGCGATTTTAAATTCGCCTCCCCGTGGCCCCCCCTTTTTGGGGGGCGCTAGCTCGCGCGGACGCCCCCCCGAGGGGCCCGAAGGAACCGAAAAGAACGTGCTTTTTCTACGGACAATAAAATGGGGCTTGGCGCTCGCCATCGTCGCGGCCCTGGGCGCGGGCTGCGTCCACAACCCGCGGCGTCCCGTGGCCAAACCCTTTGATCTGCCCCAGGACAGCCGCCTGGTGATGGGGGTGCCTTTTTTCCCCGACGACACTAACCTCTGCGGCCCGGCGAGCCTCGCCGCGACGCTGACCTTTTACGGCTACCCCACCACCGTGGCGGAAGCGGCGGCGGGGGTCCAACGCTGGGACATCGGAGGCTCCCTGGGGCCCGATTTGGTTCTCTGGGCCCGGGAAAGAGGCGCGAACGCCCGCTTTTTCGCGGCGGACCCGGATACCCTGGTGGCCATGATCGCGCGGCAGAATCCCGTGATCGTCCAGGTCGACGAGGGCTTGGGGCCCATCGTCAAAGGCCATTTCATGGTGATCGTGGGCTATAACTTTGAGGGGGTCGTGGCCAACAACGGCCTGATTCAGCAGGAGATCATTCCCTGGTCGCGTTTCCTGACGGACTGGTACGCGATGGGCTATTTCGCCATCGCCGTGGAAAGGGAAACGGCGGAGGGAACTCCGGCCGGAAACGGGGGCGGCGACGCGCCGGCCCTTCCGGAGACGGGGATTTAGGATTCGATGGGCGAGGCTTCGCGACAAGACAGGGAACGCGCGAGCGCGGCGGGACGCGGGGCCTTTTGGCTCGCGCTCGCGGCGCTCGCCGCCATTTTGTCCGGCTGCGGCCTTCTTCCCCAAATTCACGCTCTCTCCGACCCCTTGAGCCCCGAGGAGCATTTAGCTTTGGGCGTTTCCTACGAGGCGGCGGGAGAAATGGATCTAGCCAAGCGCGAGTATCAGTTGGCCCAGAAGATACCCATGGCCGTCTATTATTTGGGTAACGCCTATTTTACGGAAGGCGATCACAAAATGGCGGAAAGGGCCTACCGCCGGGCTCTGAGACGCGAAAAGATTCCCGAGGCCTTAAATAATTTGGCCTTTCTCCTCGTCATGGAAAACCGAAACCTCAAGGAGGCTTACCGTCTCGCGGCTCAGGCCGTGGAGGAAGGAATCCGCCAGGATTTGCGCGACGATCTGATCCGCAATTTCAAAAACACCCAAAACCAGGCCGAGATTGCCCTGGGGAGCCACAATAAGGGAGAGAGCGATTAAAATCGCGCCTTGGGGAAAAAGCGGGCCCGCCTACCGCCGGGCGCTGCGCGCGCTTCCCGCGGCGGCGGGCGCGCCCCTCGTTTGGCTTATGGCCCTGGCCGTTTCCCTTTTGCCCGAGGGGTATTTAATCTGCCCCGCGGCGGGCCTTTCCGCCTGGATTTTAAGCGCGGGCCGCTCCCTTCCCCGAAAAACGCTCCGGCGGGCCCTCCTCTTTTGGCTGTTCCTCGCCGCGCTTTGGACCGTCGCCTCCGCGGGGGGCCTCGCCCGGGACGGCGCCGTCCCCGCCAAACTCGCGACTTATCTCTTTTTAGGATCCCACCTTTTTTTAATCCACTCGCCCTTTGAGCTGGGGCGCGGACTAGCCTTCTGGCTGCGGCCTTTTTTAGGCCGCCGGCGGGTCGCCGCCTTCAGCGTGGCCCTGATGGCCCTCGTTATCGTTTTTCCGGCCGTTTTGGAGGACGGGGCCCACGTTTGGCGCAACGTCCGCCAAAGGGTCCCGCGGCTCTCTTTCGCGCGGAGGGTCAGCCTCGGCGCCCGCGTCCTGGCCCGCCTGACCGCGCGCCGGACCGGGGAGATGGCGGAGGCTTTTTATCTGCGCCGGCGCCTTTGGCCCTTGGAGGAAACGCGCCGCGAGCCTGATTCCCTCCCAGGGGGCGCGCCGCGTCCCCGCTCCGCGGAAGGCGAAAAAAAATAAATTTTGGCCCAAACGCTCCCGCGAGGGCCTTTTCGCGTCCGTTTTAGCGCTCGGGAAAGCTTTCGCGCCGCGCGCGGGCGCGGGGATCTCCGTTAGCTGGTGGAACGCGCTCTCTTTCGCTAGGGTGGGGGCTCGGGCGCGGGGCTTCGACTTAGGGTTCGGACTTAGAGTTCGGACTTATGAAGGGCGAGAAGGCGTGGGCCGCTAAGGGTAGGCTTAAGGCTTGGGCTCAGGAAGGGTGAGGGGGCGGATACTCAGGCTCAGGACTCGCGCTTATGGCTCGGACTTATGGCGCGGATTTAGATAAAGGCGAGAGGGAGTGGGTTAAGGGTGGGCTCAAGGCTTGGGCTCAGGGAAGACGAGAGGGAGTGGGCTAAGTAAGGGTAGACTCAAGGCTTGGGCTCAGGGAAGAAGAGAGGGCGGGGACTCAGGCTTAGGGCTCCCGGTGAGGGTTTGGACTTAAGGGTTCGGGCTTTGAAAGGGTAAGACGCGTGGGCTAAGGGTGGGCTTAAGGCTTGGGCTCGGGGAAGACGAGAGGGCGGGGATTCAGGCTTAGGGCTCGCGTTTATGACTCGGACTTAGATAAAGACGAGAGGGAGTGGGTAAAGGGGAGACTTAAGGCTTGGGCTCAGGGAAGAAGAGAGGGTGGGGACTCAGGCTCAGCGCTCGCGCTTTTGGCTCGGACTTAAGGTTCGGGCTTTGAAAGGGTGATGGCGTAGGCTAAGGGTGGGCTCAAGGCTTGGACTTAGGGAAGAAGAGAGGGCGCGGGCTCAGGCTTAGGGCTCGCGCTTATGGTTCGGGCTTTGGAAGGGGGAGAGGGAGGGGACTCAGTGAGGGGGAGAGGGTTCGGGAGCGGCTCTGGCTAAGGGCGAGTTGGAAGGCGCGTGGGGGCCCGCGCGACCGCGTCCGCGCGGCGCTTTCAATTGAATTGGAGCCCCCCCTTAGCTATAATCTTCATTTTTGGGGACCGCCCTTTGGGTGGGGGGATCCTCGCGGCCTTTTTCCAGGCCGTCGCCCGTCGCCGCGCGGCGTTTTCCGTAGGCTCGCGGCGACGCGGGAAGCCTTTGGGCGCCGCGGCCCACGGTCGGAGGAAAGAGTAGGTAAGGCATGCTTGACCTGGAGCCGGTAATAGGCCTTGAAATTCACGCGCAGCTTCTGACGCGCACGAAGCTCTTCTGCGCCTGTCCCACGGAGTTTGGGGCGGAACCCAATTCCAATATCTGCGAGGTTTGCTCCGGCCAACCCGGAGCCCTCCCCCGGATGAACGGCAAAGCCCTGGAACTCGCGGCCACGGCGGGCCTGGCCCTGGGCAGCCGGGTCAACTCGCGCTCGCTTTTTTCGCGGAAAAATTATTTCTATCCCGATCTCCCCAATGGCTTTCAGACCTCTCAATTGGATCCCCCCATCTGCGAGGGAGGCTCCCTTTCTTTCCGGACCGCGGACGGCGGGACCAAAAGCGCGCGTCTCAACCGCGTCCACCTGGAAGACGACGCGGGCAAATGCGTGCACGACGAAAAGCGCGGGGTAAGCCTGGTGGACCTGAACCGGGCCGGGACCCCCTTAATCGAGATCGTCACCGAGCCGGACCTTTCCTCCAGTTACGAGGCGATGGAGTTCTTAAAGAAACTCCACGCCCTTTTGGTCTTTCTGAAGGTAACGGAGGGACGGATGGAGGAGGGGGAGTTCCGCTGCGACGTGAATATCTCCCTCAGGCCCCGGGGGAGTTCCCAGCTGGGGGTCCGGGGGGAAATTAAAAACCTCAACTCCTTTAAGTTCGTGGGGCAGGCCATTGAGTACGAGATCGTCCGCCAAACCGCGCTCTACGAGCGCGGGGAGCCCGTTTTGCAGGAAACTTTGCATTTCGACTCCCGCAAAGGCGAGACCCGGAGCCTCCGGTCCAAGGAAGAGGCCCACGATTACCGCTATTTCCCCCAACCCGATTTGCCCCCCGTCGTCGTCCCGGAGGCCACCATCGAGGCCCTGCGCCGCGGCCTTCCCGAGTCCCCGGAACGGGCCCGGGAGCGCTTGGTCGCCTTGGGTTTGCGGGAAGCCCAGATCGCTCTCCTTTTGGAGAGGGTCGAGTTTCTGGAGTACTTCGACCAGGCCCTGGCCCAGGGCGGGGAGAGCGGGAAAATCGCCTCCCTCATGGAAGAGCTGTTTCTTCCCCAGTGCCAGAAGGAAGGGATAAGTCCCTTGGAAGCCCCCATGAAGCCCGCGTTTTTAGCGAGCTTGGCCAAAATTCTCGCCTCCGGGGCCGTGGGGCGGCGGAAGATCCAAGAGCTTTTCGGGGAGCTTTATTTAAGCGGACGGGATCCCGCCGCGCTGTTGGAGGCCAAAGGGGCTTCCCAGATCAGCGACGAGGGCGCGCTGCGGGAAATAGTCGCGGGGGTAATCGCCAAATTCCCCCAAGACGCGCGGAAATACGCCGCTGGGGAAGAAAAAGTCCTTTCCTTTCTCGTGGGGAAGGTCATGAAAGAGTCCGGGGGCCGCGCTAACCCCCAAAAAGCCGCGGAGCTTTTAAAGGCCGAGCTCGCGCCGCGGGGAGTTTAATTATGGGAGCGGATCGCCAAACGGTTCTAGCCATGGCCGCCCTCGCCAGGCTGGATCTGGCCCGGGGCCTCGCCCCGGAGGAAGCGGAGCCCCGCGTCGCTAAAATCGCCTCTGAATTCAGCCAGATCGTCGGCTATATGGATATCTTGAACGAAGTGGACACGGCGGGCGTCGCGCCCCTCTACTCGCCGATGCTGGAGCCCCAGCTTCCCCGGGAGGACGAGCCTCGGCCCCGGCCGCAGACGGACGCCAAGGCCGCGGCTATTTTGGAGGCCGCGCCGCGCCGGAGCGGTCGCTTTTTCGTGGTCCCGCGCGTGGTTTAGGAATTAGCGATGCCAGAGCTTTACGATTTGACGCTGGAGGCGGCGCGGGAGCTTTTGCTCAAGCGCGAGGTTAAGGTTGAGGAACTGGTCTTGGCCTCTTTGGAGAGGATCCGCGTAACCGAGCCCCAAGTGTCCGCGTGCTTGGCCACGCGGGAAGAGGAGGCCTTGGAACTGGCTCGGGACATGGACCGGGAGGGTCCGGCCCCCGAGAAAATTCTCTGGGGCCTTCCCCTCTCGGCTAAAGACGTCTTCTGCCTTCCGGGGACTCCCACCACGGCCGGCTCCCGGATGCTCGAAAATTACCGCCCGACCTTTGAGGCCACGGTCCTTACGAAACTGCGGGAGGCCGGGGCGATTATCGTTTGCAAGACCAATCTCGACGAGTTCGCCATGGGGTCCACCACGGAGTTTTCGGCCTATAAGCCCACGCGTAACCCCTGGAACCTCGCCCGGGTTCCCGGTGGCTCCAGCGGCGGGGCGGCGGCCGGGGTGGCGGCCCGCCAAGTTCCGGGAGGCTTAGGGACCGACACCGGGGGCTCCATCCGCCAGCCCGCGGCGTTCTGCGGTTGCGTGGGCCTCAAACCCAGTTACGGGCGCGTCTCGCGCTACGGGATTGTCGCCTACGGCTCCTCTTTGGATCAGGCCGGGCCCCTAACCAGGACGGTGGCGGACGCGGGCCGAATCCTTTCCGCGATCTCCGGCCCGGACGGCAAGGATTCCACCTGCTCCAATCTGCCCGTTCCCGATTTCGTCAATTTAGCGTCCCGGGATCCCCGCGCGCTTACCCTGGGGCTTCCGCCGGAATTTTGGGACGGGGAGTTCGACCCGGCGGTCCGGGAAGCCCTGGACCGGGCCCTGGCGGAACTGCGCGACGCTGGGGTAACCCTTAAGAGCGTCAGCCTCCCGCGCGTCCCCTACGGGGTCGCGACCTATTATATATTGGCGTCGGCGGAGGCCTCGACCAATCTCGCCCGCTACGACGGGGTCCGGTACGGCTTTAGAGCCTCGGAGAGTTCCGAACTCGCGGGACTCTACCGCGATTCCCGGTCCAAGGGCCTGGGCCAGGAGGCCCAAAGGCGGATCCTGTTGGGGACTTTTGTCCTTTCCAGCGGGTATTACGACGCCTATTACAAAAAAGCCGCCCAGATCCGCCGCCTGATCCAGGAAGATTTCGTAAAAGCCTTCGGGGAGGCGGATTTTATCCTGGCGCCGGTCTCCTCCATTCCCCCCTGGCCCTTCGGCGCTTTTACCGAGGATCCCTTGACCCAGTATCAGCTGGACGTCATGACCGTTCCTTTGAACCTGGCGGGCTGTCCGGGTCTCAGCCTCCCCGTGGGCCTCGGCGCCGACGGCCTTCCCGTGGGAGTCCAGCTCTGGGGCCCCTCTTTCGGGGAGCAGGGGCTGTTGGAGGCGGGGAGTCTCTTGGAAAAAATTTTTCCGCCCCTCCCGGCGCCTCCCTTAAAATAGCTCGTTTAAAAAATTGATAAACTTTAGAGATTTAGCGCAGACAGACCTTCGCGGAGTTCCCGCGCGGGGCTTAAAAAAAGCGCGAGGGATAACATTTTAAACTCAAAGCCGTTTTTTTCACTTGCGTTTGGTCCGATTTGAGGTTATAAAATATTCAGGCTACGTTTGTCGTAGGCCTTCATAATATTGATAGTTTCGACTCGCGCTATCGCGATGGAACTTTTAAATTAATATTTCGCGATCTACGGCGGTTCCTGGATGGAAGATTTCTTTCCTGGGGCGGCTTAAGACGAAAATTAATAGTTCTGACATCCCATTTTATGGCTCATAACCTTTCTTTCTCTCGCGCGGCCTGACCTTAGGCTTCGGCGTCAGGGCGCCTCTCCTTGAGGAGAGGCGCCCTGACGGGTCGGTCTTTTCGGTCCCTTTAACGCGACGGTTCGGTCTTTTCGCTCCCCTTAAAAGGGAGCGCTCTCGTTCGCTTGTCTTTTGGCCGTCCTAACCCCTCGGGAGCGCTTTCGCGTAACCGACCCTCGCGGGTTCGGGGCCTCGCTCTCAGGGACGCCTGATAGCGCCCCGCGGACGCGCGGAAAGCCTCAAGATAAATACCGTTGTTCTATGGCCTTTCGCGGGGACGCGCCGCCGTCCCGTAAGCGGCTGGCGGGTCGCGCCCCTTGAGCGCGCCCCCCAGCGCGAAAGGCGCGGCTATCGCGCCCCGCGAAGAGACATCGTTCTTTAAGTGGAGGGAAGGCGCGCCTGCGCTATCCCGCTTCCCAATCGTTCGTGGGGAACGCGGTTCCCCTCCAACCTTTCCGTCAAGGAGTGAAGTTTAGTGAAATTGAACCAGACTCAAGTCCCCAGAGAGAATAAGCGCGGCGCGAGATTATCTTATCGCCAAAAGGCCGGAAGGCCGGAAGGATTAAGTAATGTCTTTTATCAATAATTTATTGGCTAAAGAATTAGGGCAAATAACTGGTTTAGGCCAAGAGGCGGCGGCAAAATTTCTCGACGCTTTCCTATCCCTTTTAGTCGAAAATCTTCTTAAAACGGATTCTTTCACCTTAAAGGGGCTCGGAACGTTCCAGATCGTCAAAGTGGAAGCGACTCAAGCCGTAAATCCCATGACGGGAAAGAAATACGAAATCGCCGCTCACCCCAAAGCGATTTTTAGGGGGTCTAAAGCTTTGAAAAAAGCCCTCAAGGAGCGGGTCAAGGACAGGAAGGTCCCCGCCGCGAAAAAGAACGGGGAGGGCGAAAATATGCCGAAGTGACATTCTGAGCGGCGCGATCGGGTTCGGGGATAGGGCCGGATTTTTTCCCGCCCCGCCAATTATTGGCGCTTTTTCCAATAATTGGCGCCCACTCCGCCAGCGATTTTTCGCGAATCCCGAATCGGCGTCGCTCTTAGGCCTTGTCCTTCCCTTCTTTATCATGACGCGCCGCGTGGCGCCCTGTTTTGAGGCGCGGTCGCGTTTAACCCCTTTTATGGCGAAGGCTCAAAGATGATTGCGTCGCTCATTGGCTCCCTTGGGGCCGCGTCAGACTCTCTTGAGAAGCGTAAGGCTCCCTTTGGGACGCCCCTGATTCTTTTGGGGACGCCTCTGGCTCTCTTGGGGACGGCTCAGATTCCCTTGGGGAGGGCTCAGACTCTCTTGGGGGAGGCTCAGACTCTCTTGGGGAGGGCTCAGACTCCCTTGGGGACTCCTCAGATTCCCTTGGGGACTCCTCAGATTCCCTTGGGGAGGGCTCTGCCGGGCCTTTTATCGCGCGCGTACTTGGAGATGAGGCATTCGATGGAGATTTTTCCTTGCCTCGCGCCATTCGCGGGCGAGACGCCTTTGACTGGAGTTGGCGCCTATGAAGTCAATTTTGGCGCGAAGCGACTCAGCGGGTATTCGCGTTGGCGCGGGAACGCCGATCCGGGGAGTTTTCTTTCTTTCTCCAGACAAAATCTGAGTCTTTTTCTCTTTGGTTTATCTCTTTCTCTCCCCGCTGGCAAGCTCCGCCCCTTAAGCGGTCAAACTGAAGTCGACAAGCGGTTAAGCTGGGGCGGGTTCAGGCCGCCCAATGCGGCGATCTCGCGACCGGGAAGCTTTTGGGCGCGCGTCGGGTTGACGGCGAGGACCTTCAAGTCGGCGTTGGCGAGAGTCTTATGGAGGGTCTTCCCGCGTACGCCGGCGCGCTCCACAACCCGGCCACCGCCTCCCTCTGGGTGACTCAGGCGACTGGCTCGCGGTTTCCCGCCGGCTTCCCGCTGGCTTCCCGCTCAATTCCTCGCGCGCGTGGACAAACCCATCGGAGAAAATAGGCTCGCGGTAGCGGACGAACTTTATTTGCCGTGGACGCGACCCCAATAGCCGACTTGCCGGGACGCGAAACGTTCTTTATCTGTTCGTTTGGGCGCCTCTACGCCTCCTTGGCGGAACCCCGCGTAAAATCGCTCAGACCCTCGCGCGTACCTTCTCTTTTCAGCCGACACGCGGCGTGAAGTTGAGCGCGCGGGCCCAACTTGTGGCGCGAACCCTAAAGACGGAAAGTTTGTCGCGCGCTTATCAAGAAGCGGGATGGGGTTCGTTAGTGGGAGGCGGAGCTGTTTAAGCGACTCGGCACGACCGCGAAACAAACCGCGGTCCCGCCAGCCGATACGCGCGAATGATGGGTAAGCGTCGAATCGCCGTTAGTCACGCCAGAACGTTTTTTTGGCCCGGCGCGTCGTCCTATCTAATTAACGTACGGATTAGTGAATATTCTTTGTAGATAAGCTTTAAAGCTTATGGCTCTTTAATTAACGGGAAACGCGCAAGCGGTTCCTCTCGTTTCTAACCATATGGGAGATCATTTAACGCCTTGGCGTTCTCGATTTCCTGAGATGATTTCCAACTATTATTTAAATATTATGGGAAAATATTTTTCCCGCAACCCATAGAGGTGTCCCGATGGACAAAGAAGAATTTATTGACAAAGTGGCCACGAAAAGCGGACTGAGTATTGAAAAGGTCAACTCGTATTTTGCGGCGGTATCCGAACTTTTGGGAGATCGCTTGAAGGCGAGGAAACATACCAATATTTGGGATTTCGGCGTCATCTACCCTGTCGTAAAAGAGATGTTCAATGGGAAGAATCCAAAGACACTAGAACCTTTTACCATAAACGCTCACATAGCCATTCATTTTAAATTGAATAAATCTTTCATGATCCGCGTGAACTCCCTTCGGTTTGGCGGCAAGGGCGGGCAGGAATAGGGAGGCCAGGAGCGGGACGGCCAGGCCAGGGCGGGCGGAGCCCAAAGAGGGCAAGAGCGGGCGGACAGGGCAAAAGGAGGGTTGGAGCGGGTCGGGGCTGAGCCCAGGGAAGGCGAGAACGGGGCGGCCAGGGCTCAGGTAGGACTGGAGTGAGCGGGGCCTGGGCCCAGGGAGGACTGGAGTGGGCGGTCAGTGTCCAGGGAGGACTGGAGCGGGCAGGGCCTGGACCCAGAGAGGACTGGAGTGGGTGGTCTGGGCCCAGGGAGGACTGGAATGGGCGGTCAGGGTTCAGGGTGGGCGAGAGCGACGCGGTCAGGGCCGGGTTAGGGTGGTTACGAGGACGGAAAAAAGAAGAAGAAAATATCGTTAATCGTCCGGCTCAAAGAGAGGCGCTTCGGCTGATTATAATCCTTCGGCTCGCGACTCTGGTGGGTCATTTAATTGGATGGCTCTCAAGTTACTGACCCTCCAGCGGGGCCTTGGATGGAATAAATAGGGCAAAAAAGAAAAATATCCGTCCATCCACCATTTTCAGCGCCAACATAGGCAAGTTATCTGTCTACGCTTGCAGACGTGGATAGCGATAATCTATGGTCTCAGCGGCTGGGATTTTGGCGAGTTGGGCGGCGCGAGGCGCCTTTGGGAGAGCAGGCTACGGTTTGGAGATACCCGTCCGTAGCCAGTTACATGGCTGACGATAGTATCTTGGCGCTCGGGAGCTTCAATTCAGGCGGTATCGCGGCGGTTCAAATCGCGCGGTGGTTCAAATGGCGCGGTTTTCCCTTGGCGCCCGGCGAGGCTTGTTTTTTGTCCGTATACCTACGCTCCGCTAAGGACGGGGAGGGAGGACGGGTTATCTTCCGCCCAAAAGCGTTCGCCTTGGCTACAGGCTTGCCTTTGAGAGCCGTTTTCGTCAAAGATGGGCGTGACTCCCACGGGTTCTGGCGCGCCGTTTCCTTGGGAAGCGGCGCGACCCGTTATGGCTCTGCCCAGAATTCCCGCTTGGGAGATCATGTGGCTCGCGAAAGCGTGGCTTGTGGAGCCTTTCGGAGAAGGCCATGGGGAGATTATTTTGCTTGGTGGGATGTAGGGCGCGTGATTTTCGGGCGTGGCTTCGCGTACCGCCGCCCTTCGGAAGCTGGCTCTTAGGGCTCGCCATTGGGTCGTCGCCCTGTCGTCCTTTGGAGACGCTCCTCTCAGAAGCGGGTTATTCAGGATATCAATAGGAAGGCGCGGAAAAGCGCGATTTTCCGCGAGTTAGCGCCATTAAGCGCGCTCGCTAAAGAAAAACGCGGCTAGCGCCAAATTGCCCCAGAGAGCGCGAACGTTAAGTCGAGGCTTATTCCCGCGCGGCAATCCGCGCGGCTCTTTCGCTCTTCCAAACTTCTTTCCTCCGAGTCCCCAAAAATCGGCGAGCGGCGAGAAAAGCGGCGGGAAAAATAAAAGCAAATCTTTTGGGATAGCTCGAAAAAAACCGCGATTTTCTTTGAAATGGCGTTACTAAGCGCCCGCGCGGGAAAAAAGCCGCCAGCGCCAAAAAAACTTCTTGCTTTTCGCGTGAGGTTCGTATATCTTCTTTCTGTTGACTAATGTCAACTCAAGGCTTAGTCCTTTTTGGCCTCCCCCATTCCTTAAGTGGGGGAGGCCTTTTTTGCGTCTGGCATGGGCGGTGAATAGGAGGCGAGAGTCTTCTACAGGCCTGGCGATGGAAACTGGTAGCCAATAGCGGGGGGAACGCAGCTAGGCCCACCCGCGAGAAGCTGGAGGCAAACCCTCGGCCCGACGAACGGAAATCTCATTTAGGCGTTTCCGAGAGGATGACCTCACGGCGCGAAATGGAGCCCCCCTGTCTGAGCGCGGGGGGCGTAAATGAGCCGGTTAGATGAGGGGAAAGTCACTGTTCTCGCCCGGGGCCCGGGGAGATCTCTTGACGGTCACGCGGAACATCCGGCTAAATTGAAGCGCGCCTCGGGTTTGCTGGTCCGCTGGCGGCGTGGTGGCGGCGCGGCGGCGGCGCGCCGGCTACGGCGCGCGGAGTCAAGAGAAGTCAGCGGAGGCCATAGCGCCGTGGGAAACCCCGGGAAGGGCCGAACAGCGACGCTTCAATTTCACAACAAGCCGAAACTACGCGCAAAAGCGAAATACCGTGGACATCGACTGGAACCGCCCTGGGCAGAATAGGATAGGTCTGGAAGGCGCCCAGGGAGCGCGCGGCGTGGAGTGGCCGAAGGAGAGGGAAAGAGCGAGCGCCAAGAGTACTATCCACGCTTGAAAAGGCGATTTCATTTCTAAATATGGGACCGGCGCTCTAGTGGGCGCTCAGAAACTCTCAGGAACATGGGAACTCTTGGGCGTCGACGGAATGACCGCCGACGCGTTATTGCCCTATCTTAAGACGCGTAACCTTTGAGCTTGCCGGGCGGATTCTTGAGGTTAGTTACAGGCCAGTGCCAATGCGGGAGGGCGAAATCTCGGAGCTGGACGGGGGAGCGCGCTTGCTGGGAGCGCCGACGGGTACTGACCGCGCGATCCAGCGAGCCGTGCCCAGACTATAGTTGAGATTTTTAAACCTACCTTTTTAACTACAGCTATGGGTTTCGCTCTAACCGAAACGCCCAGGAGGCGATAAGAAAGGATCGGGAATATTTTGACGAGGGGCGCTCCTTCGTAGTCGATATAGACTTGGCCAAGCGTTTTGATACGATACGCTCTGATAAGCCTGGGAACGCGCTGAGGGAGAAGGTGGCGGCAAGAGGGGGGCAAGAGGTCGCCGGTTCTTATTCATAAGTTCTTTAAACGCGGAATTGTGAAAGATGGACTGGCAATCGCCACGGAAGAGGGGGCCGCGTAAGGAGCTCCAAGTAGCTCCGCCGCCGGGAAGCGGCGGCGGGGCGGCCCAATACGAAATTCGCGAGCCCGCGCCTTTGAGCGTAGGGAAGAACTCTTCTCCGGTTTCCGCGAAACGGAAAAGCTCAGGCGCCAATTCCAGGGCGACCGCCTCAGCGGCTCACGCGTCGCGCGTAAGGCATCTTAAAGCCGCGTCGCGTCGGCCAAGGCTTTTTCTCTCGCGACCGAAAGCGCAAAACTCGCCTCAGCTATCCTCCCGGTAGCCTTAGTTATCCTCCAGGTTGCCTCAGGGACCTGGAGGGGAGGGTTGAAGCTTACGCCCTTAAGCGGGGTTTTATTGATTCCCTGGAAGAAGTCCCCCAGAGTTCGCTGGGCGACGCTCGCTTGCGAAAGAGAATGAAGCCCTAAAATGAGACTCTGGAGCCAAGCCGAATTCGCGGACCGAAGGGGACTCGGGTTCTCGGGATCGGGCTTGAGGCGCCCCCTTGGCTTCCGGGAAAAAAGAGCTTTGCCGGAAGCCAAGGGGGAGAGGCGGAGCCATGCCCTTTGAATATTCCCGCATCGCGTAGCCATGGAATTCTGGGAAGAATCGGCATCCGAGGTCGCGATCGCGTCATACTCGCGAAAGGAGTCCGTTATGATTAAGGTGGAGGAGCTCTAGAGGATATGGCTCCGTTCGCCTGAACCGAGATCCGGTTCTGGGGATTGGAGGCAAGCTACGGCGCGCCGATGGCGGTGAGCGATATTGACGGCGCGGCGGCTTTTAAGGCGCCCCTTCGGCCACTCCCGTCCGAATTAAGGCTTCGCTCAAAAACACGCTCAGAGTAGCGCCAAATCGGCCGCGGATAGTTATTTATTCCTCCGCGCGCGCCGCGTTACGTTATAAGTTGAGTTAAAGGCTTCCGTTTAGGCGACTGGCTTGGAGCCGTCTACGTAGGGCGGAGTGGAAGTTGGGCGCCTTGGGGCCTTGGCTCACGCGCGATTCGCGTTCAAGAGCGTAATAAGCCGTCTCGCGGCTTCATACGGAGCGCTTCTCGTAGGGCGCGGGGGAGGCGGCCCCTCTCATGGAAGAGGGCCCCACCCTTCAAGAGCCGGGAGCCGTTTCTCAGGGACATGGAGGCGCCCTCGTTCTCGGCGGGGCGGTGGCAATTCGCGAGGGGAAAAGAATTGCCGCTTTGAGGCGCTCATGGCGATGATAGTAGAGTATACCGGGTAAAACAACCGCGAATGAGCGCCTAAAAAATTTGTAATTTATAAATTTGGAAAACATTTTTAAAAATCGTAAATACTCCTAAATTGTTACGCCTATTCTTAATCTTAACGATCCGCTATCCGCCATTAATTTGCCTGTAAAGGGAATTTAGCGGTTCGCGAAAAAGACATTGCGCGAGGAGGCCCGGCGACAGGGTTTAAAATTGGCCTCCCCTTTTCGCTAAAGGCTCTTGGTAAGAGGCGGCGCGGTGCTAAAGGTCACCTAAAAAGAGGGACGGGAAGTCGGACTCCAGCGTCACGCAATTTTAGGGAGCGTAAGCGTTAATGAGAAGACTACTCTTTTTTGCCGCCTGGTCCGCCGCCCTTTTTGCTATGGTTGTCGCGCGATCCGCCGCCAAGGCCATCTTCAAAGCCGCTATTCGGCGGAACCGTGCCGCCTTTATTGTTAATTTTTTTGAACAATTTTCGGGAAGCCCTATATTTAACCTTAATATAAGTATTTGGTTTTGCCGACTTGCCCTTATTAGAGGGGCGGGTTAATACCTTGACGTGGAAATTACCAATTCCGGGGATAGATATTGTGCTATCTTTTGAAGCGGCTTCAGCGATAATTTCACTGGCGCTATTATTGATTTTTTCGACCTCGTCCGAAGATAATCCAGATTTTTTCGCGATAATCCGCGTAAAAGGGAAATTTAACATTTATTTTTTTTTTGTCGCGCGCTGGCGCGCGGGGCTATAGATTGTTAGATATTAAAAAGACACCATAGCCAACGGGCCTCACTATATGAGACATGAAGGCAGTGACAAAAAAAGTTTAATATAATTGCGGCAAATTACTAAAACATGTTTACTTTTTCTATAACAATAAATTATTTAGCGTTAAATAATATCAATTTATTAGAATGGAGCGAATTGGCAGAAATTTAGCTTGCGCCACTTTCGTTTTCAGATAATTTGATTTCCAGCGTAAGACCCGCATAAGGGATATAAATTTTTGCGACTTCAAGAACCGGAGCGTAAAGCCGAGCCTATTGAAGTTTGAGAGGTCGTGACCTTCAAGGAGATGAAGGCGAAAGAACCCTTTGGTCCTTGCAAGGTTTTGGCCGGAAACTTAAATATTGTTGCCGACTGACCTTTGAAGTGACCGTGGAAGGCCACCGAAGAATGCGCCCCTTAACCCATAACAATTCCGCCTTTCCGCGCTGAAAATGACTCGGAAGAACGAAAAGCGAAGTTAAAACCGAAAAGTGTCTGCTCAATTTAACTATCATTTGTTGAAAATTTAAGGAGTGTAGGGTGTGATAAAAGCCTTTAGGAGCTATAAATTGAAATAATTTTTAATAAGATTGAAATAATTTTTAATAAGAGGGTGCGCGATTCTCCTTTTTTCATTAAAAGAACAGATTTGGTATGAGGGATTAAAAATAGCTAAACGATCCATGTTCAGCCTTTTTCAGCTTTGATTACTATACCGCAGGTTCGATTCATTTAGCAAGAGAAATTTTAGGGAGAGGTAAAAATATTTGATCGTTTCGCGATGACAGTTTCCTTCGGCTCACAAGGAAGGAGAATTATACAGTTTGGCTAAATTGCTTATTTTATTCGGTTTATTTAAATTGAACTCTTCCTGATGTCTGCGGTTGGTCAAGTGGCGCGAAAGTCTCTGTCGGAGAGCTTAAACAATTTTTAATAGTAATTTAGGCTAGTTGAGGTCGTTGATAATTTTTAAGCGACTCTATTTTTAACATTGGTTAATTAATTCCCGAATTAGAGGATTGTGTAAAATTTTACTTTTATATTGACAAATGTGAGCCAATTGAAAAAGACTTCTCGGGTTTAGAAAAACGGGAGTGAGATATATATGGTATTAGTTAAGGCTATATATGCCATATCGGGTGTAATAAATTGGTCATGGGTGGTAGGCGTTGGCTTATTCTGTTGGATCGGAATTTGCGTTATTAATTTCGTCCAATTTCTAAGCTGATTGCCATTTCGACGCGTCGAAAAGTGACGATCCCCCCGAGAGGAGCGCTTTTGGCCGTTTCGACGCGTCGAAAAGCGGCGTTCCCCCCGAGAGGAGCGCTTTTGGTCATTTCGACGCGTCGAAAAGCGGTGAGTCCCCAGACAGGAGCCCTTTTGGTCATTTCGACGCGTCGAAAAATGGCGCTCTCCCAGAAAGGAGCGCTTTTGGTCATTTCGACGCGTCGAAATACATGAATAAGCGGTTTAAAGTTATTTAAAAATTCCATTGAGTTGGATAATCAGGAGAGGTGATTGCAATTGTGGACAGTGAATCATCCATGAAACGACTTAAAATAAGATCCTAAAACAGATCCATGCCTCTGTTGTAAAATAAATCATCGCCTGGTGATGAAGATAAGGTCACGCCAATGTTTTATCGCGCCATACAAATGTAGACGATGGAGCCTTGTTCAATTTTAAAAAAATTCGAAGCGAAATTTGTTCAAGCTATTTTTTGCTAACAGATAAGAATTAAGATAAATAACTACCCACCTTGATAAAAATGATCAAGATGAATTATGAAAATAGTGACCAAACCTCAAGGGGAGACTTTTTACGGTTGAGTCAATTTAAGTTTGTTTTTGTATCTTCCGTGATGTTGCCGTTCAAGATAAGTGGGATATCAAGGCCCAAAGACTGCCAAATTCCGTCCGCTCACCTAGACTAACTGAGCGAACCACCTTTTTGTGGCCAGGTTTACGCACGTTAACTGACTCCTCGCTCGGCATAATAAGTCCTGTCAGCCTTAGTCCTCCTCCCTTGGAGAACGGATACAATAAATGGCTGTTAAAAATTAGCTTGACTTTGTCTCAAAGTCCTCCAAACTTTGGGGTCGCTTTTATAGTCTTCCTCGCGTCTCGCGTTAACGCTATTATAAGAGATATTGATTGCGGGAGCGTGCTCCAATAAAGGCTATTCAAAGCCTTTACCGCTCCAGAGAAGTCATGGAGATCGACGGCGGCGCTCGGCGATTGGCAAAAGGCAATAAATAGGAAAAACCTTTAGAGCGGTCCGTGACGGCCTACGCGAAAAATGCTAAAGAGACTGAACTTTTCTCTTTTAATTTTCCGTATAAATTAGGGTTGTGGATTTAAAATAACAATTTATTTAAGGTGGCTTAATGTGGCCATTCTTGCGAGGTATTCATGGTTCTGGAAGACTCGAAGTACTCTGAAATGAAAATAGACGGCCCGTATCGCCTTGGTTTCTTGGAGACAAACGCTTAAACGCTGGACATCAAGGAGAAATTTAGCGATAATATTATGATGATTGTCCAAGCGTTTTAGTGGACAAGGCGCGATAAATTTAGTCTTTTCGCTTTATTCAAAAATTTATCGACAGAGGAGGGGATGGATAATGGGCTCTCCCGTGGAGAGGATTGAGCGGCTCTTAAGGAGCGTGCCGAGGCCTTGGGCAAGCGTTTATCGTTTCGTTGCGGCCTCCAGCCACCTAAATAGGCTCTCCGCGCCCGTCTTGGCAAAATTTGTGACGTTTAGCCCTTTTTCAAGTTAATTACAACAAGAACGTCGGTAGCGCAAATGATCGTTTAAAATTTCCAAATTATTTTATTGATATAACCTCATACCTATAATAAAGGAATAGAAAATTGATATCACTTGAACAATATTTTTGCCATAATAAGAATTGCTTGGATTATAGAAAAGTTGGTTACGGGAATATTGCTATTCGTGGTAAATATGGAAAAAATCATGACAAACAGCTCCTGTATTGTAAAACTTGCGGCTCGCGTTTTGCGACGACTCTCAATACGCCTTTACACAGAGCCCATCTCTCAATAGATCAAATCCATCAGATTATTCTTCTTACGGCTAAAGGCTCTGGCGTCAGAGCTATATCTCGCGCCCTTGAAATTAGTGCCGCTTCGGTGATTCAAACTATCAGCAAAGTTGATAATTATTGTGAAACCATTTTGAACGGGGTGATGTCCACGCTTCAATTAACGGATGACCAAATGAATGGACTGTGGATATTTATTAAAAATCGTCATATATCAAAGTCGAATCGCCAAAAATAACATGGCAAAAATGGTTTGTTCTCTGGCATGAATATTTGTTGTGTTTAGCGGTAATCAAAAGTGATATTAATTCAGTTACGATTCTCGGCAGTTTCTTTGGGGACGTTCCGCTTTATGTTGCGCTTGAAATAATTTTTCTATTGCCGCCGCGACGATATTTAATTTTGTTTCAACGGTATCACCGCGTTTGTTTAATTGAATTTATTAAGCGTTATCAATTAAATTTTGAACATAGCTCTATTATTGATTTTAGCCTTACGTGAACAATCGCCCAAGATACCGAAAGGATACTCAGCGGGACGATCGTGGCGCTGGAAATAGTAGTGGTTCCAAGAGTTTAACCTGGCTCAGCAAGGCTGAAACTTTTAAGACGATCCTGGAGAAGTTGAGGGTTAAAGTCCTGAACCTATAAGAATATTTGGTAAAAGAATTGGCAGTAGGCAGTGAAGAGAAGAGTTTGTTATCTCTTCTTAACCGCAATAGTTCGTTGACTCCCAAGATTGCCAAGGAAGCGGGAGAGCTGTACAGATAAATGAAATAAGGCTTGACTTGAAGCCGAGCAAAAGGCGCGCGGCGGCGTAAAGCTATTGGGGGGTGAATCTGAGAGAGTTGTCGGCACGGACCGTCAGAAAGAGCCCTGTCCGAAGGGCGCGGCTTCGAAAAGAAAACGAGAGCGGCCCGACCAGGTAGCGCCGGTCTAAAAACGAAACCATGGGAGACGGGCCAGACAGGCTCGTCGTCATAGAGATCCATCGGGACACCGAGGAAGACGCGCCTTGCTCAGACGGAGTCCTCACAGCTATAATGATCTCGCTGGGCGCCCATATGAACGCGATTTTCAGAAGATGAGCCTGAAACGGCGCGTCAAGATGGCGATGTTTCTGCGGACAAGCGTTAGACACCGCGATCAGATGTCAAGGGATCTGAGGACGAGCCTGAAAAGGCGGGCTAAAACGGTTGGCTCCCTTGGGTTGGCTTTTGGAGCGCCACGCGGAGTCGTTCATTCCGAGGATAGAACGGAAAGGACGCGCTCAGATGGTGGGCCTCCTGGAGAGGCGCCGGGAAGCCCCGCGCTGGAGTGAGGTTCGAAAAAGCGGAATAGCGGGCCTCGCCGCTGAGAAAGGGCGCTGGGGTCGACCCTATGGTGAGTATAAACAACCCGCGCCGGAGAGCGCGGGGAAGAACGCTTCTCTCGGTGTCATGAAACGGAAAAGACACGTCCTCCATTTAGTGACGGGGGGCTCAACCTTCACCAAATAGGGTTTAAGGCTTTATTGAGTCACCTCGCGACAGCCAGAGAGACATCTGGAACAGCTTATCGAAGCCACAGCGTGGTTATCATCATGGTGGTTTAGTGGCTCCGCTAAGGAGGGCTGAAGTTTGACCCGTGATGGGTATAGCTTCTCTGGAAGTATTCCACCAGAGCCCGCTGGGTAATGGTCGCGACGATTGAAAGCGAAAGCGGGCTCAAAGGGAGCCGCTGGAGCCAAGGCGTAGTCGTCGCTCTAACGGTTTTGGGGCCAGGGAGGGAGCGCTTGAGCCTCTCACGACTGACTATACGGCCAATTAGAACTTTGCGGGATGCCAAGGTGAAGCCGTTATCTTTGAAAAACCGTTGCGTCTCGCATTCTTGTAGCATTCGGCAAAAATTGGCTTCCAAGTCCGGTATCCCGTCATGGCAGGATAATGAGCGAATTCAAGCTAAGGTGGATGTCGTTAGGGCGGGGAAAGTACCGATCGCTGGAGCCGAAAACTCCCATTCGCCGGAACCGAGAGTTTATTTCGAGCGCTTGGAGGTACGAGAGTCCGTTCCGAGGATGTCGCGTGCCTGACGGCGCGCCGGTTTTAAAGGCGCGCCGCCGCGCGCTTCCCCCGCTCGTATGCGGAGACTTAATTCCTCAAGACCGCTAAGAGTAACGCGAAGAAGGCCTTGAAGAGACGCGGGTAGTTCGCGCTGGCGCGCTCTCTTTCTCAGCTTTCTCAGAAAAGCGGTAGCTCGATCGTGTCACTTAGTAATGGGATGTGATATAGACTGATAAAAGTTGTCAAGTTAACTAATATTATAATCAATCACCTAATGCCTTGATAATAATTCAAGTTCTCAATGAGTTCACGAGATCGCGAAGATACGGGATTATCGCTCAATACAAGTCTCACGCTATTGCCCAATTCTTATTTCGTAAGACCTTTCTAAACTTGGCCCCAATGGCGGACCTCGAATTTCTGATAGGATAACGCCCACAATTGTCTCTCGGTGACGGAATTGAGAATCATCCTCGACTCCGGTCTCAGCGAAATCCACGGCTGAGAGCGCGCAGAAATGACATAACATGATATTGATCACGCAATTTTCATTAAAAATGATTAAAGAATATTCGGATAAACGATTATTGTCCAATTCTGTAAATGCCAGAAAATATGCGTGGCGGCGAAAGACGCTAAAATACGCGTCTCAAAAATTATATTCCATCGTAGCGAAGCAGAGGCGTCCTTCTTTCGGGAAAAACACGGATCTATGTCCGAAAGAGGGAGCGATTTTGGGATCATTTGAGGTAAATCCTTGCCTTGAAGATTTATTAAAAACGTCGTTGACTCCCGCGGTTAATCTCAATCCACGCAATAGTTCGGAGCGGAAACCTAAATTGACGGTATGAAGTTGATCCTCAATCCACATTTCCGTATCAGAGCGAGAAGCGAAAGGCACTTGATCTGTATAGTGGTGCTCGGCGAATATGGTCAGAGGAAGCCCGGGTACCCGGAAATCCCACCGCAGATGAGTTTCCAGCTGAGGGCTATTCATTATATTGTGCCCTTCGCTAAACCATAAACTGTATCCAGCGTTCGATTGTGTAAGTTTGGCAATGTCAAAAACTTCAGAATCTAGCCACGTGAGAGAAAAGGCAAAATCCATATAGAGAAACTTCAGTCCACCTTCCAATTCCACGCCGCTGGCTCTGGCTTTACCGTAATTGCCGTAGTAGACATACGCAGGAGTTTGAAATAGGCCAATCATATTTTTAGTGCGGCGGTTAAAATAAGTTGCCGAAATATTGCCAGGAGCGTCAATCCATGGTAACGCTCCCCTCCATTCCAAGGTAAAATCCCATTGTTCGCCTTTTTCCGGTTGCGGCAAAGGAATATGTTCCATATCCCAAAAAGCCGGCTTAATATAAATACCATCGCCGAACATCTCATAAAAATTAGGATAGCGGACAAAGGTGCCCGCGGTCGTTTTGAAAGTTAAGTTATCAGTGACGTTTTTTTTCAAGGCCGCGCCAAAGGTAGGGTTCCATTTGCCTGAGTCGTTAGCCAGACCTTTTGGAAACGCATTAGGCCAAATGACGCCAGTACTGGTTGCGATGTAAGTATTATCAAGGTCAGTGCCGCGGACTTGGTTACCCCGCGCTACAAAAGTTAGCCAAAAATCATCGCTCAAAGAAACAGTATCTTGTAATTGTAGACTGACATGAGTCTGAGTATAATTGTGGCCCATGTTTACTGAATAATAAGAACCGGTTTGGGGATGCGACCATTTGTCGCCGTCCATCTCCAATTTCTCACGGATAAATCCACCTCGGAACTCTAACATATTCCGCTCACCTAATTTATAGGACGCGTCTAAAGTTATACCCCAGCGATCGCTATCATAGGTGCTCCATACAAGGCCAGGAGATGGGGAAGTGCTTTGGTTTTGACCGTCTTCCCAGTGAAAATCTTTGGCTTGGTATTTGTAATCTAATTGCACTCCCCAGTTGAGTTCGCCCCAATCATTCCGGTAACCCGCCATCAAATCACGCTCAAGAACCCTCTGATGGTTGCGTCGGTTGATAGACCAGGGATCGCCGTCTAAATCTTGCAACCCATATTCATTGGGAAATTCAGGACTGGTCGTGCTAGGATACAAACGGTCCATTTCCTTCCATGTAGCCTGTAAAGATAAACGCTCAGTCTGCCATTTTGCCATAAGATCCGTTTTGCGATGGCTATTATTCATGCGCCGTCGGTCCACGATCTCTCTTCGGGGATCATTGCCTGGAAGGACTGGATCGCCTCCCTGCAGATATTTGTATTTGAAATCCCCGTCGCTTTGGTCTCTGGCTGCAGAAACCATCAGTGATCCCTGGAATAATGGGGCGGTAATTAGTCCGTTAGCCTGAAATCCGCCGTTGCCGCTTACGCCAGCGCTGAGCGTGGTGCCAGGATCCGCGGGTTTTTTGGTGACGATATTGATGACCCCGCCAATGGGAGCTCCAAGGAAACGCACCGGAACATAGCCTCTGTAAACTTCGATGCGAGCCACGTTTTCAGCGGTGTAAAGAGAAAGATCAACCGCGGCGTCGCCTCCCAGATTTTGGAGCACGCCATCAATGTATATGCCTACCTCCGCGGCGGTGCTACCCCGGACGTTAACTGTAGTGTACTGGCCGCTACCGCCTCGCTTATTAACATGGAGCCCAGGAACGATATCTAGGAGTTCGCCTATAGATTTTTGTTCGCCCTGATAATCATCCGGCGTAACCACGGAAACGGCGCCAGGAGAGAGGAGTTGTTTCCATTCCGGGTCTGAGTAAACGGTAATCTGCGGTATATCGGCGTCTGAGACTGTTGCAGAGGCCTGAGCCAATAATACCGCGTCGGAGGGCGGCGTTGAAATTTCGCTTCTCAGCGTCGCGCGGTTTACGGAACTTATGTTTCTTTCCCTCGGGGGATATTCGGAGTTTCCCGTCTCAAGGAGGCTTCCAGGGGACGCGCCGACTGAGGAAACGCTGGATACTGCCAGAGATTCCGGAGCGGGAATATTTGGCGTTATTACGCCGTAAGCGAGGTCAGCCGAGCTTCCGACAGTGGACGAGGCGTTAGAAAAGGGGGATTCCGAGCCACCGAAAACGTACTTAAGAGTTAAAAAACCGCTTCCTCCCTCCACGTGCCCCAAATAAGCTTTGCTGGACAGATCGATGGAAAGGCCGCGCTCGTAAAATGGCTTGTAAGCCAACCCCACTTCCAGAAGGCCACTGGAGCCTTTGAAAAATGGCTCCGCGTCTGGCGCGATTGGCGTTTCAAGGGAGCCAACTCGTCCTTTTATGACGCCGTAGTGGTTATCCCCACCGAAATTATAATCCCAGGCGCCGCCTAGGTTGAGCCCCAAAGCCTCCGTGAGAGTTACTGTGTAGCGTAAGCCTAAACGAGTTCGGAGGAAATAAGCGTCATCGAATTTAACGTTATAGCCATCGCCAGTAATAAGATCGTCTCCACCTATTTTAGTCCAATATACCTTGCCATAGGTTTCTATCTTAAAGCCTGGTTTGTAATCAAGCCGTAAACCAGCTCCAGCGTGAATACCCAAATAGCGCCCGTTGGCGTCGTAGGTCACGCGCGGGCCCATTTCCGGGCTAGAAAACTCATTGCCGATTCTGCCGGCGCGAATTGAGGCTTCCGCGTAATATCCTGGCGTGAAATCGTGCCGAGCTAATAAGCCAACGCCTAAATAATCGACATCCCCGTTTCCTAAGACGCTATATCTTCCAATAGGTTTTCCTTCGTCGTCATGGATCTTGAACTCATTCACGCTGTCGTAACTTGCTCTTCCTCCTTCCAAAAAACCGCCCAACAGTAAGTGTCCAAATGGGGTATCGTGATTTAGTGTTGGTCCACCTACAAAACTTAAGCCACGATAGTCAAAATATTTAAGCAATCCCGTGGCAAAACGCTGATCATAACCAGCCATTGACATAAATAGACCGATCCCCCTTTGTCCATAACGGGGGTCAGACAACGACAACGCGTTAGAAATTCCACTTTCTGTCAACAGATCAGCGCCGTTCCAGAGCGCCGCGGCGTTAACTAACAGTCCCTCAAGAAGCGGGATAGACTTGTCGGCGTTATAACCTTCCCATTGTCCCATTAATTTTAGGTTATTTGGGCCATTGGATTCATCCAAATAAGTACGTAAACTTAAATCTAAATAGGGTCCAGCGTCGAGCAAGAAAATTCTATTGAAAAGTCTCTGTTGTCTATCTAATACATTTATATTCGCAGCCACCAGGTTACTAATTTTATTCGCAATAGTGAAAACGCTTCCAATAGGTTGATCAGCTTTTAAAACAGAGGGATTTCCCTGTTCGTCAACTACCCTCAAACTCAAATCAATAGTACTGTTATTTCCATTATTGGGAGGAGCGAGTCCCTCGCGACCATTTTCCCAAGATTGATTTAAATATGTTGAGTTATAATTGAATAATATTGAATCTGAGCTAAAAACTCCGAAATCAATTAAATTTACCTGAAGTTCCTTGACGTAGAGTCTCGACCCAATCGTCATCCCTTGACCATCTATAGTTGGGTGGGGGACATAGGTCACTGTATTTTCTGGTATGGACGCGTCTCCTCCTAATCCATAAAGTTCTAACGTTTGCACCGGGATCGAACGACGGTCAGGCTGAAGGTCGATATTGGCCTCATTTCCTGTAAAATCCGCGTTGTGAAGCATTTCGATAGAAGCGCCAGGGTGCAAAGTTAGCGTATTGATTCTGGTGTGGTTGTTTATAGTAGACGACGAAAAAAAATCGGTTACTCCGTCAATAATGAATTTTCCGAAAATATCTAGTTTATTAAGTTCTAATATTGTCCTCGCGTCCCCAAATGTGGTATATTGAAATTTAGCGTCTTTCGTTATAACCAATTCTCCGGGATTTCCGTATATTCTGAATCCCATCCGCTGATTCATTGAAGCGTCGGTTACTAGAAATTCATTAGTAACTGTTAACGTATGCCCATTTAATGTAATCGTCGGGAAAGATAACGCATAGTCATTCTGATCAATGGCAATAATACTGATATCGTTTGTTGTTAAATCGCTAGTTAATGTATAATTTAAGCAAGGTTGCCCTGTGGTTGGACAGTAATCATCGTCGGGCGGCACTGCCAATGCGTGATCGGAAAGGAAAATGACCAACGCTCCGGCCAAATAGACCCACAATAAAGTAATTTTTTTCAAAAAATCAGTCATGTTAAAAATCTTTCTCGGTAAAGTCGCGCCATTAGGCTTGTTTTTTCAAGTTGTTAACGTTAGTTGTGTTGCAATAGAATTTTATTCTATGGAGGTTCATTAATCTAAAATTGTAGAAGTGAATAAAGCCGTTGAATTCAATTTGATGGTTTAGCAAAGACCCTTATAGAGGCTTATAGAATTCACTCAAATTATCCAAGAACCGGTAAATAATAATTTTAATATTGTCCCTTCAACTAATTCAAGATAATTAACTTAATCATTATTGAGATCAATAATTAATGTTCTTTTCACAAAAGCGTATAAACTTACACTTTAAACTAACTAATATATCGATAATTATTTAATTTGCTAACGTTATAGGCAAGTATTAGATTTAATGTTAGGTTGAAAGAACTTTACTAAAATATAAACAAATTGACATTCTGGCTTATTTTAGTTAATCATATCTATTCTGTGTTTAAATTAGTTTAATTTATGACGGCAATTAACCTGAGTTCAAATCCAGATTAAAATTACAGAGTTAGAGATACTCTGAATTATTTATGAAGATTATTGGCCTATCACAACATGATTTAATTTAAACTGTTCGATAATTTGCCCAGTTCTTTTTAAGTTTTATAAGCCTCCAAAAATATAATTTATCCAAATTACGTTTTACGGACTCCCCAGCGGCCTAAGCGCGACTAGTTAACACCTATTTCATAGGTGCCACCATTATAACTGGAGAGGTGAATCTAATAAATAACGTATAATCATAATCCATATTTTTATGCTATGTCAATACCTTGAGGCTGTAATGAAAATTTGTAGGAAGCTCTACCATGAAACTTGCTTATTTAGCGCTATCTTTATTGATTCCTACCACATAAGGCGGTAACTTCAGGGCCTACTGAAACGCGCCTCGGCAAGGGCGGGAAGCGTTACTCGGCTTTGGAGACGAGCGTTTTGCCGAGCTTGGCCGCCTCTTTGCTTAACCAGGATTCTTTGCGTTCCCTGTTCCTCTTCGCCATTTCCTTGGCGGACTCCATGACGTAGTAGGCGCCGTATTTGAGCATGGCGAAAACGGCCCTGGCGATCTTGTGGACCGTGGCCGTCAGCGCCTTCCGCGGCCCGCCTTTGAACTTCATCCTCCTGTAGAACTCCCCGAAAGCGTTGTCGGACCTCCTGACGCCCATCGCCGCCATATGGAACGCCTGCGACGCCGTGGTATTCACCTTTCTTGACGCTCCGCTGATGATCTTCCCTCCGCTGACTTCGAGACCTGGGCAGACGCCCAGCCAGGAGGCGAAGCGCTTCGACGATCCCCAGCGGTTCATGTCAGCGGCGATCTCGGAGATGATAATCAAGGCTAAAAGGACGCTTATGCCGGGGATCATGGTGAGGTCCACCCCGCCGCCGACTATCCTTGCGAGTTCGGACCGATCTTCTTGTGGGCCGGGTTCCTCACCTTCGGGAAGGACTCTTCCGACGCCAAACAGTTACCGCCAGAATCAGGGGGGCCCGATTCGAGCGCCATAAGGTAGTTAAATATCGTCTCGTCGATAGCTTTGAGTTGGTTCAACTTGTATCTGTAGTCATCTCGCGAGATTCGAAGTCAATACAAATTGTCTTCCGTGTAGATGCCATCGAGGCAGATGGCAATCTGGACAAACGTCTTCACGCAACGCTTGTCCCTTATCATCCCGAGAGCAGGGGGCTCCCTCTCGCCAGCGAGGATAGAGTCGATGATCGTCATCCCGGCCACCCCCGTTATGTCGGTAACGGCGTTGTTTAAATTCAGGTTCATCAACCTGCGGTGTTTGTCCATGTGGTTCGCGGCGGTTGCCTGCCGCGTTACGATGTTGTGGCGTTGCCCGCGATAGCCCCTCAGCGTCAGGAACTCCTTCGTGGGCGCGAAACATCTCGCGGCAAGGCCACAGGCCGTGAGCTTCTGTAGCCACTGGCAGTCCATAACGTCCGACTTCCCGCCAGGGACGTTTTTGACCGCGCGGGGATTCAGTAGCTTGACCTCGAAACCCTGTTCCTCAAGGAAATCCAGTGGGACGATCCAGTACACCCCGGTCGCTTCCATCGCTACTATCTTCGTCCCGTGGTCTTTCATGTACGCCCCCATAAATATCAGACCTTGCGTCTCCGCGGTGAACTATATTTCTCTGGAATTTTTCTTGCTACAGAGAAAACAATTGTATCCGTTCACCTGCCATTTTCAGCCCCAACATAGGCAAGTTCATCAGTCGACGCTTCCAGATGTGGATACAGCATAATCAATGGTCTTGCGGCGACCATCGGGCGAGTTAAGAGGCGCGGAGCGCCTCCGGGCGATCGGGCTACTTCTTGGCGCCACCTGTCCGTAGCCCGTAACATGGCGGACGATTGCGTCTTGGTGCCTGGAACTTAAGTTCAGGCGGTGTCGCGGCGGCTCAAAGGGCGCGGTTTTCCCTTGGCGTCCGGCGAAGCTTTTTTCTTGTCTGGATACCTATGCTTGCCAAGGGACAGGGAGGGAGGACAGGTTGTCTCCCTACAAGAGCTTTCGCCTTGGCTCCAGGGTTGCCTTTGAGAGCCGCCTTCGTCGAAGACAGGCTTCACCCAGCGGGCTCTGGCACAGTGCTTTCTGAGAAGCGTTGAGACCCGGTATGGCGAGCCTCAGAATCCCTCCAAGGGGTTTCTGGGGCTTTCAAAAGTGTGGCTATACGTTCATTTCGATTCATCGACACCCCGGCCCATGAAACGTCCTATCTTGACTAACATGAATTGGATGGTTAGCTTTCTTATGCGCGTATCGACAGGCGAGGGCGCTATTTTTTTCGTGGTTTGACCGGGTCGCTAAACCGCTCCACCTCGCGTTGCCGAACCCCGGCCCGCTTCTTTGAAAGCGTATGATAAACTGTCTGTCTTTCTCTCTTTTGGCATAAATTGGGCCTGCGGGCACAGCTTCACGCCACATATCGACGGAAGACAGGGAAACGCGCGAGGTCCTGCCGGTTTTACGCTGACATCCACCAAAAGGAGGTATAGCGATGTCCGAACGACCAGATAAAAAGTATTTCGGGTCCCCGTTCAATTCGGTTGTTGGAGTTGACGTTCATGGCAAGAAAAACTTTGCCCGCTACTACAGGCCTGTTTCCGCCGGTTACGTCCACGAGCGCGATGAATTTAGCGCGTTGCCGGAGGGAAATCGCGAACTCGTCGACTGGGTCATCCATAAGGACGCGGAGGGCATGATTATGGAGAGCGCCGGAGTGTACCTCGAAGACCCTCCAGAAGTCTCTCGCCAGCGCTGGCGTGAAGGTTGTCGTCGTCAACCCCAGGCGCGCCAAGAACATTCCCGGTAGCGAGACCGACATGAGCGACAGCCTGTGGCTGGCCCAACTTGGCCGCTTCGGGCTCCCGCGGTCCAGCTACATTAGTCCTCCCGAATTCGCGTGCGCCCGCCACTTGTCGCGCCTCAACCAGAAGATAACGCGAGATCTCGCCAAGAGCGGAAACAGGGTCATAAAGCGTCTTGTCAAGCTCGGCGTGAGACTCGACCTTGTCGCGCGCGATGTCTTCGGCAAGTCCTCCAGACCACGCTTGAGGGCGTCATCGCCGGCGAGACCCCGATTGAGGCCGTCAAGCGCGTCCACGCGCGACTTAAGGCCAGGCGCGACGAGAGCTTAAGAGCCATGGCTACCGACCCCGGGCGACAATGGGCGAGCCGAACTCCGCCGGCTCCTCGAACGCGTGGTCTGGCGCGAGACGTGGAAGGCCAATATTGAGGCCGAGCTCCTGGAAGAACTGAAGCCGCGCTCCGAGATCTTGGACCGACTCGAGACCATACCCGGGATCAGTAGGCTCTCCGCCACCTCTATCCTCGCTTATATGGGGCCTGACGTAACGCCGTTTGAGACCGCCGACAAGCCTAAGCGAGTGGGCCGGGGTCCACCCCGGCGACAACAAGTCCGCCGGCAAGAGGAAGCGCGGCAAGACCGCCTCTGGCGACAGGTGGATACGGCGTACCCTCTCTAAGCGCGGCCACGCCGCCGCGATGACTCCCAGCCACTTCGCTCGCGCGTTCAAGGGCATCAAGGCGCGGCGCGGTTACAAGCGGGCCGTGGTCGCCATAGCGCGCGAGCTCCTCTGGACCATGTTCTTCCTGATTTCGAGGAACGATGTCCACAGGGACCGCGTGGTCGACTATGCGGCGCCGTTCCTCAAGAAGGTCCTTACTGAGGTCGGTGGTCGCGCTGAAGAAGCTTGGGCGGCTACCGCCTAAGCCCAGGGCGTTCCCGGCGGAAGAGCTGAAGAAGCGCCCTCCTCAGACCGGCCTCTCTCTGACGGAGGAGGCGCCCTCCACGGCCTAGAAGCCCCAGCCCGGCGCATGATGAACTCGGCGAATTGCCAAGATGGACGCGCCATGAGTCGCGTTGTCGCTGGAATTGCGTCTTAGCGGCCGTCTTGACGGTGTCCATCATGTAAACCTTTATCCCCGTCACAAGAGAGGCCTCCATTCCTCAAATACCTGAACATCAGCCGCAGTCACCTATTCAGTTCAGCACACAGCATGTGGGGCAAGTTGCGCTCAGGTAGCGCAAAAGTCACGTTTCATGATAAATGAGGATCAAACCCAGGGAGGCGTGTTTGGAATATGTTAGTTGCCGTGATCACTGTATTGCCTCTTAAATAAGCTGTATTTATATGATCAATTGTAAACATTTTTCTTTTTTTGTCAAGTAAAAAATGCCATGATGCCATGAAGTGATATTTATTCTATGAAATATGATATTAATTTTAAACCACCATCATATTTATCTTCTTATATGCATCTATATGACTTGAGAAAAAAGCACAGTGAATTATATTTCACACTTTTTGCATGTCCATCATTAATGGTGCAGAAGATCGTGCTCAAGAGCACCACAAAACTAATGCTTTTTTTTCGGCACCCTCCTTCTCGTCTTCTCGTCTGCCCACTTGACAAGGTTCCCGATTTTGGGTACCCTTCTTAACGACCTCCGCATTTCGCCCTTCGCCTTTTAGGCCACTGGCCACTTGACAAGGTTCCCGATTTTGGGTACCCTTCTTAAAGACCTCCGCATTTCGCCCTTCGCCTTTTAGGCCACTGGCCACTTGACAAGGTTCCCGATTTTGGGTAACCTTCTTAACGACCTTCGCTTTTTCGCCCTTCGCCTTTTAGGCCACTGTGCCACTTGACAATGTCCCCGATTTTGGGTAACCTCGAAAGAAAGGGGCGGTTTTTTCTCGCTGTTGTTCTGTCAGAGCAACTGGATTTGAATATGGATTGTCCCCAAAAGGACTTCTGCTCGTTTCTTTTTATTGGAATTAGGAGGTTTTTGAATACCGGGCATGTTTTAACAGCTTAGAGTTTAAACTCTTTGCGTGAGTAGCCTATTCCGTATGAGCAAAAAAATTCGGAGCGTTCCCTAACGCTGTAATTCTTTTCTGGATGAAAGTTCCAGGCAGTAAGTCTTAATAGACTGAGATTTAAATCAGGATATTCGGATGAACTGAGATAAGCCAGACGGCCGATTTGCCCGTGAGTCAGTTTCTTTGCCTCAAAAAATAATATAATAATTGTTCTTGTCATTCATGATATGGCAATTATGATGTTATTTGGCCAGTCAGAGAATTAGATTGATATGTTTTAGGTAAAGGGAACCTGAATCATTGTTTTAGCAATGATTCAGGTTCCTTTTTTTTTACCCATTCGTCGTTGACCAAATACAATTTTGGTCTTTAGTTAACGTTCTCTTTTATTTTTCTCCATTTTTAAGGGAGAATTTAGAGAGATAATTTTATGGTAGCCCTCACGAAAATTAAGGATCCCCCCCCTCCAAGCTTTTTACTTTATTTTTCCAATCAGCTGGCTCTTCCGAGCGCGGCGGAATTTTCGAGCGTTAGCAAAATGACGCTCATGGAGTTTTAAAAATGATGGAAGTTATTTTTGTCGCTATGAACGGCAAATCCTACCAAAACCCCAAAGTCGGCAGCAGCGACGGCACCGTCGCCGGCACTTCGACCCCTCTCGATCTCACTGGCTCCGGTTACAATGACCTGCGGGTCAACGCGTTCCCGGTCAATGGCGTCTACATGGTGGACCTGTGCAACCGTAACGGCCCCCCAGGCACGGTGGGGTCCGGCACCCACTTCATCGTTCCCGCGACCCTGCCCGCGACCCTTCCCGCCGAGCAGACCTCCCTTAGCACCATCGCCAACCCGTACTCCACCGTTGTCCTGTCGGGCATTCTGTACATCTGTGAGTTCGACACGGCTAACATTCAGG
>JAISCZ010000173.1 GCA_031265205.1 Deltaproteobacteria bacterium
CTAAAATTTAAAGAGTCATTATGGTCTTCAAAGAAAAGCTTAATATGTCCGTGTTTTCTATATGTTTTAAAGTGAACTAAAGCATGGCCATTTTCAAATTTAATATTATTAATTTTAGCGAGGAGTTCGCCATCGTTAATTTGTATCGGCGGGTGATCGTGTTTAAAAATCAACAATAATGGAGGAAGGCTAGATATTGTATAGTTTGTGGATAAAATTATAGAAGATGTTTCAGATTTAAAATTAAAATTAAAATATGGATTTTTAATTCGGTATTGAATGTCAATAATTAAGCCGTGAGAAACTTCAATATTAATTCCTTTAGAATAACACTTAGATAAACGGTGTTTAGAAAATAACGTAAAATAATGATAAGTATTATCGGCTTTTTCGAGTTCCCAATACCCTTTTAAATCAAAATTTTTTTTAAGAGCGATTTCAGTATTTATCCCAGGCAAATCAGGATCGTTCGGAAAAAACTCATAACCCCAAGCAACTAGAACTTCATCAATTTCATCTGGCCACTTCCAAAATAATCTGATTAATTCGCCATCTCTCTCTGATTTCAGATTGCTGATGTCTAAAACATTGACTACGGAAACTGAATTTCCGATAACGGCTGTGTTATCAATAACGTTTAAAGTGGTAAAAAAGATGTGTCCTTGAATTTCAAGAGCGACGTTAATCCATCCAGGCTGAGAAACGTTAATGAGCTTTCCGAAAGAATCGGCGTCAGAGAGAGAAATTACTTGACCTGGAACGGCTTGAGGAGAATTGTTAGTTTGTCTGATTTGGACTTGTCCGCTCTTTGGCGGAGACCAATTTAGAGACGCGATATTGTCTTTTTTTCTAACGGTTAAATCAAGAACAGGAGGAGGAGGAACAAGAGGACAAGCTCTAATTATGACAGGCGCCGCCGGAAAAGAGATAGCCGCTCCCGTAGGATTAGGGTAATTGGCGATAAGGATATAAGTATAGGTAACTCCATTAATTAATTTTAAATCAGACGCGCGGTCTCCTGAGGTTGGGACAGAGACTCCAGGATTGGAAATTATTTGCCTGACGCCTTCATAGCGGGTAATTTTAACGGAATCGCAACCCATGGGGCGGGTCCAGCGGAGGTGGATCTGGGAATCGCTTGCTTCAACGATAACGTTTTGAACGGGCTTAAAATAGACGCACGGGCCAGCTGGGTTTGACTTATCCGAAAAAATTCCATTTCTGGTGGCGTAGACAGCGTAAAACCAAAAAATACCGGCGGGAACATGGTATTCCGTATGGCTAAATCCTTTAACCTCCGCGACTGTCGCGCCATCATGGGGGGAATTAGGAGCGGAGTTAGCCTTGCGAATAATTCTATAAAGAATGTCGCCACGCCCCGGGTTCGCGGTCCAATTGATGGAGCATGATGAATTATTCATTGTGGCGTTAAGGTTTTTTGGCGTGGGAGGAGGAATCGCCGCGATGGCTTTTTGGGCTGATTCAAAATCAATAGCGTAATCAAGCGCTTTTTCAAATTGGCCGTAAGCTTCCTCATAATCGCCATTGGCTTTATTTAACATCCCCTTTTCAAAAGCTTCTTTAGATTTTGAAATCTCTTCTTTTAACCTTGTGGCGATACTTTCCGTTCCGGAAGGTCCGAAATCTTTGGTGAAACTCTGATAAATTTTATGAGCCTGTAATAATTGACGGCTTTGGAGTAATGACTCAATATTAGCGATAGTATCAGCGCGAGCCGCTTGCTTAGCGTCTATAGCCGCTTGTTTAGCTTCTAATTTTTGAATCGCGTCTGACGATTTTTCCCAATTTGGCCAATATATTTGTATTGAACGTAATTTGGTTAACGCGTTAGTAATATCTCCTTTATTAGCTAATTCCTGAGCCTCGATATAAAGGCGGTCAATTATTTCAGCGTCGCCCGTGGCGAACCCGCATTTTGAGCAGCATTTATTTTCAGTCGGCGTGGGATTTTGGCAATTAGGGCAAGGTATAATTAATTTTTTACCGCACTTATGGCAGTGGTCGTCAGTGGGGGTTTTAGATAAGGTATCGCAATATCCGCATAATTTTAACGCGGACGAGGGCAATTTAAAATCTTTTTGGATATTCCAATTGCGTTTATTAGCGTAATCTTCTAAATATTCTATCGCGATTTTTTGGTTGACGCTAACAGTTCTGGCTTGACTAACAAACTCGTCAATCGCTTTTTCGTTAAGATAATTTTTTCTGCCAAGAACGTCGAGCACGCTATTAAGTTTAATCAGCGCTTCAAATACTCGGGCGTTATCGTATTTCTCTTTCTGGGAAACATCATTAAAGATAAATTTAGCGTGACCCGCGAGTTTTTTTCTTACGGTCGAAATTTGGTCAGTTAGTCCTTTGCGGCTGATGGTTTTATATATTTCATCGGCTTTATCGTAGAGGCTTTTAGCGGAAGAACGAACTCCGAGGTCCAAAAAATCATAAAGGCTTGTTTTATTAATAAATTTGAGAAGAGTTTGGATATCCGTAGCCGTTACGTCGTCAAGCTTTGGCCTTGCCGTTGGCGTTCTTTTGGGAGTAGGATCGTAGCTGATAGAGTATTTCGCGAGATTATTTAAAACGTCTTTTTTGGTTACGCTTGGCCCGGAATTTTTAATTAAAAGTTCGACGCCTTCGTCGTCAATAGTAGGTTCGTTATAAATCGCCAACAATTTGACAAGATTATTAAGTTCGGCGGTTCTGATTTCTGCTTTAATTTTTTCGGCCGCGGCCGCTTGGATATCCCATTTTATAGGATTGGAAAGAGTGGCTCTAATTTCAGGAATAAGGTTAAGGTAAGTTTCAGCGTTTAACCGATCAATCGGCGCGCCGGAAGTTTTCATTTTAGACCAATGAATTTGCTTATCTTTTATGGCTTTTTCAATAGTATCTTTGTTATACGGTGTTTTTGTTTCTATGCCTAATAATAAAATAAAATTTTCAGCCATTTTATTCACGCCCTAACAATTGTTTGCTGGTTAACTGTTTCATGAATGGCTAGAAAATAGGGGAAGTGGAAATTCCCTTGGAAGAGGTAATTTCCTGAGCTATCGTGGAATAGGTTTCGGAGAGTTTGGATAGGTCAGTAAAAAAACTGTGTTCATCCTTAGAAGCGATGTCTTTTAGAAAATTTCTATTGGCGCCTCCAAAACCTATCGCGATGACGTCAATGTCATTGGCGTGGCATTTTTTCGCGGCTTCAATAGCGGCGACAGGAAAATTCCAAACGCCGTCTGTTAGCACTATCGCGTAGTTTTGGGATTCGTTTAAAGTCTTGTGGTTTTTGGAGTTGAGGATGGCGTTATTAAAATTTTGCTTAAATAATTTCAATAGTTCGTCAAACGGTTGAGCCACGTTATCCCATCCAGATTCGCGCTCTTTAAGATTTTCTATTGATTTGTTAATTAATTTAGCGTTTTGAGAGAGTTTAAGTTTAGGGATGACGGTATCAGAAAAGGCGATTACTCCAACTGAACAATGAGCGAGATCAATTTTTTTCATAAATTCTAGAGCCGCTTTTTTAGATTCTTTCAAAGGGATCCCGTCCATAGATCCTGAGAGATCAAAGGCTAAATAAATATTTGAGTGAGGAATAGTTTTTGTTAGAGCTGGAGGAAGCGTAAAACGCGCCGGGACGTCATCGGGCAGGTCTTCAATGTTGATGTTGAGTTCTTTGGGCGATCCCTGAACATTGGCGGTTATTCCGACCGTACCGCTTTCATTGTAATTATAGCGAATTTCGATAATGGAGACTGTTTCGCGTTCATAAGGTATGTCGTTTATGACGTATCGCCCAAGATAGCTAATTTCGTTTGGTTTGTCGGATTCTCCCTGAGTTAGAAAAATTTCCAGTGTATTGTGGCGCTCTCTAATAGTTCGGTGAATGTACGGTCTCATTTCCCCACAAGGGATAGCCGCGTTCTTTGGCAATATGATGCTGTTGATATAGGCCGAGCGATCCCCGTTAATGGCGATCATGCCAAGGCTGTGGTTTGTAACGTCTTGAGTTTTAATCACGCCGCCTAAAGCGTGTTTAAACCCGAGAAGCTCCTTTCCTTGTTGAGAGGCGTAAATAGCGGCTCCTATCGCGACGGCCTCATCCACGTTAATTCCGGTTGTGGGTATTTTGTTAAATGTTTTTTTAACAAAATTATGAACCATAGGCATTCTCGTGGAACCGCCTACTAACAGAATTCCGTCTAAAGAATCAGGGGCTAATTTCATGTCTTCCATCACGCGGTTCGCGAGGGAAGTGGTTCTCTCCAAAAGATCGGCGGTGATATTTTCAAAGATATCGCGGCTGAGCGCGTAAGAGCCGCGTTTGTCTTGAAAAGTTAGGGAAATCGCCGTGGAGTCGAATTGAGTGAGCTGTTTCTTGGAAGATTCGGCTTGGATCGCGAGTTCGGCGAGAAGAGAAATATCCGCTGAGGGATCAATTCCGTACTGGTCTTTAAACTTTTGAATCGCGAAGCTGACAATCTTATCGTCCCAATCCTTGCCTCCCAGGCGGTGATCTCCGTCTGAAGTGAGAACTTTAACGCCTTCGTGGGTTATCTCAACAAGGGTAACGTCAAAGGTCCCTCCGCCTAAATCGTAAACCATAAGCTTATTGCCAGGTTTAAATTCTTTTTGGCAATAGGCTATAGCCGCCGCCGTAGGCTCATTTATGATTTGCAGGATTTTTAGACCGGCTCTTTGCCCGGCCAGGATAGTGGCTTTTCTTTCCGGATCTTTAAAATAGGCGGGAACCGTAATTACCGCGTGGGTGATTTCTTGGCCAAGGCTTTTTTCAGCGTCATTTTTAAGTTTCGTAAGAAGCGTCGCGGAAAGATCTGTTGGGGTGTATTTGGCGCCGTACGCCTCAAAAATATAGTACGGATCGCCCATTTCTCTTTTAAAAAAAGCGGCGGCGGGATAAGTTCCAAGCGCTAGCATGTCTTTCGCTTCCTCGCCAAAGACAATTTCGCCGTCGCGGAACCCGATAACTGACGGAGTTATCGGCCGCCCTTCGGAATTTAAAACAACTTCCGCTCTGCCGTCGCTATCCACGAAAGCGATGGAAGAATAGGTCGTTCCTAAATCTATTCCGACTAATAATTCCATTTAATATCTTCTCTAAGCGAAAGTAGGTTAGCTCCGCTAACCGCAAAATTGGGTTTTGACCTTAATTTATCTCTGGCAAAGCCTTAAATAAAGGGTCAGGCCCGACAACCGCGATTCCGTTTAAACGCCCAAGGGGATTTCCGCGGAACCAAAAAGCTAAAAGTTTAGGTTAACATAGTTGTACTTCTTTTCCCTCCTCGCGCTTATGACACTTTGACCAAGCTGATCTGTTTTGACTTTTCCTTAAGCTCTTTTTCGCTTAGAATCGCCGCCGTTTTAAATTCAGCCGTTATTTCGCCGTTCGTGGTTAAATCCTTAGCGTAGAGAGTTAAACGACCGTCATCGCTGAGGCTGAACGTCACCTCCAGGGGGGAATCCTGGGGTAGCGGGCGCTTGAAGAGAAGTTCCGCGACTCCCACTTGCGCCGAGAGCGCCGGATCTAAAGTCTCATTCACGAGACCTTCAGGCTCGTGATTTTCGACGCATTTAAGCAATACGCTTGACTGCATGTCGTCAAAGGTCGAGAATTTTTTAGCGACTTTCGTCGGGACCTTATCGTTAAGGTAGATAAGATTTTGTACCCTTTCAATTCCGCCAAGGATTCGATCATTTACGATTATGCCAAAGCTTTTGGAAGTTACGTTTGTCACTTTCGTGGCGGTAATATTCTGAATTCCGGTAAGATCCATCCCTTCCGACTCGGCGATGGAACTCTCGGCGCTTTTGATGACGCTAGCGTCAACGCTTCCTAAATCCACTTCCGCCGGTTTCGCTCCCGTTTCTTCCGCGACTATGATTTTGATCAGCTCTTCCAGGTGGCATTTGTATCCATATAGCGCCGCCCCCTTGGCTACCGCCTGGTTGGGGTCGTGTTGGAGCACTTCAAAGGGGAACTTTTCTTTAACTTTGTTTTTAACTTGCGGCATAAAAGTGGAGCCGCCAACCAGAATAAGCTTATCCACTTCGCTAAAGCCTTTATTTTTGGCCGTTTCGAGAAGCTCCTCCGTTAAGCTTATGGCGCGCTCCAAGAGGTGCGCGGTAAGCTCGTCAAATTTATCGCGCGTTATCTCAATTATGGCGTTCTGCGTGGAATGCCTTATTCTTTTGGTGTGGCTGGTGCGGGAACTGAGGGTAATCTTGGCGTTTTCCGCCTCTTTTAAGAGTTCCTGCCAGGTTTCCAGGTTGCTCGTCAATTCCGCGGCCGGAACTCCGGTTTTATGGGAAAACTCCTCGGCGAACCAGTTCGCGAGGGTTTCGTCCCAATCTTTGCCTCCCAACTGGCTATCCCCGCCGATGCATTGGACCGTTATTTCTTTTTCTTTGGTTTCAATTAAATTGACGTCAAAAGTTCCCCCGCCCAGGTCGAAGACCAGAATTATCTGGGGGGTCGTTTGCGCGATAGCGTAATCAAAAGCGGCGGCGGTGGGTTCGGGAATGACGTGATGGACTTTTAATCCGGCCAATTCGCCGACTTGCTTGGTGATCTCTCTTTGGGCTAACCCAAAATAGGCCGGACAGGTGATCACGACATCCGTGACTTTCTCGCCCGTCACTATTTCCGCGTCAGTGATTAATTTTTTGACGATAAGAGACGAAATAGACGCTGGGGTGTGCTCAACGCCAGCAATTTCAAAGCGCCAGTTCTCGTCGCCGACGGACCTTTTTATCGTGGAAATAACCTTATCGGGATAAAGAAGGGCTACTTCTTTGGCGGCTTGTCCGACAACGATGTTATCGGGACTTTCAAAATACACTACCGATGGAGTGGTTTGCTGGCCTTCCGAATTGGGAACCACGACGGCTTTTGAAAACTCGTCAATATACGAGATGCACGAATAGGTTGTTCCTAAATCTATTCCATAAATTCTACTCGACATTTTAAATATTTTCTCCGTTTAATGAATCGACGGAAGGCGCGGGTGGCGCGGGAGGCGTGGAGGGCCCGCTTTCCGTCTTTGGTTTCGCGAGCGCGGCTATTTCGCCTGGAAGCGGCGGTTTGTATTCAAACACTTCAACCCTCTCCTTGGCGAAAACGCCGCTATCGTTTTCAAATCCAGGCCTTACGCTGCGCGAAATCGTCCCGGAATCGGCTTCGTCTTGGGAAGCTATTATTTTGACAATCGTTTGCCTTTTAGGATCGAAAAGTTTAGCGCTTTCGCGGTAAACTCTTACGTCCTGCGTCGCGAGGAGCATTTCAATGTCTTCTTGAAGTTCCACAATTGTCCGGAGGAACAATTCAGCGGTTATTTTTTCTTTTTCATTTTCATATAAAGCTTGGATCTTCCCGTAGTCGTCATGAAGCTTGATGAGACCATTGAGCATGGGCTTTAGGGGTTGAGATAAAATCCTTTCCTCAAGATCGATAAGTTTGGCGTGGAGAGCGTCGATTTTTTCCTGTTTTTTGCCTTCCACGCTTAATTTTAGCGCTAAGGACTCAAGCGCGCCGAGAAGCTTTTTTTCCAGAGCGTCGCTGTTTTCCTTGAAAGCGTCCTTTAGCGAGTCGCTCAATTGCGCTATTTTTTCGTCAATTTCTTTTATGTCAAATTCTTTGGTCGCTAACGGTTTCTCGGGCGCGGACGGTTCCGGGTCGCCCCAAGCGGCGTCCGGAAGGGCGGATTCAAAAGAATCCGGCGCGGCGGGCTCAGCCGCGGTCTCTGGCCCTTTGGAAGCTTGGAATAACTCCTGGGAACTTTTCGCGCGTCGCGTCGCGTCGGCTTCGGCTGGCCGCTCGCTCTCCGTGGGCGGCCCTGTGGGCCCGGCTGGCTCTCGCGTCGCGTCGGCTTCGGCTGGCCGCTCGCTCTCCGCGGGCGGCCTTGTGGACTCGGCTGGCTCTCGCGTCGCGTCGGCTTCGGCTGGCCGCTCGCTCTCCGCGGGCGGCCCTGTGGACTCGGCTGGCTCTCGCGGCGCGAGTTCTGGGGGAGGCGAGGCGTTCACGAGAGGCTTCGCCAGCGGCGCGGGCGCCTTGGGGGCGCAATCCGACAAATTCGCGGATTCAGGCTCGCGCGGCGAGTTCGCGGGAATGTCCGGGGGAATGGTCATCGCGTAAGTCTTTGTCTAAAGGGAAGTGGCGCGACGCTTGGGGAAGGGCGATAGTCGCTAAAATTGGCTTGTTCCAGAGCTAATTCCTTGAAAATACGGGGGATTTTGGACTTTTTCGCGCCACTCGCTCTCTTTGGCGCGGTGGGCGAAAAGCGGACAAAATCTCAATTTGGAGAAAAGAGAAAGCGGCGTGTTCCTCGGCCAATTGTAACTTGAAATTAATCAAATCGGAAATTTAAATATACCAAAATAAACGCGACAAAACTACATATTTTCACTCGCTTGAGGCGAATTTAACCCCGCTTTATCCTGTAGGGCCAGCGCCGTTCCCCTTTAAACGCTTTAGGGGCCTCACTTTCCCTTTAGTGAAGCCCCAAACGCGGGAGCGGTCAATAGCGGAGCTAAAAAGGCGCGCTGACGAGGGAGCGAACTAGGGCGCGATGGGTGTTTAGAGAGGAAGAGAAAGAGAGAGGGAAAGAGAGAGACAAAAGAGAAAATGAGAGAGATAAGGGCTGATTGTCATAGAGCCATAATTTTATAATAATATATTGTCGTATATTCTTTTTTGTCTTAACCGGCGTCAACGGCAACCGCGAATCAATTTCGCCGCGCGCCCTGCCTCGCCCTGATTTCCGCTCATTGGATAGAGCCGGCGCTCCCATAGCCTGAAGGGGACTATCCGGAGACCTTCCCTTTTCCCCCGCCACGTGGCTACGGCGAGCCGCGCCCGCGAATGGCGTTTCCGTCGCGTAATTTCCAAGAATCAATAACCAAGAATCAATAACCAATAATCAATGAGCGATAACCATAGGGTCTATGCCATGGTCAGCCCAATGGACGCCCCGCGCGTGAGCCGCCTTTGGGCGCCACCCATACGCGAGGCGGATACCTCGCGTTGGCGTTCCTTCCGGGAAGGCGTCCCAAAATATCCATATTCTGGCGCGTGGCCCCGCGCGCCCCGCGAGCCGTTTCCCGCGGCGCGAGAGGAGTCAACCGCGACCGCGCGCGGGCGCTCGCCTTATCTCGCCCAAGCGGCGCTGAGAGCGTCTTTCGCGGAAAAGGTTCGCGCCATTTTTTTTAGCGGCCTTCGGCCCCCAGGGCTTCAGGGATGGGCTGGCCCCAATGGCGAGGACGGGGGAACGGCCAGATCGTGGCGGAACGCTTCCAATTGGCGTCCGTTTCGCGGTGGGCGAGATGGGTCGCGGCTCTGGCTTAAGGGGCGAGGCCCCGGGCGGTGTTCTATAAAGACGCGAAAATACGCCACGCCCGAAGATAAAACGCTCGCGGCGGCGGGAATGGGCCTCATGGCCGCTTGGACAAGGCGCCGCGCGTTGGCGACTTAAAGGCGCGGAAATTTTATAAAAGGCGGAAAAATCTTAAAAATCCTCGCGGCGTTCCATGAAGCTAAAGAGCGAAAGAGCGAAAGTTTAAAAAATGACAAAAACGTGAAAATCGCTTTAAAAAAGAGAAAACCTCAAAAAATATATGAGCCCAAAGGCCAAGCGCGAGTGGAAATCTCCCCCGCGCCGTTACGCGCGTCGCGCGGCCCCGCGACGCGACATCCGCGCGCGCGTTTAATCTTAATCGCGCGCTCGCGCGCGCGCCGGCGAGCGGAACTCGGCCAAAGAGCGTCAAGCGCGGCCAAGCTTCGCCTTCCCGCGGCGGCAAATCGCGCGGTCGCGCGTTTTTTTCGTCATTTTCGCTCGCGCGCCTTTCTGGAGCGCCTCGCGCGTTTATTTTCCGCGAAGGCGGTCCCGCGCGCCGCGCCCGGCGCGGCGCGCGGGACCGCGGGGCTCGTTTTTGGCTCTCGCCGCGGGCTCAGGCGCGGGCGGCCTGGGATAGCGCGTCTTTCCCGCGCGCCCGCGCGCGCGAAATGGGTAAAGCGCGCCCCGGCGCCGGAAGGTCTTGGAAGGGGGGACTCGCGCGGGGGGAGCGTTAAGGCCGCGAGGACGCGCGCTCGCGGATAATCAGCGGCCCTTTCTTCGGTCGCGGTTCAATTTAGGTTTAACCACGCGCGCCCAATACATGAGCAGGAGCTGGGCGATCAACGCGAGGACGGGGAGCTCCACCAGGGGGCCCACCACCAAAGGAAGCAGGACAAGGCGATCGTCGGGGAAGGCCTGTTGGGCGAAGGCGATGGAGAGGGGCGAATTGCGGGCGAGGGTCGTAAAGGCGAGGCTGACGTAATCCTCGTAGGAATAAAAGAGCGTCCGGGCCACGACGTGGGCGAGAAAAAAGGTGACGATGAAAAAGGTGAGCGTGGGCGCGAGGATTTGGATAAAGACGCCCAGTTTTCCGGGCTCGATGATTCTTTCCGAGGCGAACATCGCCGCGATGGCCAGCCACAGCCACAGAAACTGCCTTTTGACCACCGTTTTTTCCAGCGCGCGGGCGACGGGCCCAAGGCCTTTGAGCGCGAATTTGAGTATTTTAGAAACCGCCAGAGGAATCAGGAGGACGATGACCGCGCTCTTGGCCAGGAGAAGCACGTTCGCGCCGCCCCAGGAGCCGCTGAACGCGAAAATGTAAAAAGGCATGAGTATTATCTGGAGGAACAAATTCAGCGGCAGTATGGCGAGGGACAGAGGAACGTTCCCCTTGGCCACGCCCGTGAATACCAGAAACCAATCGGTGCAGGGGGTGATTAAAAGCAGAAAAAAGCCAAGCCCCAAAAGCGCGTTGTGGGGCATAAAGATTTCCGTTAAAAGCCACGCGAAAATGGGAGTCCAGATAAAATTAATAATAATGGCGACGACGGTAAAGCGGTATTTGGCGAAACTTTTGCCTAAATCTTTTAAAGGCGCTTCCCAGAAAAGGCCGAAAAGCATCACGGTTAAAAAAGGGGAAACGAGTTTGGAGGCGTAGGGCGAGATATCCGGAAAGCGGCTGAGAAAAAGGCCCAGGCCCACGGCCAGAATCAGTAAGATAGGTTCTAATTTATCCAAGAGCCGCACGCCAGTTTCTCCTTTACATGAGCTCTAAACAAGATATCGCCAACCAAAAACTGTCGCTATAATCCAACGCCCAAAGAGGCGTTTTTTCTTCAAGCCAATTTGTTTTAAGTCTTTGTAAAAGGCGTTTAATTAATTAACGGCTCTATTGGCCAGAGCTAAAAAAGAGATTTGGGATTGTAAAAAAATTGTAGGCTTTATTTTTTCGCGCGTTGGCATGAATCTTGATGGAACGTCGCGCGGAAGGCGTTCAAACGTTTTGGCGCGCCGCCCGTTTCGGGGTTTAGCCCCCGGCCATTTTAACTTATTTCGCGATCCGGCGGGATATTTTTTCTTCCCGAATATCTTGACGAGTCGCGAAAAAATGACTAGTATTTACCCATTATGAGAGCCACTCCCATTAGCTGCCTTTTCAAGGCGCTCAGAATTCGCGCGCTTCTCGCCGTTTCGGCGGTGGGGATCGCTGTTTTACCCGCTTGGCAGGAACACCGAGCGCGCGTGGCGGCGGCGGCCGTGGAGGACAATAGCGCGAGCTTGCCCCTTCCCCCCGCCCCCGCCCCGCCCCCGACCCGCCAGGCGACTCTTTTGCTTCCCAATCCCGACCTTCTGCCGATGGTCAAAGCCCAGACCGCCAACCGTCCCACTTTTGACAAAAAAGCCAGCAATTACGAGGAGCTGATTCAAACCACGGCTCGGGAACACGACGTTTCCCCGGCTCTGGTCAAGGCGGTCATTCAAGCCGAGTCAAGGTTCAATTCCCACGCGATTTCCGCCCAGGGGGCGGTGGGTCTCATGCAGATCCTCCCCTCCACGGCCCGCTCCGTGGGGGTATCCACCCCCCACGCGCCCCGGGAGAACGTCTTGGCCGGCGTGAGGTACCTTAAAACCCTTTTAGAGGAGTTCGGGGACGAGGAATACCTGGCCGTCGCCGCGTATAACTGCGGCCCCGAAATCATCAAGCGCTACGGGAACAAAATCCCTCCCTATGGCGAGACCAACAGCTTCGTGGCCCAGGTAATGGAGTATTACCAGTCCCACATCGAGTCCTGATTTTTCCGCCCGGGGCTGAAGGCGGCCCCGAAAGGAGCTTAAAATAAAATGGCGCGCGGGAGGGCCGGCGAGAGAGCTTTTTTCCCTTCTAAGAGGCCCCGGAGGGGCTACGCGGCCACGCGAGAGGCCCTCGCGCGCTTTTTTTTTCTAGCCTTTTGTCTCGCCCTCGCGAGCCCGCCAGCCTGGGGCCAAATGAATTATCTGGAACCCATCGAGGTGGCCCCCCGGGATCTGGTGGAGGCGTATCTAAATAATTTTCACGAGGCCGACGCCAAATATACGGGCATGCTCCTGGTGGTGACCGGGCGCATCCGGGATATCTTTCCCCCGGACATGACCTATCGGCGCGGGCCGTACCCCTTTGTCACCATCGACTCGGGTCCCCATCAGCCCATTATCGTCTATCTTTGGGACTGGGAGGCCCTGGCCATCGCCAACCCCCGGTCCGGTCGCACCACCTCCGTCATGGGCTTTTGCCAAGGAGTCACGCCTCAGTTGAGCCTCTTGGACTCCTGCCTCTACCCCGGCGGCTGCGGCGGCCCGGTGGCCGCTTTTTACGGTCCTTACTTTAAGCTGCCGCCTTCCGAGCCCCAAACGGGTCGGAGGCGCTAAGGGCGCGCCAGTCCACCTTAACTCGCGCGCGGGATCGCTATTAAGGCGCGCGCCTCGCGTCAGCTCACGGGTGGGCCTTGGCCTTGCCCCAGAAAGGGCTTGGCCCGGACAGAAGAGCCATGGCCCAGCCACGCGGGGTTTGTTGAGGCGACTAGGGCGAGTCGCGCGGGATTTAGGCTCTTGCCTATCTCATCGCGCGAACGGATACCTCAAGGATATCCGTCAGCGTTGAGCGCTGGCCAGGGCGCGGCGCGCCAAGCCTCAGGCCTTTGGCGGACGGCCGCCTGGCCCAAGGAAGCGCGATATCCACCCCCGGCGAGGATCGCCAAAGGTTACGCGAGGATCGACCCCTGCCCGTAGTCCGCCCAGCTCGCCCGGAAGGACTCGCCGAGCCCCCTTCCGGCTACCCCTCTCCTCCAGCCGCGCGCGGAGGAACTGGGCCGCCCTTCCCAGCTGAAACGGGCGGGGCTCATTGGGGAGTCGCGCGCTTTGGCGCCCGAAAGCCTCGCGCGAACCCCCTCTGGTCGTTTATGAGGATCCAAGCGCCCGCGCGCGCGTTCGGATTGACGCGAGAAACCCGTCCGCGCGGGCCCGGGAAGAGGCTCCAAGCTTACGCGCGTGGGCGTTTCCTTATCCCCGGCGACAGGGGCGAGTGGGCGCGCGGCGGACTCTCTCCGGGAGACGAGGTTTAAGGCCTTATGATCCTCGTCGCCATGGTTGGCTCTAGAGGAGAGTTCGCGCGCCTCGCGCGGGACGACGAGGGTCGGGGCGAGCTTTGAAGCGACCGCGCCGGCGCTAAGGCGGCGCGAGACGCTTGGGGGGGCGTTCGCGCGACTTTGGGCGGCAATTCCTAAGCCGCTGACCCAACGCTTGGGCGTGGCGACGGGCGCGGACCCGGCGAGCGGAGAGCGGGAAAGGCCGTCGGGGTAGTGGCGCCGCGAGAGCGAATATTGCGCGACACGGCTAAATTAGCGTACAATCAAACAATTGAAGCGTCCGCCGTTCGGGCCCCGCCGCCGGGATATCCGGTCTCGGCTAATGGCTCTTTCGCGAGGCGAGGTATTCGCTAAAATGACTTACGCGTATGTAGCGATTTTGCTAATAATTCTGAGGTCGCTTTTTCGCGCTAAGGTTTGCCA
>JAISCZ010000072.1 GCA_031265205.1 Deltaproteobacteria bacterium
CTTGATTTTTGCAAAATATTTACTAAAAACTAGCCCTTTTGAAAGTATTTTTTACACGACCGCCCCCTCTTATTTTTAAGTTCCTTACGCGGATATGTTGGAGCGCAGCCATCAGGAACCTTAATACCGAATTCTTTACAGATATCTAGTTGGTTTCCCACGAACGGAGTAATTAATTTTTCCATATTTGGTTGCTCAATACAACGGATCGGTCTCATCGCGTCTAGAATAGCCAGAGACGAAGGAAAAAGCTTTTTCAGTTCTGTGCTTTTCCAGATATGGCGAACATAGGACCCAAGTATGAGGGATACAAACAGAATAAATAGGCGTCCAGTTTTCCCATCTTCAGACGAATTTCTTTGCCTATCAGAACCCATTTGATCTTTCATCTGTTGAAAATATTTTTCTTGTTCATCTCTCAGGTGGTAAGTATGGTAGGTTTTCATGGCATCAAAATCAATACCATGGGTCATAATTGAGAAAAAGCCTGATGCTTTAATGGCTTTCGAGACTTTCTGCTTATCAATATCAAAAGATTCGATTGTCCTCGTTTTTGGATTAATGGTGACCGTATAATAACAAAATTCATTTTTTATGGTTCTAGCATCAACTTCGGTTTTATTTTTAAACAGTTCATTGAGTTCATCTTCTTGGTTGGACTTCTCTTTATCCAATACTAGCTGATCTTTGGCTCTGTTAAAAGAGTTAAAAAAGAGATTTAATTTTAACTTGTTGGATGACTTTATAGTCGAATCTGCTCCTTTTATTTCATGATCGATATCATATTGTTTGTAATAAATGTCAGTATCATGATCTACCTTCATTGTTTCCGGGCGGGTCCCAATATCACCCAACTCCATTATAATATTTGCAACTTCTTTATTGCTGGTCTTAGTACACATGACTATAGATTGGCCACGTAAGATAAATTTATTAAGATTGTTCACCGTTTCATATCCGCGATCAGTAACTAAAACTAGATCTTTAAATCCAGCCTGTTCCAGATCTTTAAGAATGATATCAAGGCTTCGTGCGTCATTCATATTACCAGGGAATGTTCTATAATATACAGGCATATGGCTTGAAAGCGTGTATACAACAACCTCCATGGTTTGTTTTAGAGGCAACATATCTTTATTTTTGCCCCATCGGATATCTACGAGGCAATCCCCATATGCAGATCTGGTAGTTGAATCGATAGCACAAAGTTCATCTATTTCAAGCCTTGCAGCACGAAGCCCGAGAAGCTCTATACGATGTTGCTCAGTAATATATTGAGTGATCCTCGTGACAATATAAGGTGTCAGCCTTCTCTGGGAAGGAGCCTTGACAATTTCTTGCCAATCGGCAATCCTATTGTAGTTGAATTGTGTAAGGTAAGGGAAGATTGCGAGAGTGACGATGTCATCAACAATCTCGTAATTATTGTCAAAAACCGTTAGAAGGTCTTGGCGGATACCTGTAATATTGGCAATATTTTCCAATAACCATACATCACCGTACAAACGATTCATGCAATTTGAACAAAAATTTGGCCATTCGTGATTTTTAAGGCCGGTGAATTTTTCAGCTAAGCTCATATCCCAATTATCTGGAAAAATGAGTTTGGCTCTCTCTTCAGGTGTTGCCTCGTAAAATGGTGAATTTGGCGTAAATTTTAAATTTTCATCAAGAGTGCCCCAGTGGACGTGCCTGTATTTTTTTACCCCGGTCAATGGGTCTAGAATCGGAGGCTGTGTGCTGGCGTACGTATGCCCGTTTGAGGTATGCGTCTTGATTCGGAACTGGGCGTTTGGATCAACTGGTCTGGCCATTTGGTCATCCTATCAGATTTCTTGTAAAAGTTTACTGCAATCGAATAGAAAAAGCAAGCTAATGGTTGATAAAGCAGAAATAAAACGATGCCTTCTTTAATGGGGAGACTCTGCTCCAACAAATTGACCAATAATTGCTTTGGCATGCCATATATAGTAGATTTTATCAACTCGCTATTCCGACAATGAATTGTTACTCCCGTTTATTCTCAAAATATGGGTATTGGCAGTCGATAAAATATAGTTTTTAGTAAAATTTTAGCAAAATTCAAGTATCTTTGCGTAATTGCTCGAAATCATCGTATCCAAGCGGGATATTTTTCATGCGTTCCATTATTTACTCTCGCCTCATTTTTCCGGTCAAATTTGGGAAAGCGCCATCCACGCCGCGAACGCGCGTCAAAAAAATCGCTTCTAACCTTTAAATTATACAAAATAACGCGCGCTCTATGTCAAATTCTATGATTGAATTACTATTTAGACAAATTTTCTCCTCGCTATGCCCCGGACGCCCGCGCGAGCCGAGCGCGGTCCCTCAAATGATTTTTTTATCCGGCGCCGCTTTTTTCGCCCCTTGTTCCCCTGTTCCTTGGGGCGCCACGGAACCGAAACTTCCAGCGGAGAGATCTGCGCGCGTTATTTCCCGCGAAATAGCGCCCGCGAGCCCATTGAAGAGCGCCTCGCGCGCGAGCGGGGCCTCTTTCGCGACCCACCCGCCCTTTTCCTCCCCATGGGAACTATGGGATAAAGGGCGAAACGGCCAAAGGGATTTTAGGGGCTCCCGGCCACCGCGCCGCTGGCGACCGGAAGCCCCCGGCCAGGCTCCTCCAAACGGAAACGTCTCCCGACCAACGTATCCTCGCGCCCCTCTTCACGCCATTTACGGTTGATGAGCCCCGCCGCGCCGGACCCCAGCGACCCATCCGCCACCGGCCTAGCTCCGCCGCCCCTTTGAGACCCAATGACGCGCCCCCGCTCCCCCGACTCCTTTGGGCGCCCTCTCCCCAATCCGGCGTTCTAGCCCTCCAATCCACTTAAATCCAGGCTAATTCCTCCCCTTTCCACGCCCGCGCGGCCAACCCCTCCGGTCGAAGGCCGGCCCGGCGAATAGCGCTTTAAAAAGAGTTTTTTTTAGGCTATTATTGCCCGCGCTCGCGAAATCGTTAAAAAAGAGCGTTAATTTCCCCTAAGGACTTTTAAATGTCCCTCACATTCCCCAAAAAAATATCTATTTTTTTATTCCCCACGAAATCCTCGGCCCGCCGCTCCCGCTAAAATATAATTTTTAGGGCGCGTCTTCTCTTTTTTTAAAAATATTGTTTTTCCCCGCGCGACTCTCGCCTTTATTTTTTCGCTAATCGCCCGCCCCTCAATTTTTCACTTAACCATATTTAGCGATTTATCTTTATTTTTTTCTATATTTCGCGCTTTATTTTTCTTCTTTTTTTTTCTTAATATCGCTCTTTTTTTCCGTAAATTTGCCGTTTTTTTATTCGCTTTTTTTTAATGGATTTCGCGGCCCTTTATTATATATTTTTTAAGTCTTTTATTTTTTCTTTTATTACCGTTTATTTACGTTAATTTTTTATCATCCTTTTTTTTCGCGTTTATTTCTCTTTTTTCTCCGCTTTTTCTCTTATTTTTTCAATTTATGGCAATTTTTATTTTTTTATTTAGCTTATTATTTGATAAGAGCGCAAAAAGTCCCGGAACTGACAATCGGTCATTTCTTAATGCCAAATAAAGACTGCTAATTAGGAAAATATACCATATAAGGTATCTTTGTCCGTCTGGCTACTTCGATGAAGCGTTTTTGCGCTTTCATCATTATTTGTTTTTATTTTCTTTTTCCCTCTCCTTTTTTTATTTTATTTTTCCGCCGAGGGCTCTCTCGGCCATCCAAAATAAACGCCTATTTAATTTCTCGTCACGAAAATATCTTTTTTTCCCCCGCTTAAATCCTAATTTTTTCCCTATTTATTTCCTTATTTTAAATTATCCCCGAAAATGCTAAAATAATTCCCTACCCCGGGAGAGCCTTTCCAAAGCCCCGGGGTCTCTTTCCGCGCCCCTCTAGGGGGAAAGCGCCCCGGGCCCGGCCCGCGGCGCTCCTCGGGGGCCCCGGGCTTACCCGCGTAATTCCTCTATTTCCTAAAGATAACCCCATAAATTAATTCTTTTTCGCTCTCGCCTCACTCTCGTCGCACGCGGCGCGGCGCCCTCGCGGCCGCTTTCGCCTTTATCTTCGCGAGCCCTTTCGCCGCGCTTTTTCGCCAATCGCCTCTTTTGGCCCCAAAACGGCCCCCTGGGGGATCCCACGCGCCAGGGCGCCGCGCGGCGAGCCCCCTTCGGGCCTTTTTTCCTTTCGCCCCGAGCCTCCACTCGGCCCTCGCGAAAGTCCCTTTCCCAAACTTTAAGGAAGGGCTTTCGCCCGCCGCCCAGAGGGGTTCCCATCCGCTGGCATTTCGCCCCACGCCCTGGCTTTTTCCTTGGGTTACGGTCTTTTTGGGTTTTTATGAGCGCGCAACTTTCTTCCTCTTTCAGTCTCTCCGCCAACGAAAAAAAAGCGGCCGTCGCCGTCATCGGCCTCGGGGCCCTCTTTCCCGGAAGGCCGGGACTCGCCGGCTTCTGGTCCGTCGTCAAAAACGGCCTGGACGCCATGACCCCCATTCCCCCGGACCGTTTCGCGGTCAAAGACTACTACGACCCCGACCCCAAAGCCAAAGACAAAATTTACGCCCAAAGGGGCGCTTTTTTAAGCCGGGTGCCCTTTGAGCCCCTCAAATACGGGGTTAGCCCCCGGGACATGGAGTCCATCGACGCGACCCAACTTTTGGGGCTCCTGGTCGCCGACTGGGCCCTCTCCGACAGCGGCTACCCAGCGGACAAGGCCGACCATAGCCGCACCGCCGTCATCTTGGGGGTGACCGGCGCCCTCAAAATGGTGGTCTCTTTGGGCTCCAGGCTCGCGCGTCCCCAGCTCGAAAGGGCCTTAGGCGAGACGGGGGTCGACGGCAAAACGGCCCGCGAGGTTATCGAGCGCTTCCTCGCCTCCTTCACCCCCTGGACCGAGACCTCCTTCCCCGGGCTTCTGGGGAACGTGACCGCGGGGAGAATCGCCTCCCGCCTCAATCTCGGGGGCTCCAACATGGTGGTGGACGCGGCCTGCGCGAGTTCCTTGGCCGCCGTCCATCAATCCATCTTAGAGTTGCGGACCGGACGCGCCGACCTCGTGGTCACCGGGGGCATGGACACCTTCAGCGATCCTTTTATGTACGCCTGCTTCTCCAAGACCCCGGCCCTCTCCCGCGCGGGGGAGGTCCGCTCCTTTGACGCCAAAGGCGACGGGACCATGCTCGGGGAGGGCCTGGGAGCGCTCATTTTAAAACGCCTCGAGGACGCCGAAAACGACCATAACCGGATCTACGCGATTATCCGGGGCAGCGGCGCGGCCTCCGACGGCCGGGGGACGGCCATCTTCGCGCCCAGCCCCCAGGGCCAGAAAAGGGCCCTGGAGGCGGCCTTCCGGGAGGCGGGATTCAGCCCCGCCACCGTGGAGCTCTTAGAGGCCCACGGGACCGGCACGGCCGTGGGCGACGCCGCGGAACTCTCGGCCCTCAGCTCCTTTTTCGGGGAGGGGGAAAACCCGGGACGCCCCTGGTGCGCCTTAGGCTCCGTCAAGTCCCAAATCGGCCACGCCAAGGCCGCCGCCGGGGCGGCGGGCCTCATTAAGGCGGTCCTCGCCCTCCACTACAAAGTCCTCCCGCCCACCATCAACGTCCAGGAGCCCTTGGCGCCCCTCAAGGAAGAGTCCTGCCCCTTCTACCTCAACGACGAGGCCCGCCCCTGGCTGGCCTCCCCCGCGAGTCCCCGCCGGGCCGGGGTCTCGGCCTTCGGCTTTGGAGGGAGCAATTTCCATTGCCTTTTGGAGGAGGCCGGGGAGATCAAGATCCCCTTCGAGACCGGGGTCCACCTCCTGCCCTTCTCCGGGGACTCGCTCGCGGGCATTCTGGAAGACATCCGGGACTTGACGGAGGAAGCCCACCTCGCCGTGCCCTCCGAGGCCCTCGAGGACGAAAAGTTCACCGCCGACTATTTCAGCCAGGCCCTGGACTACCACCTGCGCCCCCGCCTCTCCAATTTCCGGGCCGACGCCGCGGCCCAGCTCTTTCTGGCCTTCCCGGCGGAAAAGGGCCGGGAATTTCTCGCCTCCCTCCCCGAAACCCTTTCCGCCTTCGCCTCCGGGAGCGAAACTTTCTCCCTCCCCGACGGCGTCTTTCTGGGGAAAGCCGCGGCTCCCCAAGATCTCCTCTACTACGTCCCGGGCGCCTTCAATCTCGCGCCGCGGACGGGCCTGGATTTGAGCCTCAACTTTTCCCATTTCCAGATGATCCTCGATCTCTTCGCCCAGAGCGCGGAGGGCTCCCCCCTAGGCCTTCTCCTCTACCCGCCGGCCCACGCCCCGGCCTCTCTTTCCCGCGCCTGGGCCCAAGAGCTCCAAGCCCTTCCCAGCCGCTACTTTTTGGAGCCGGCCCTCGCCATCGCCCTTTCCGAACTCTACTCTTTCTTCGGGCTCTCCTTCGCCCAAACCTCCGGCCGGGGCCCGGGGCTCCTCGCCGCCCTCGTCATCGCGGGCTGGCTCCCCTTAAAAGAGGCCATCAAAACCTTAGGGAGCCTCACCGCCCCCCAGGGCGCGCCGCCCCTCGCCGAGGCCCTCGCCTCTCTCCCCCTCGCCGCCCCCCAAGTAGCGAGCCAGCCCGCCCTCCTGGATCCCCAGGGGGAACCCTTCCAGGGCCCCGCGGAGATCTTGGAACTCCTCCTGAAGGATCTGGAAACCCTCCAAAAAGGCCCGGAAGGGGACGCGCCCCTCTTTCCCCAGGAAACGGAGGGCCTCTTCCCGCGCGCCCAGGTCCTCTACGCCGGCGGCGGTCGGGCCCACGACCTCTCCCTCAATTCCGACGGCAGGATCCTCCCCGCCCCCCAAAACCCCTTGGAACTCGCCCAAAACCTCGCCCTTTTGGCCTCCCAGGGGCGCCCCGTGGCCTTTAAAAACTGGGCCTATTTTACCTTTCCCCCCTCCAAGCCCACCGGCCACTTTGTCTACCTCTCCGGCGCGAACCTCTTTACCCCGCCCCCAAGCCTCCCCCCCCGCGCCCCCGCGCCGGAAGAGGGCGTCTCCCCTTCCTTGGCGAAGAAGCTGGAGGAACTGCGGGAAACCCAAACGCGAACCTTGGCGGAGCTCGGGGCCCTCGCGGAAACCGTGCGGCGCCTGGCGGAGTTCCCCGCCAAGGCTCCCGCCGCGCCCCCCGCCCGTCCCGTCGGCGAGAACCCGCCGCCCTCTTCCGCCCCACGCGCGCCCGCCCCAAGCCTTGGCTTGAGCGCCACTCCCTGGGAAATCACGCGCGACTTAATCGCCCGCGAAACGGGTTACCCCACGGCCTCCCTGCGCCCCGACTTGGAGCTCGAAAACGATTTGGGCCTCGATTCCATCAAAAGGGTCGAGATCCTCTCGGAACTGAGTTCCCTCCTCCCCGGGCCCGCGACCTTCGACGCCAATGTCCGAACCTTGGCGGACGTCGCCGCGGAACTGGAAAAGGCCCTCGCCCGCGCTTCCAGCCCGCCCGCGGCGCTCGCCGCGCCCCGGCTGGCGCCCCCGCCGCCCCCCGCGCCCGCTCCCTTTCGCGCCGCTTCCCCGCCTGACGGGGACCTTCCCGCCACGATTTTGGCGGTGATCGCCCGGGAAACCGGCTATCCCGCCTCCAGCCTCTCGCCGGATCTCTCCCTGGAGGGGGATTTGGGCCTCGACAGCATTAAGAAAGTGGAGATCCTCTCGGCCATCTGCGAAACGGTCCCCTCCCTTGAGCCCGCCTCCCTTTCCCGGGCCGAGACCATCGGCGATCTCTTGAGCCATAAACCCGCGCCAACGGTCGCCACGAGCCCCGCGCCAAGGGCGCCCGCCGCCTTCCGGCCCGCTCCGCGAGGCCAAACACTCCAAGGGCGCTCCCTCCAAGGCCCCGCGCCCGCCCTTCCCCCCGCCTCCAGCGGGGCCGCGGGACCCTTCGTCATCCGGGTGATCTCCCGCGAGACGGGTTTCCCCGAGGGAGTCCTCGCCCCCGCCATGAACCTGGAAAACGATTTGGGCCTCGATTCCATCAAAAAAGTCGAAATCCTCTCCCTGCTCGCCGAAGAGGCGGGAGGCCTCCCCCCCGACGGCCACGCCGCCCTGACCCAAGCCCAAACCCTCGGGGAATGGCTGTCTTTTTTTGAGCCCCAAGGCGGCCTCCCCGCCGCCCGGGAAGAAAGCGCCGCGCGCTCGCGCGCGGAGGCCTTCCCCTCCTCTCCCGCCGCCTTCGCCGCGGCGCCTCCCCCGAACGCGCCCTTAGTCTGGACCGCCGCCGGCGGCGAGGGCGCCTCCTTCGGAGGCGCCGCCCGCCGGGCGCGCGGCGCCCCCACCCAAGGCCAGGCCCTCCTCCGGAACGCCGTCGCGGCCTCGGCCCGCGCGGAAGACCCCTTTGACGCGCGCGCGCTCGCCGCCGTCCCCTGGCCCGAAGACCAGAGCGCCTTGGAAGTTAGCCCCCAGGCCTTCGAAATTACCCCGGTTCCCTTGGAGCTCGCGCCCTTCGACCCGACGGGCCTGGGGCCCATCGTCATCGTGGGCTCCGACGCCCTCTCCCGCGACTTGGAGGAAACCCTCCGCTCGCGCGGCCTGGAAGTCCGACGCTCCGCCTGGGGACGGGATTGGGCGGACGCGGAGGGTCTTTCGGGAGTCTCTCTGATTTTAGTCTGGCCGGGCCCCGACCGGGATCCGGGCCTCGCCGTCCAGGCCCTCCAAATCCTCCAACGTCTGGAGGGAAACCTTCGTAGCGTCACGGGCCTCGTTTTTCTGGGGGGAACCTTCGCCTTTCCCCAAGAAGGGCGGGAGGCTGGATCTTTAGGCAATTCCGCCTCCGCCGCCCTTTCGGGGCTCGTCAAATGCGCGGCGCGGGAGTGGCCGGACGTCTTAGCCAGAATCGTCGATCTCCCCCTCGCGGCCTACGAGACGCCCCTCCCGAGCCTTAAGGAGTCCCTTTTAAGGGCCCTCTTCGGGCCCGGCCCCTTGGAAATCGGCCTCCCCGCGGCCGAGCGGGCGCGCGCGCTCTCCTTAAAGCCCTATCGCCCCTCCCCGGCGCCCCAAGGGGCTTTTCCCCTCGCGGAGGGCGACGCCGTCCTCGTCACGGGCGGGGGCCGCGGGGTGACCGCGGCCATCTTAAAAGAACTCGCCCGCCGCGCCCGTCCCCGCCTCATTATTTTGGGGCGCACCCCCTTAGGGCCCCCCGAGCCCTCCTGGCTCGCGTCCTTAAATTCGGAGAGCGAAATATACGCGGCCTTCCACGAGGCCTTCCACGCGACCTTAAGCCCCAAGGAGCTCGCCGCCCGCGCCAAGCTGGCCCTCGCGGCCCGCGAATTGCGCCTCAACCTCAAGGCTTTCCGGGACCTGGGCGCGGAGGCCGAGTACCTTTCCGGGGACTTCGGGGACCTCGCCGTGGCCGAGGAGACCTGCCGGCGCGTCCGGGCCCGCTACGGCCCCATCCGCGGCTTTATCCATGGGGCCGGCGTCCTGCGGGATCACCCCCTGAAGGGCAAAAAGAGCGAGGATTTCGCCCTGGTCCACCAAACCAAGGCCGCCCTCGCCGCCGCTATCTTGGGCGCGCTCGAGGGCGATCCCCTGCGCCTCATTCTTTTCATGAGCTCGCTCACCGCGCGCCTGGGGCGCGCGGGCCAGGCCGATTACGCCGCCGGCAACGAAACGCTCAACAAAATGGCCTGGGAAGAGGCCCGCGCCCGCCCCGAGGCCGTGGTCGCCTCCGTGGGCTGGGGACCCTGGGCGGGGGGCATGGTCACGGACTCCCTGGCGCGCCAGTTCGCCGCCGAAAAAATCGGCCTCATTCCCCTGCGGGCCGGGGCCCTCGCCCTCATGGACTATATCGCCGCGGGGCCCGTTCTCCCCAGCGAGCTTCTGGCGGTGGGGGGCGACAGCGACCACGCGGCTTTAATTGAGGCCCAGGAACTTTCCCGAGGAGGCCTATGAGTCAGTTAAGGGACCCTATCCATAGCGTCGCCGTGGTGGGCCTGGGGGCCGCGCTGCCCGGGGCCGACGACCCGGAGGCCTTTTTTCGCGCCGTCGCGGCGGGCCAAAGCCAGTTCCGCGAGGCCACGGCCGCCGACTTCGGGGCTGACCCGCGTCTTTTTTACGAGGACGCGGAAGGCCCCCTTCCGGACAAAACCTTCAGCCTCCAAGGCGCCTGGAAGATCGACCGGGGAGATTTCGCCCCGTCCCTCGCGGAGCTTAAATTCCCCGCGAGCTTTGATCTGGCCGAGGCCGACCGCTCCCTGGCCTACTTTTTGGAGTCCGGCCGCCAGGCCCTCCAGGGCCTGGATCTCTCCGGCCACGACCCCAAACAAATGGGAGTCATCGCGGGACACGTCGTTTTGCCCACCCGGGCCATGGCCGAGGCCACGGTAAGCCTTTACGGGAAAGAGGCCACCCGCTCCTGGAGCCTCAATCCCTTCGGACCCCCGCCCCGCTCGAACCCCTTCCGCACCGTGGGCTACAGCGCCAAGCTCCTCGCCGAGGCCTACGGCTTCCAGGGGCCCGCCTTTACGGTGGACGCGGCCTGCGCCTCGTCCCTCTACGCCTTGGCCCTCGCCAGCGCCAAACTCCTTTCCGGCTCGCTCACCTTTTGCCTCGCGGGGGGCCTTAGCAAGGCCGACCCGCTCTTCACCCAGCTGGGCTTTTCCCAATTGCGCGCCCTCTCGCGCCAAGGCGTCGCGCGCCCCTTCGAGGCGAGGGCCGACGGCCTCGTCGTGGGAACGGGGGCCGCCTGTTTCGCGCTCAAAAGACTCGATAGGGCCCTCGCCGACGGCGACCGCGTCCACGCCCTTATCTTAGGGGTGGGCCTTTCCAACGATTTGCGGGCGAACCCCCTGGCCCCGGACGTCGAGGGCCAAGGCCGGGCCATGGCCCGCGCGCGGACGCGCGCGGGAGAAAGCTATCCCCCGGGCGCCCTTTTGGGAGACTTGGGCTTTATCGAGGCCCATGGGTCCGCCACGCCGGTGGGGGACGCGGCCGAGGTCAAGGCCCTCAAGGAATTTCTCCGCTCCGCGCCCTACGAGAGCGTCGCCCCGCCCGTCCTCTCCGCGGTCAAAAGCAATATCGGGCACCTCCTCTCCGCCGCCGCCGCGGCCTCCCTCTTAAAGACCATCCTCGCCCTCAGGGAAAAAAAGCTCCTCCCCATGGCCAATTTCCGCGACCCCCACCCGGACCTCCAATTGGAGAGCGAACCCCGGTTGCGGATCCTAACGGAGACGGAGCCTTGGCCGGAACCCCGCGAGGGGCGCTCCCGCCTCGCCTTGGTGAACGCCTTTGGCTTCGGGGGCGTCAACGCCCAGGCCGTTTTGGAGGAATACCTCCCGGATCGTTTTATGAGCGCGCCCGCCGCGCGCGCCCCCCAAGGGCCGCGCCCTCCCCTCCGCGCGACCTTAATCTCCGCCCGCACCGTCTTGGCCCCCTGGCCCAATTACGAGTCTTTGGCGCGCTACTGGCTCACCCCCGACGAGCCGCCCATGGCCCGCGACCGCCGCGTGGGGCGCCTGAAGGCCACGGGCTTTTTCTTCGAGGAACTCTCTCTGGACGCGACTTTGGCCAAGATACCCCCCTTGGAGCTCTTGGACGCCCTCCCCCAACAGACCCTCGCCCTCAAAGTCGCCTTCCAGGTCATGAAGGCGGCGGGCCTTTCCCCCGCCGCCTGGCCGGAATCGCTCCCCAAAGACCGGGTGGGCGTTTTTATGGGGATCAACAACGACCCCCGGGCGGCGGACTACGCCACGCGCTGGCTCGCCCCGCGCCGGGCGGTGGACGCGCTTATCGCCCAAGGCTACCTGAAAGAGGCCGAGGCCCCGGATTTTTTAAGCCGCCTCCTTGAAAACGGCCCCGCGCCCCTCACCCACGCCCAGGTGCTGGGGGCCTTAGGCAGTTTCGTCGCGAGCCGCCTCTCCCGCTGGCTGGGGACGGGCGGCCCTTCCTTTACCCTGTCCGAGGAAAAGGACGCTGGGCTCAGGGCCCTCCGGGAAGCCATCCATTTTCTGGAGGACGGCGCCGTGGATCTGGCCTTCGTGGGGGTGGTGGACACCTTCGGGGACCCCAAGACGGCGGCCCTGGCCCCCCGCACCATCTGGGTGGAGGGAGCCGCGGGCATGCTGCTCGCCTCCCCCAAGGGACGCGAAATCCTCCCGCCCCTCGCGGAACTGAAACTCTCCGCGCCCACCCAGCGCCTGGGTCCCCTCTCGGCCCTCTTCAACATTAACCGCAGCGGCTTTTACCTGCGCCACCACCTCAAACCCCTGGGGCCCGGGAAAGGCTTCTGCTATTGGCTCAAAAACCCGGAAGACGAGGCCCGCGAGCTTTCGGGCCCGGGTTTCGCCCTCGCCGAGACCCCCGGTTCCCACGGGACCCCCTTAACCGTTCCCCCCGAGCCGATACGCCCGGAGACCTGGTTCTTCCTTAGAGCCGAGGGCGAGGCGGACCTGCGCGCGAATCTTTCCTCCCTTTTGACCCTCGCCGAAAAATCTTTAAGTCCCCACGAGTTCCTCACCCTCGGGGCGCGTTTCCACGCCCGCCGCGACGGGGAAAAAGGCGCGCCCGCCCTCTCCATCCTGGCCCGCTCCGGACACGAGCTCATGGTCGTCGCCAAAAAAGTCCTCGCCGGGGAAAAAGAGGACCGCGACCCCAAGCCCCGCTTTTTCCGGGCGCCCCCGGCCCCCTTAAAGGGCGAGCTGGCCCTGGTCTACCCCGGGGCCGGCAACCATTACAAGGGCCTCGGGCGCAATTTGGGCCTGGCCTTCCCCGACGTGGTCTCCGTTCTGGAAAACGAGACGGAACGCCCCCGGGACGTCTTCCAGGCCGAGCTCTTCTGGGAACCCAATAAAAAAACCCCCTCCGTCCGGGAAGGAATCCTCGCCCAGGCGGTCTTCGCCATCCTCGCGACCCGGGTCCTGGCCAAATTGGGCCTTAAACCCGACGCGGCCTTAGGCTACAGCCTCGGGGAGGCGACCGCCTTGGTCGCCAACGGCTTCTGGCGGGACCGCGACGCTATCCACCGGGACCTTTTGGAGTCCCCCCTCTTCAATAGCGAACTGACGGGAGAACTGCGCGCCCCCAAGGCCTTTTGGAACTGGCCGGACAACAAACCCTTAAAATACCTCGCCGTCGTCTTCCCCAAGGACCCGGAAAGCGTCCGGGTCGCCCGGGAAAAACTCGCGCCCTCCCTCGCGCGCCGGGTCTTTCCCCTTTTGGTCAATACCCCCACCGAAACCGTGGCGGGCGGGGAGGAAGCCGCGGTCCAGGCCCTCGCCGCGGCCCTCGACAGCCCTTACCTCGCCTTGGAGGACGCCCCGGCCATCCACTCTCCCGTGGTGACCCCGGTCCTGGAGGAATACCGCGCCTTCCACTCCCGCGCGGTTTTCCCCCAAGAAGGCACGCGGATCTACTCCTCCCACGCCGCCGCGCCCCTGGAACAGACGACGGAGGCCATCGCCGAGTCATTGACGCTCCAGGCCCTCCACGGGCACCATTTCCCCAATCTCATTAACCGCGCCTACGCCGACGGGGTCAGGCTTTTCCTGGAAGTCGGCCCCGGCGGAGCCGCCACCCGCGCGATCCGCGCCATTTTGGGGGATAGGCCCCATCTCGCCCAGTCCCTCGCCGCCACCCCCGTGGACGAGGGCTGGTCGGGGATCGCCCGCGCCCTTTCCGACCTCTGGCTGGCCGGATACCCCATTTCCCCCTTGGAACTCCTGCCCCAGCCCCAGCCGCGGGAAACGGGCGACCTTTTGGTGCCCATCAAGCTCGCCCCCGCGCCCCTCCTCTGGCCCGAGCCCCCCGCCCTCAAGCTCGCCCCCGCGCCTATCCCCCCGGCGGAAACGCCCCGCGCCGCGCCCCTGGAGGACGATTACCTCGCCTGGCTCCAAAACGAAACCGGCCTGAAGAGAGCTCCCGCCGCCCCCAGCCCGAGCCAAGGCCAGGCCCAGCCCTTGGGCGCGGGCCAAGCCGCGGATCTCGCCCCGCCGCCTCCGGCCCCCAGGGTCCCCTCGCCCCTTGGGCCCCGGGGCCCCAAACCCGGGACGCGGACCGTGGAAATACCGCCCAAGCCCGCCCGGGGCGCGGGAGGATCCCGACCGGGCCTGCGCACCGTCGAAATCAGCCCCCTCCCCCCGGGACGCCGCTGGGATAGCTCCCGGGACGCCGGCGGCGGCCGGCCTTTCCCCTCCGCCGCCCCGCCCTTTCCCCCTTCCCCCAAAACTTCCCCCGCCGCCCCCGCCCCCAGGGAGAGCGCGCCTCCCGCTAGCGCCCCGACGGCGCCCGCGGAGGCCCGGCGAGAGACGGGCGAGTGGGAGGACCGCTTTCCCCTCGCGAGAGACGGTTTCAGCTACGCGCCGCCGGGCCCAATCCACCGGCAACGCGAAATCGCCGCGCCCACCCCCGCCATCGCGCCCGATTCCGCTCCCCGCCGCCGGGGCCGACCCAAAGGCTCCACCAAAAAGAGCGCCCAAGACCCTTCCCTCTCCCTCGCGCCTCCCAACAGCCCCGTCCTCTCCCGGGCCGCGGCCTTGGAGTTCGCGGTGGGCTCCGTCGCCAAAGTCTTCGGGGAAGAGTTTCGCGCGGCGGACTCCTATCCCTCCCGGGTCCGGCTCCCCGCGGAGCCCCTCATGTTCGTGGACCGGGTGCTGGCCCTCCAAGGCGAGCCCAAGTCCCTTTCCGAAGGGCGCGTCGTCACCGAGCACGACATCCGCCGGGAGGCCTGGTACCTGGTGGACGGGCGGCTCACCCCGGGCCTGATCGTGGAGTCGGGCCAGGCGGATCTCCTTTTGTGCTCCTACCTGGGCATGGACTTCGCGACCTTAGGCCTTTCCAAGTACCGCCTCCTGGACGCGGAGGTGATCTATCACCGGGATCCCCCCCTCCCCGGGGAGACCACCCGCTACGACATCCGTATCAACAAGTTCTTCCAGCACGCGGACACCCGCATGTTCCGCTTTGATTTCGAGGGGAGCGTGGACGGAGTCCCGCTCTTAACCATGAGCAAGGGCTGCGCGGGCTTTTTCACCCAAGAGGCCCTCGAGGGCGGCAAGGGCCTCTCTTCCCCCACCCCGGAAATATCCCCGCTCAAAGGCCGCGTCGAGCCATCCCTAATCGCCCCGGACGCCTTCGCGGGCCAGTACCCCCGCTCTTTGGGCCCCAAGGCCCTGGAGGCCATCCGCGAGGGGGACTTAAGCCCCTTGGGCGTCACCTTCGGTCGCCTCGCGAAAGAGCGCCCCCTCGCGACCCTCCCCTCCGGCCGCCTTTCCCTCATCGATTCCGTCCCCTCCATCGACCGCGGCGGCGGGGCCTACGGGCTGGGCTTTATCCGCGCCGAGGCCCGAATCGATCCCCGGGCCTGGTACCTCACCTGCCACTTCGTCGGGGACGAGGTCATGCCCGGAACCCTCATGTACGACGCCTCCCTGCAGGCCTTCCGCCTCTATCTCCTGTCCTTGGGCTGGCTCGGCGAGAGAGGCCAGGCGGGCTTCTTCCCCGGCCAGGAAATCCCCACCAGCCTCAAGTGCCGGGGCCAGGTCACCCCCAAGACCCGCATGGTGGCCTACGACATCCATATTAAGGAGATCTCTTTCCTTCCGCGCCTCAAGCCCCTCAAAAACCGCAAGCCCGGCCGCCCCACCAAGCCCCCCTTGGAGCCCATGGCCAAGGCCGACGCCATCATGTGGGCCGATGGGCGGCCCATCGTGGAGGTCAGGGATCTCTGCCTGGTTCTGGCGGGTGGCGCGGCGGAATCCCTCAAAGAGATCTGGGAAAATTACGGGGCCGCCCCTGGGGCTAGCAAGGGCAAAAGCGCGGCCCCGGCGCCCGCCGCCTCCAAAGGCGACAAAAACGGGCGCCACTACCCCAAGGAAAAACTCCTCTCCCTTTCCACCGGCAAGATCTCCGACGCCTTCGGGCCCCTCTTCTCCCGCTTTGACGGAGGCGAGTTCGTGGCCCGCCTTCCCCAAGCCCCCTTCGATTTTATGGACTCCGTGGAGGTTCTCCAGGGCCGGATGGGAGAAGTCGCCGTGGGCTCCCAAATCGAGTCCAAATATCTCCTCGATCCCCAAAAATGGTATTTCGCCGAGGCGGGAGGCGCGCGCCCCACGCTCCCCTACTCCGTCTTGAACGAAATCGGCCTCCAGCCCTGCGGCTTTTTGGCGGCCTATATGGGCTCGGCCCTTCCCTTTCCGGGACCCATGCATTTTCGGAACCTCGGGGGGGAAGCGACCCTTTACGAAAACCTCGCCCCCACGCGCCCCTTGGAAATCGTAAACGTCGCCACCCTCTCCAAGGCCAGCGTCCTGGGGGACATGACCATCCAGCACTACGAGTTTACGGTCAGCGCCGCGGGTCGTAAAATCTACGAGGGCAAAACCCATTTTGGGTTCCTTTCCCCGGAAAACCTCGCCAAACAGGAGGGCTTAAAGCTTCAGCCCGCGCGCCTGAAGCGCCTGACGGAACTCTCCCGCCCCCAAACGGCCCCTTACCCCCGGGGCGCCTCCTGGCCGCGGGGAAAACTGCGCATGGTCGATTGGCTCCAATACGATCCGCCCTCGCTCCCGGGCGCCCTCCAAAGGATCCAGGCCAAAACGCGGGTTAACCCCGGGGCCTGGTTTTTCGCGGCCCACTTCCCCCAGGACCCGGTCTGGCCGGGCTCCTTGGGCCTGGAGGCCTTTATCCAGACGGCCAAAGCCCTCGCCGCCATAAATTTTCGCCCCTCCAAGCCCCTCAAAGATCTGGCCGCGAGCTTCCTTTCGCCCCTCCCCGGACAAAGCCACGCCTGGCTCTACCGGGGACAAATCGCGCCTCTCGCGAGGGAAATCAAAGTCGCCGTCGAAGTCAAATCAGCGGACCCGGACCAAAAGACGATCCTTTTCCAAGGCGTCCTCTTCGTGGACGATCTGCCTATCTACCAGATTGAGAACTTTACCCTCGCCCTAACCTAAAAGCCCATGACCCCCGAACGCCCCCTCAATCCCGGCTCGCTGGCCCTCCACGCCCTCCAGTTTCTCGACTTCATGGAGGAGCTGGGATTCGGGGATCTGGCCCCAGATCTCCCCCCGCGCCCCCCCAGGAGCGCGCGCCCCTGGGAGCCTCCCCCGGACTTCGCGGACCCCGACGCGCTCTACTTTCAGCCCCCGCCAACGCGCTTCGCCCCCGTCGCCCCGCCGCCTTCCCGCCCGGGCGCGCCCCTAGTCAGCGCCGCCGCGACCGGCGCGGGCGGCCCCCGCCCCGTGGAAACGCCCGCGCTTAAGCCTTCCGCTCCGCCGCGGGAGACGCCCAAGGCCCCCTCCCGGAGCGCCCTCCACGCGACCTTGCCGCCCAGCCAGCGGCCCGCGCCGCGTCCCGCCGCCAAGGCCTCCAAGAGGGAACTCAAATTCGACCCCACCGTCATCCAAATCCAAGATCCCCTCGAGCCGACGCCCCTGTCCCCCGCCGCCCTTAACTTTGACGGGAAACCCGCCGCGCCGTCTTTCCCGCCGCCCCCCTGGGTCCAAAAGGCCCAAACCCTCGCCGAGCTTGAGACCGGCTCGCGGAGCTGCGCCGCCTGCCCTTTAAAAAAAACCTCCCCCGGCTCTCTTTTTGGGAAAGGCCAAACCAAACCCGAGTTCCTTATCGTCCTCGGCCTTCCCCCCTTAAGCGCCCTGCGCAATCCCGTCTATCCCTCCGAGGAAGAGGGCGACCTTTTCGCCCGTATTGTCGCGACCGGCTTAGGGCAAAAAATTGAAGATCTTTACGTTACCCCGGCCATTAAATGCGCCTCCGCCGCGCCCGCGTCCGAGCTTGTCCCCCGGATCAGAAAGGCCTGCGCGCGTATCCTTCTCAAAGAAATAGAACTCGCCGCGCCCAGGCGTATCCTCGCCTTAGGGACCTTGGCCGCCCAGGCCCTCAAAAACTCGAGCGATTCCCTCGCGACGCTTATGAACTCTAAAAGCCCCTTCGCCTTAGTGGGAGACCGGCAAATCCCCCTGCTCGTGACCTACGGGTTAGACATGGCCCTGAAGGACCCCGCGCTCGAGGGGCGAATATTAGAGGACTTAACGAAGCTTCGCGACGCCCCGCGGCCCTAAAAGGTCAGCCAAAATCTTTTTTTCCTCAAAAGCGCGCGCGCGCGAGTTAAAGAGCGATCGGCCGCCTCGCGGGAGGGATAATTTCGCGAGCCACGAAAGAGGAGCGCCGCGCCCGTCGCCTTTCGCGAACGCGTGACGCGCGCGCGTTTAAATAAAATCTATGGCGCGAGCGCGAAAAAGGCGCGATAAGCCTCACGGCGGCGCTTCGCCAGATCATAGTGGAAGACGTAGCCATAAAAATCATAGGGATTTCAGGTTTTACGTAAAGACTAAAAGGATTAAAATGAAAGGATTAATGAAATAGACCTAAATGGATATACTTTAGCTACCCATTACTCCATCCGCGTGAGCCTCTCGAACTTGGCTTATGGGCTTGAGGATCATGACTCAAATTGTCAAATAACGCCAATATTTCTAAACAAAATTGTTTTAGCGTTGGGATGTCATTTGTCAAAGTGGACCACATAGTTTGCGTATTTAAATTATGATATTGATGAGCGAAAACATTTCTTAAAAAGCTGGACAGGGCGCCATGGAATCATTTCGCGCTTTTGTTTGAGACTTTCAATAGAATTTCCATATTTTAACATTCCAGAACTAATTTCATCGCGGCGCGAGTTAACGCGACCGATGGCATCAATATCATGATTGTTCGTCATTAATTAATATCTCATATGACAATAGTTGCCTTAAACCTTAGTTCCTTTTCAGGATTCTCCGCGCGACACGCGCGGCGGGCGCGACTATGAAAAAAAAGGATAGTTTCCTAAATATCCAATGCCTCTTAATAACGCTGGCAAGGATAGGGCCAAATTTATAATAAATTCTGATTAGGGCAACGCCAACTTTTCTTTTTTCAAGACATTCATCGCGAAAATCCCTCATCATTAGAACTGTAGGATGATTCCCATTACCCATTGTCGCCGTGACAACAAAACACGCTTCAACTTTTTTGGGTTCAACGGCTGGAGGTTTATATTGCGGGTCAAAAAGTTGAATTTTTAATGCCGCATCGTCAAGTTTGGAACGAATAATTGCTTCGTATTCTGGTGAGAGTTGCCAACCTTTGGGTTTGTTATTGTCAAATTTATCTTTATAGGTCACTCCTTCGATATTATCTTTGCGCAGGTGAATAATATTTTCCAAAGTCAACCTATCGGAAGGCAACCAACTGGATATATCTTCTAAAGTGAAAATCAGTTGAATAATTTGATCTAAATAAGTTTTCCACGTTTGAGGCAATGAGATAAACTCAAGCATGTGATTGCGACACATTCCATAAAGAGTAACAACAACTTTATTGCCTTCAACGACACATTTTTCGATCGCGATATCCTTTTCATTATCGGGAACCGTGCCAATAGAATGGCTGAACGATACCCTCATTTATCCAAGGCGCATATTGGCCATTGTAGATTGCCACGCCGCCGCGCGCCCTTTCCTAAACCACGCTTCAGAGAGCTCAGGATCTGACTCAAGAACGCGCGTGTAATAATTCTCCGCTTCACTAAAGTTACCAGCCGTATCCGCCGTTCTTGCCATTCCCAGCAATGTCTCAATTTTAATCCCAGTCTCAAGTTTTATCTCCTGAGTATTTTCCCCATCGGAAAGAAGTCCCGACCGCGTTTCAGACGCGATTGGATTGCCACAACCAGGGCAGGCTACCGCCTTGTCTGATATTTCTTTCCCACACTCAGGGCATTGAATAAGGGCCATGTCACGACTCCAGCTAACATTCCGCCTAAATCAACTTGAAGGCGCCACTAAAAAATTAACGTTTCTAAAGAGTGTTATTTACCACAAACCTTTCCGTATCCTTTCACCGCGAAGAAAACCATCTCCCGTCCTCTCCTGGGCTTCCTCCCCTCCGCTCGCGGTCCCACGCGCCTGGCCGAAGCTCGCCATCAGCCTGACCCGGAACAGTCCCTTCTATAGCCCGTGAACGGATACGTCGCTCGCGCGTCGCTTGCTCTTACTCTCCTGGTTCCCTATCCGGGAGAATGGAGGGAGGCGCGTCGGAATCAAACCTTCCCGCCCCATGGTCCGCTCAGGACTCAATTAAGCTGTTCCGCCGGTCAGGACACGCCAAGGCGCCAAGGATTGACCTTGCCTATGGATTTTAATTAGTATAAATTACGCGAGGCGATATCAGTCGCGGGACAATGCCTGAACGCGGCTAGGGCGTCAGAAATATAGACTTCTAATTTTGGAGAGAACATGACTAAAAACCCCGTCAAAAGTTTCAATACCACGGGAGTCTGCGTTCCCAGCAAACATTATACGCTTCCAGCCCTCCCGCGCCTTCCGAACGTAATGGATAATATCGAAAAGGAATTATATTTCTGTATCCACGCGCCGCGCCAGTCCGGTAAAACCACGTGCCTGCAAGCCCTTTGCGGACAGATTAACTCCGAAGGAAAGTATTACGCCTTTGACTGTTCTCTGGGTACCCTTAGAGATACCAAAGACCCCGCGACGGCCATGAAATATATCGTCGATCGGATATACGCGGGCCTCGCCTACTCCGGCGTCGCCGAACTAGCCAAGATGGTTCGCGCTTTTGACGATAATCCTCTCATGGATTCTCCCGTCAGCATGGCGCGGAGCCTGTTGAATAGCCTGAGCATGTCCGCGGACAGGGAACTGGTCGTCTTCTTCGACGACGCGGACTGCCTTCATGAGGAGCCGCTCGTGATGTTCCTGGGCCAGATCAGGCAAGGGTTTCTCGACCGTTTTAAAACGCCAGCCAGCAAATTTCCGAGATCCCTGGCCCTCGTGGGGACGCGGAACATAAGGAACTACCTTTACAGGGTCAGTCCTGAGGAGAAATCCACGGGAACGCCCAGTCCTTTTAACGTCATAGAGTCCTCGCTGTCGTTGGGCGACTTCACCAGAGAGGACATCAAAGCCCTCTACGGCCAGCACACCGCTTTGACGGGCCAAGTTTTCGAGCCGTCCGCGTTCGATCAGGCCTGGCTCTGGACCGAAGGCCAGCCCTGGCTGGTCAACGCGCTGGCCAAGAGCGTCATAGAAAGACAGTTTAAGCGCGACTATTCCAGAGTTGTCGCCGGACTGGACATCGACCACGCCGCGCGAGACACGCTTCAGCGCGGTGAAACGCCTATCGACTCTCTCCTGGAACGGATCTAAGGACACGCGGGCCAGGAGGGTAATCTAACCCGTGATAACCGGCGCCAAATAATTGCCGAACGGATTTTCCAGAGATGATGTCGCGTACGTCGTGGATCTCGGCGTCATGAAGATGGGCTTCGGCGAAAAAAACCATTAAGGCCTTCAAATATCTTCTTCGGGGAGTTAATCGTCCGCGCTTTAACCCAAGAATCTTCAGGAAAAAATTCCCGCGGAACTACAAAACAAACGCGTGGACGGAACCTCTCTTGACATAGACGGCCTTCTCCGGTCCTTCCAGATCTATTGGAGGGAAAACATCGAAGCCAACGAAATGACCGAGAATGAAATAGGAGACGCTTCGCCTTTTGGAAACTAGCGTCGCCGAGTCTTTGAAGAATTCCCATATCGCGGAAGAATTTCAAATTTATGAAGATATTGTCAAGATAATCACGGAAAATCCGTCCGGATTCAAGAGGGAGGATTTTACGCGTATCGTATTTTCTCTTTCACGCGAAGGATTTTTGAACGGCGGGGCTGACTTTGTTTAAAGAAAATACGGCCTGGGAAGAACTTTCGTCGACATACGCGTGAACTACAATGGCGTACGCTATCACGTGTAATTGAAAATCAAGGGCGCTAAGGCCTGGGAAAAGTATCGCGTAAACGCTCGGCTATATGGACAAACGCGGCTCTTCCGTCGGATGGCTGCTCGTCTTCGACAGAAATTTCACTAAAACATGGTGAGAGAAACTTACATGAGAGACTCTGGATCGCGGAGGAAAGACCGCGCGCGTGGTCGTCTGTTAACCGCCTCGCCTGGCTGGACGGGGAATTAACGTTTCTTGACGCGACTGTACGCGCTTCACTAAATATATGGCCTAATTTGAAAGCGCGCGCCGCGCTCGATAGGTTTTTGGAGGCGCGCGCTCCGAAGGCTTAATCCATACCGGTGGTCTTCAGGAGGACAGTCTTTAGGCAAGCGTATCCGCGCCCAAGCCAGATTGTCATCTCCGAAGGACTAAGCCTGGCAAGCGCCCCGGGCTGACTCCTTCGCCACGCCCCAGATTTAGGGACACGCCTTTCCGTAAAGAGCCTTTAAAAGTTCGCGTTTGCCTTGGATAGCTATACCGTAAACGGATACCCAATTCCCACCTCAAATACCCGTAATTTTCGCGCCTACTTTTTCCAGTTATTTTTTATAATAATTTCGCTTTTTTTGCTTTTCGCCTTCGCTTATTTTAGACTGTAGTCGCAATAACTTTTCCGCGACTTTACGCGATTCTCTCCCTTTCCACGCCTTCCTCGCCGACGCTAACTTAAATTTAGCGCTTGATATAAACCTCGCGCCTCAATTCTTCCCTCCAGGTGACTCACGATGCTCCCTTACCCTCCCTATGTCGCCACCGCGCTAGAATCCGCCACGATAGACAAAACGGCCATCGAAAGTTTCCTTCTCCCAGGCGCGGTCCTCATGGAAAACGCCGCCCGCTCCGTCGCGAGGCATGCCTTGGCGCTCTTTCCGACCCTGCGCGAGCCCGGGAAGAGGATAATTATCCTCGCCGGACCGGGGCAAAACGGAGGCGACGGCTGGGTACTGGCGCGCCTATTCCACGCTCTTGGCCACCAGGTCCGGGGATATTTAGTAGCCGCCCCCGGCGCCGCTCCCACGGGAGACGCTTTTCCCAACTATCAGACGGCGCGCCTCTTAAATATCCCGCTGTCTACCATTTCCCACGAGGGCGACCTCTTACCCGCTTTTAATGAAGCCGATTTCGTCATCGACGCTCTTTTCGGCACCGGCCTCGCGCGGGAAATCGGAGACCCCCAAAAGCGCGTTTTGGAGGCCCTCCGCGACGCTCCCCGAACCTTTAAAGTCGTAGCCGTGGATGTCCCCTCCGGCCTTTGCGCGACCACGGGGGCCCTTTTCGGCCCAGCGGTAGCGGCGGATCTGACCGTTTCCTTGGGAACCTACAAAGCCGGGCTCTTTAGCGGTAACGGCCCCAAGCTCGCGGGCCTTGTCCGCCTGGGGGATATCGGCCTTTCGCCTCCCATGCTCTCCCCCGCGCCCTTGGGAATCCTCTTAACCAAAGAATACGTTTCCACGCTCCTCCCTTTAAGGCCCCGCGACGGCCACAAAGGAACCTTCGGCCACGCCGTGGTGGCGGGGGGCTCGCCCGGCAAAACGGGGGCCTTAACCCTCGCCGCCCTGGGGGCCCTGCGGGCGGGCGCCGGCCTCGTGACCGCCGCCCATCCCAAGTCTTTCGCGGCCATTTTCGCGCAAAAGCTCACCGCCATTATGACGCTTCCCTTGGACGAGTCCCCCGGGGCGGCGCTGGGCCAGTCCGCGGCGGACGCGCTTCTGGAATTTATGGGTAACAAAAGCGCCCTTGGCCTTGGCTGCGGCATGGGCCTCTCGGAGAGCGCCGCCTCTTGCGCGCTCACGCTCGCCGCGCGGCTCCCCCTCCCTTTAGTCCTCGACGCCGACGCCTTAACCCTCCTCGCCCCAAGTCCCCGAGCGCTCCTATCCCGCGCGGCGCCCACGGTTTTAACCCCCCATTACGGGGAAGCGGCGCGCCTTCTCTCCGTTTCCAGCGCCGAGATAGCCCGCGATCAGCTCGAGTCTTCCCGCCAAATCGCCCGCGAGCGAGGCGCTATCGTTGTCCTCAAGGGGCCTCGGACCATAATCGCGCGACCCGACGGGCGTTTTTTCGTCAACGACTCTGGCTCCCCGATTTTGGCGACGGGCGGCTCGGGAGATCTCTTAACCGGGCTCATAACCGGCCTCTTAGCCCAAAAAATGGATCCCTTCAAGGCCTGCGCCCTCGCGGTTTACGCCCACGGTTTAGCCGGGGAGATAGCCGCGGAGGCCAAAGGGCCCTGGGGGCTCTCCCCTTGGGAAATTCAGGAATTTATCCCCCGGGCCTTCCAGGAGTTACGGGATTTTGGCGAAAAGAGGCAATTCCTTTAAACTTAAACCGCGCTTCCCCCGCGCGGCGCGCCGCGCGCTTTCCTCCCCGCGCTTTCCTTAAAAGGCCCGGAGACGCTTTCCTCTTTTACGGATCAAGCGAGCGTCTCATAAAGACTCGCCCTTCGCGCCCGGGGACTCGCGACGAGGCCTCACAAAGCGAGGCGCGCAAGGGCCAAGGGCCCGCCGCCGCGCGCCTCTGGAGACGGACGCTCACGCGAAAGTTTTCGGCGTATTCGCGCCGCGCTTCGGCGCTTTGGCGGAGAGACCCGCGACGCGACTATCGCGATTCCCGAGGGGTTGGCCTGGATTATGCTTATTTCTTGGTTTTAAGTCGCGGGCCACTCCGCCGCCTTAATTTTCCGCCAGGTTTGAGAGAACATGCGCCGCAAAAAATATTTTATCCCCCTTTTAATCTTCCTCGCCTGCGGAGGATTCCTGACTTTTCGCGCTTGCGGCGCGGAAAAAATGGATACTTTTTACCGAACGCAAAGGGTAATTAATAACCAATTGCGCGTCGCGGTCTCCGCCACCGGCACCATCAATCCCGTCAGCGTGGTCAGCGTGGGCACCCAAATCTCCGGGACTATCCTGCGCATGCTGGTGGATTTCAATGACCAGGTGCGGGAAGGGCAGCTCCTTTTAACCTTAGACGACGAACTCTTCCGCGCCAAGGTCCAAATGACGGAGGCCAATCTGGCCTCGGCCCAAGCCCAGGAAAAACTAGCCCAAGTAAAATACGACCGCCAGGCCAAGCTTTTCGCCCAAGGCTCCAGCCCCAGGGAGGACGTGGACACGGCCCAGGCCAATCTGGACATGGCCAAGGCCACGGTCGCCCAAAGCCTGGCCCAGCTGGCCCAAGACCAATATAACCTCAACAACACCCAAATAGTCTCCCCGGTCGACGGCGTGGTCATCAACCGCGCCGTGGACGTGGGCCAGACCGTGGCCGCGAGTTTTCAGACGCCCACCTTAATAGATATCGCCCAAGATCTCTCCAAGATGCAGATTAACGCGAGTTTCGCGGAAGCGGACATCGGGAGGCTCACCCCGGGGCTCGCCGTCTCTTTTACCGTGGACGCCTTTCCCGGCCAAACCTTTAGCGGAGTCGTCAGACAGATCCGCCTGAACCCCATCATCAACTCCAACGTCGTCACCTATGACGTGGTCGTGGACGTCCAAAATCCGGACTTGACGCTTCTTCCCGGCATGACCGCCTACGTGGACATTGAACTCTATCGGGAGGACAACGTTCTTTTGGTGCCCAACTCCGCCTTAAATTTCCGCCCTCCGGAAGACGCGGCGAACGCTAATGGAGCGGGACAAGCCGCGCCTCCCCCCGCGGCCGAGCCGGAAAGCGCCGCGTTAGGCGCCCCCCCAAACGGCGCGCCCGCCCTGGACGCTCCCTCCAAATCCCTTCAGGGCGTTCCCTCCAAAGACGATCTCCCCACCTCCGGGCGGGTCTACGTTTTAGGCAAAGACCAAAGGCCTAAAGCCGTCGAGCTGACCCTGGGGGCCACGGATCTGAGGTACACCGTGGTCAAGAGCGGCGCCCTCCAAGCCGGGGACATGGTCATCATCTCCGAGGATGTCGCCCAGACCACCCAAAGCACCCTCCTTACCCCCGGAAGGGCGGGACCGGCCCCGGGGAGGCGCTAAAAACCATGGCGACTCCCTATCTCGTGGAAACGAAGGACCTCAAAAAGGCCTATGTTACCGACGCGGGCGCCTTTGAGGTCCTCCATGGCGTAAATTTTACTTTCCGGGAAGGGGAGTTTACCGCCATTATGGGCCCCTCTGGCTCCGGCAAGTCCACTTTCATGAACATCTTAGGCTGCCTGGACACGCCCACGTCGGGGGTCTACTCCCTTTTGGGCCAGGATGTTCTAACCCTCTCCCCCAACGAGCTGGCCCGGACCCGCAACCTTTTTCTGGGCTTCGTCTTCCAGGGCTATAACCTCCTCCCCAAGGCCGATCTCTTGGAAAACGTGGGTCTGCCTCTCCTCTACGCGCGGGTGGGAAGCGCGGAGAGGAAAAGGAGGTCCCTGGCGCTTTTGGAAAAAGTGGGCTTGGGGCCCTGGGCGCGCCATCGGCCTAGCCAAGTCTCGGGCGGCCAGCAGCAAAGAGCGGCTATCGCGCGCGCCCTGGCGAGCGAGCCGAAGCTGCTTTTGGCCGACGAGCCCACCGGTAACTTGGACAGCCAGACCTCCGACGACGTCATGAGTTTGCTGATCTCCCTCAACAACGAAGGGGCGAGCCTCATCCTCGTGACCCACGAGCCTGACGTGGCGGCCTGCGCCAAAAGAATCGTCCGTTTCCGCGACGGCCTCCTCGTGGAGGACAGTCCCGTCCTCCACCGAAGGGCGCTCTGATGTTTCCCGCCATGTTTTTAGAGGCCCTCCGGGCCATGGGCTCCAATAGGCTCAGAACTTTTCTCACCATGCTCGGCATGGTCATCGGGGTGGGCGCCGTGGTCCTCATGCTGGCCGTGGGGGAAGGCGCCAGGGTCACCATTAAAAAACAGGTGGACGCGCTCGGCACCAATATCTTCATCGTGCTCGCGGGTTTCCAAAATACCGCGGGGGTGAGATCCGGGTCCGGTAGCCGCCAAAATCTCACCCAAGCGGACGGGGACGCCATTGAGGGCTTGGACGACATTTTGGCCGTGAGCCCCGTTTCCTTCGCGTCCCTGCAGCTCGTCTACTCAGGCCGTAACTGGAACGTTATGGTCAACGGGGTCAACGAGCGCTACCTCAGCGTGCGCTCCTGGGACGTGGCCGACGGCCGGGAAATGGACTCCATCGACAGCCAATCCGCGGCGAGGGTCATCTGGCTGGGACAAAGCTCCGCCAAGGAACTCTTCGGAAGCGACGATCCTTTGGGAAAAACGTTGCGCGTGGGAACGACGCCTTTTGTCGTGGCCGGGATCCTCGCCCCCAAAGGTCAATCCCTGGACGGGCGCGACCAAGACGATATCGCCCTGGTCCCTTTCAGCTCCTTTAACCGCTTTCTCCAGGGCAGCCATTTCCAGGGCGTGGTCCGCATGCTCATGATCAAGGCGCGCGAAGGCGCGGACATGAACCACGTCCAGGAAGACATTAGGAGTTTATTGCGGGAGCGTCACCATATCCTTGATTCTCTCCAGGACGACGATTTCTTTTTAAATAACCTTTCGGCGGTCATGGACTCGGCGGAAGCGGCGGCCAGGGCCATGACCCTTCTTTTAGGGGCTATCGCCTCCATTTCCCTGGCGGTGGGCGGCATCGGCATCATGAACATCATGCTGGTTTCCGTCACCGAAAGAACCCGGGAAATAGGCGTCAGGCTCGCCATCGGGGCGCGCAAAAAAGATATCCTGACCCAGTTCATCCTGGAGGCTATTCTGGTTTCGCTGACGGGCGGCCTGTTAGGGCTCCTTTTAGGGGCCTCGGGCGCCTTCGTCGTCTCTAGCGTTTGGAAGATGTCCATCCAGATTACCCCCTTTTCCCTTCTGCTCTCCTTTACCGTCAGTTTGGCCACGGGTCTCTTTTTCGGCTTCTACCCGGCCTGGAAGGCTTCCGGACAGAATCCCATCGAAGCCTTAAGGTATCAATAGTCGGAAAGCCTAATCCGTCGCGCCGCGCGCGGACGCGGGACGAGTCAATAATAATTCGCGCGCCCTAAATTTTGAGCGATTTTGAGCGATTCTTGACTTCGAGGAAATATTTAGACACATTTTTAAAATTTATATCGAAATCGCGCCCGATTATAAAAAGGCGCGCTACCTACATATTCTATTCCCATCGTGGATATTCTTCCCTCTTCGCCTCTGAGCTTTATTTATTTAACGCGCGCGTATTACCCTAAAAAGACATCGCTTCATAGGAAATTTTATGATAATTGGAAAAAATAGTTTATTCCTCTCGTCAGCGTCTTCAGCTTACAATCGGCGTCAACTCAATCGCGATAATCCTTGTATATTAGCTATTTGACGCGGCGTTTGGTTTCAAATCTTATGCCGCTTTGAAAGCTACTGATCTTTTTAACGACCGCTACGCCCTTTCCGCTTGATGAACAGTCCCTAAGACAAAGATTTATTGATTTAAATTATACCCAAGAAACAGCCTCTCTCGTTCAAGTTTCATTATCAGAGTATTTAGCGATCGCCAGATATCCTTAATACCAATTACGGATGGCGCTTTGGCTTTCATGGCTAACTATGGACACCCACCAATAACTTTGCGGTTAAGCGGATGACAATGTGGGACGGAAGGAACCGCGTTACGGTTTCCATGAGATGAATGATTTTCTCTCTGGGCTATCATGTATTCCAAGGCTTTACTATTGGTCCATCCTCCTAAAATGGCGAATTCTACTTTTGAGCGCGATGGTTTTTCAGCTAACCGGGGCGCCAGGCTCCTCCTAATCGGCCCATTAAAGGTTACCCGCGATAATTTCGCGAGTGGACGCAATTATTTGTCCTTTTGAGTCGCGACAGCTTCTTGGCTCGCCTTACGCCTATGCCCAGGCCCGCGCTCTTTTGTCTAAGGCTCCAGGCTCTTGTGGTCTTGATCAAGCCTTGGGACAAGCGTCAGTTCCTTCGAATGGTCGCCGCCGCGAGAGCTAGCCTACCGCTGTTTTGACCGCGCTTCATACCATTGACCAAGCCGCGTTTTTAGGTCAATCCCTCGCCTCCGCGCGCCTCCCCCCTCCACCCCGAAGAGAGCGTAAGTGGGAAGAGGCTAAAAATAGTGGATCTATCGAGAGATGACCGCGAAGATTGCCTCCAAAAAATACATTGTGGCTCAAAAAAGGGGGATAGAGGTCGACGAGAGCTGCCCCTGGCTACCGGCGCCAGAACCCCAAGCGAGACTCCTAGCGCTTTCCCAACCTAACTCGCGTGAAAAGCCTAGGCGTCAATGGTAGCTCCAAAGGCCAGCGAAAAATTGTTTAACTACGCCTTATTAACTCAAGAACGGAAATATCTTTCATAAAATAGTTGCGAAATAGCGCGCTTTGCGCTAAATAATATTTAGTCTCGACGGGGTTAGCCGCCGACGCGTTAAGAAGTCGGCTCCCAGCTTTATCGTCGCCTATTGCGGCGAGTTTCGCGGGATTCCGCGTAATCTCTTGTCGGATATTCATGTTTTATGGGTAAATTGACCGTTTTTTAAATTTAGATCCTTCAGGGAGTGACCCGAATGTTTTAAGATTTAACTTCCCTCGCGTGAAAATTGGCGATATTATTGTTAAGATAACCATATCGCTTGTTAGCTACAAGATCACAGTCAGTCAGGTGAAACGAATGAAAGGTATTGATTCAACCAATCAGGTTTTCGCGAACGTTATTGAGGATAACCTTATATACGCTGATAAAACAAAACACGTTTGGGAACTGGCGAAAACCAAAAAAGCCTATTTTCTATCCAGGCCAAGAAGGTTCGGCAAATCACTGCTTTTGAGCACATTTGAGGCCCTTTTTAAAGGACCTTCGGATCCTGAACAAAATCCTCAAGGGCTTTTTAAAAATTTATGGATTAGCGGAATAGAGCCGAATTACGACTTTAACGATAACTACCCTGTCATCAATTTATCGATGTCCATGTCAAATTATTCTCCTGAGATCGTTACGCGCGCCCTCCAAACAAAACTTCAAGATATCGCCGCTTCTTACGGCCTATCTCTTAATGATGATATTCCTGAAGCGATGTTTCGGGTTCTCATATCAGCCCTTAAGAGCAAGTTTAAAAAAAATGTCGTTTTGCTTATCGACGAATATGACGATCCAATTAGCTCAGTAATAGCAAATCCTGATTTGGCGGAAAAAAATTCATATATTTTAAGAGGCTTTTATTCAATCCTCAAAGAAAACCAGCCAAACTTGCGTTTTGTGATGCTCACCGGCGTAACGCGTTATGAATTATTATGGCGGTCTGGAGTTCTTAACCATCTCTTTGACTTAACCATGGTACAAGAGCGAGCTGACATCTGTGGGTTTACTTATGAGGAATTTGACAATTGTTTCGCTGACCGTTTTCAAATAACTATGGAAGTATTTAAAAACAAAGGACTTTTAGATAAACATTATGGGGTATCTGAATTTCGCGACGCGATATTTAAGAAATATGATGGCTATAGCTGGGATGGACAAACAAGAGTCCTTAATCCGTTTTCGCTTCTTAACTCGTTTGAAAATAAAGATTTGAAAAGTTATTGGGCCACCCTTGAGCCGTCTAAAAAATTTTTGAAGGCAATTATGTCCAAAAATCCTTTAGACTTAACCTCTGATAAACTGCGATATTTGTCTCAGGAATCAATTGAATCAGCCTCGTTAATTACCTCTATGACGCCTGTTCCGTCACTATTCCAAACGGGATATCTAACAATAGATAAAATTACGCCCGCTGAAAACAATTTCTATTATACTTTTAAAACGCCTAATGAAGAGGTAAAACCATCTTTTTTACAAGAATTTTCTGATAGTTTGTATAATTTTTTAGATATCGACAAGCGATCGCAAAAAAATGATTTTACAAAGACAATTATTGCCGAGGACTCCAATAAGCTGTCAACGCTAATTGATTCTTTTTTTGGCGCGATTCCGGCAATTCTTCATATCCAAAAAGAAGCCTATTATCATAGCGTTCTTTACGGTTATCTTGAAGGGTTGGCGGATTTAGTATCGTTTCCCGAAATACCCGGCGCCGATGGGACCCCAGACATTGTTTGCGTTATTGACAAAGATCTGTACGTTATAGTCGAGCTGAAATACAGAAACCCTGAGACACATCCAATTGCCGTTAACCAAAAAATCAAAACAATTTTGGATCGTCTCGCGATCTCCGCGTTGCGATCCATAGACGAGAAAAATTACTTAAGGCCTTATTTAGCCAAAGCCAAGAAAATATTGAAATTAGGTTTAGGCGTTTATGGGAGAGGCCGCGCCATCGCCATCCTGGAAAATGAAGAGCAAACCCAGGCGCGCGTAAAACTTATGGCTAAATGGCCGAAAGCTTCCGTGTAAATATCGCCTCGCCGAACGCTTCCGCTAAATTGTTTTTTGCGCCTGCCCCCTTATCTCGTTTTGATAAACAACCATTTACGCGATAAAACATGTTTTTAAGACAAGCCATTATATGAGCTATTTGCCGTGGCGTTTGGGTTATGATCTCGACTACCAGATAATCATCATATCGCGCGACAAAAAGATCAGGAATATATTATTAGCTCTCGCTGCGTTTTTCCTCTTTCGCGCGATGTCCAACATGGAGATCTGTTCCTCGCGAGTCAGAAATATCCAGCGCCAATTGGTCATGGCAAACGCCTCACTCAGTTACTATGATATCGTCTCTCACTATTGAGAAAACAAAGACTAAGGAACAAGCCGAACTGATTTTCAGAATTCAATCGCCAATTCGAACTAAACATTCGCCACGGAACGTGACTCCAACGCCAACATTGACAAGAAGAGTCGCGTCATCTCTCCTCGATGACCAAGAATAACGCTTGCCATCTATCGCGAGGAGGGCTTTTTTAGCTAAATTGTTTAAAAGTTTGGTTTTGGCGGTTTTGCCAGCAAATTTTTCCGCGCTGAATTTAATTTCAATTATTCCGCGCAATTTTCTCCTGGAAAGTCTACAATCAAATCGGGAGTACCGATGGCTATTGGCGGCTCAGGAAGAACTAAGCAATTTAATCCATTAAGATAACCATACATTATTTTGAAATAGCGAGATTCATTGTTTTGATGGTGAATTGCGGGAAGACCAGCAAAAAGAGATGAGAATATTAACGTAAACTTTTTGCAATCTTTTTCAATTAAAGATTCACATAATTGTATTCTTTCATTTTTTGAATTTATATTCAAAGTTTGAAACAAATTATTTGAGAATATGTTATATCTAAAATTTTTAATTTCCCAATTAGGAATTTTTAATGTATAAGAAGATCCTTGTGAAGGAACGCTAAAATATTTATCTACTGTTAAATATCCTGTCTGAAACAAGGCTGGTATCGGCTCAAGATTTCCAACCTCAGCCATGCCGAGTTCTCTTTCAGGCAATTGATTGGATTCTCCGTCAAGCAAATCAAGGGGATTATTCGTCGAGATTTTATTCAGAAAGTAAACTGACGGATTAGTTTGAATCCAATAATCGGAAAAATCAGAATTGCTCAAACAGCTGATGATTGAGTAAGGGTTCATGACCATAGTTTTACCGTCCCAACTATAACCGTCGTACCATTTGAAAATTTTTGAACGAAGCTGGTCAATGGTAAATTTTCCGGCGAGAAGGCCATTCGCCTTCATTATATCCAAAGAACTCGCAAGGTTATCGGTAAAATATTTATCGAACTCTTCATGGGTTAACCCGCAAACTCCGGCGTATTTCTGATTTAAAGTCATATCAATTTAATTATTAAGACCAGCTGAAATACCCATGAAAGCGAAGCGTGTAACTCCTGTTACAGAAACAAAACGCAGTTCAGCGTCAAGGGATTTAAGTTTGCGATAAAAATACTTCATAGCTTCACTATTCGCTTCGGCCAATTTTATATTATCAATGTGATCGCTTACGGGTGAGTCATATTCATCAACAAGTAGAACCACTTTTCGATCATATTTAAGTTTGAGCGTTTTAATCAAAATGCTCAACATAGAGCCTAAGTTATACGCTTCTATGTTAATGTCTTCGGCTTTCGCGTAACATCTCAACTGTTCTTTAATACCTTCTTCAAGGGAACGAGGACTTGAGCTGTTCACGGCCATGTCAAGAGAAATTTCGGAAAATTTGTTGGAAAAATCAAACGCCTTATTTTGCCCAATCCATAAATCTTTAAAAAGCTCTTCATCGCCGCTAAAAAGCGAGTTAATAGCGCTCAAAAAAAAAGATTTGCCAAATCTCCTGGGCCGGGACAGGAAATAGTTCTTGCCTTCGCTGAGCATCTTAGCGATAAAAGGGGTCTTGTCAGCGTAAACATATCCTTCACGAATGATTTCTGAAAAATTCTGATAGTTAAGCGGTAGCGGTTTCATAAATTTTCCTCGCGCCAAGCGTAAAAAAAGCGAAGCGCGTTCGCTCGATTTAGACCAAATTTACGCCATTATATTATACCGTTTTTTCGTAAAAGATAGAATTTACAAATGGGCGTAGTTAAAAAAAGCGCTTAGAGAAAAGAAAAATTCTTGAGCCGTTCAATGTTTGCCCAATTAAATTTTGAAACATACGCCACTACATTTTGATGTCATAAACCGCGCCTTGTTAAGCGTCAGAGTCAGAGTATTTAACGGAGGAGCCGCTCGGGGTTTCAGAACTTTTCAAAGCCTATGTCCGCGCCGAATACGGATTCGGGCGCGCGTTAGTCCGCGAGATTCAAGCCGAGTCTATCGGCCGCGATGGCGTTTTGCCCAAGGCGATGTTGGCGAAGGGGCCGGCGCGCGCCAAAACGAGACGCGTTGGAACCGAGGACGCCTCCCAGCTCTAGCGCCCCTCCAACATCCCGCGCTTGCAGGGGCTCCTGATAGGAGTGACGGGCAAGGCGGCGGGAGTGAGGGCTAGCGCGGCGCGAGGGAGGCCCTGAGCGCTCCGAACGAAAGGACGCGGGACAGGTTTTATAACGAAAATGGGACAGGCCTAGATAGCGATTTTAGGAAATTACAAGCTAATGGAAGCATCATTAGTCTCTCGCTCGCGCCGTTGATTGCTGTTAAACTAAATAAATGGGTAATGATGGCTTGCGATAAACCGCGATTTGGCTAAAGAACGAACATTTACCTTGATGTCTGTCGCTTAAACCGTCCCTTTGACGACCTGTCTCAGGATCGGATTTATTTTGAGGCCTAATCCATATTAAGTATCTTGCTGCGCCGTAAGACCCATATTTGGCGATTGGCTGGCGGCGATGTCATTGAGCTTGAGCTGTCGAAGATGGGCGACCAAGACAGGCTGTCAAAAGTTCTGGACCTTTATTCGTCGCGTAGTTCCCGTCTGACAGTGAATGAGCGCGTCAAAGCGCCTTCCAGAGGCCCACAACGTTTAGGCTTGAGGCTTTTTGACAGCCTCCATCTGGCCCAATATTTACAACCGGGACGCCCTGTTGACCGCGGACGACGCTTTTATAAAAATTGCGGCCAGATTTGAGGTCAGCCTCCCCGTTAATAATCCTCTCGCTTGGTTGATGGAGAAAACGCGAAATGAACAATAATTCTTCCGACGATTACCGCAACCCCAGTCTGCTACGCAAAAAGGGCGTTGAAGCCTTGACCAAAGCGCTCGGCCCAGTAGGGACGGCGTATTTTATCCGTCTGTTGAACGTGGCGAAGGCGATTACGCTAATGAGCGTCACGCTGTTTTGGACAAACTGACGATTGAAGACATTGAACGCGAGTTAGGTAAGTGAAAATCCGCGAGGTTCCCTGAATTTCGCGCCATCCGCGTGAGCTTGTATCCTTAAAGGGCAAATCGATCTTGTCGGAGATTCTGGATTTTAAGACCTCCTAGAAACCAAGCCCGTAAAAGGATACTGAAAAACTGGCGGGATATCGCCGTCAGTTGGAAACTCAAGATCCACGCGGCGCGATTGGGAATTTTCCAATCGCGGCTTGGGCGAGATCCATCGACAGGGGGGGGCGGCAAACCCTCCCTCAAGCGTCGGCGGCGCTACCGAAACATCTTCCATTTACCGGTTTCTCGGGAAAAAACGCGCGCGCCGTTCCGCGCGAGCCTTAAAAATCGCCTCTCCCTAAAACAAACCGCGCGTCTTACCCGTCGCGAGATCCACGTCCACCTTCCGGTAGGCGGGGTCGGAAGAAGTCCCCGGCATCAGGGAAATACTTCCCACCACCGGCGCCACTAATCCCGCTCCAGCGTATAGAAGGGCGTCGCGGACAAAAAGGCGAAATCCCTTGGGAACTCCTTTGAGATTGGGGTCCCCGGAAAGGGAGAGATGGGTTTTGACCATACAGACCCCAAATCCATCGGTTTTAGGGTCCTCGCCGTAACTTTGAAGCTTCGCCAAGGCCTCGGGCGCGAAATCCACGCCATCCGCCCCGTAAACTTCCTTGGCTATCGTTTCTATCCGCTCGCGGAAAGAGAGAGAGCAGCGATAGAGAAAGCGGAAATCGCTTTTTTCTCGGCAAGCGTCTTGAACGGCGTCCGCCAACTCCAAGGCCCCCTCGCCTCCTTTGAGCCAATGGTCGGAAACGGTAACCCGCGCCCCCAAGGCCTCCACGCCTCTTTTGATAATGGCTAACTCCTCCGGGGAGTCAGCCGCGAAGCTGTTGACGCAGACCACGGGACTGATTCCTGACTTTTGGATAATCTTCAGGTGGTGGATTAAGTTGTCCATCCCCTTTTCCACCAAAGCCGGATTAGGAACCCCGTATTCCGGCGGCAGAGGGTTTCCCGGGCGCGGGATGGGCGCTCCCCCATGGCACTTCAGGGCCCGCGCCGTGGCCACCAGGACGGCGGCGTCGGGAATAAGCCCGCTGAGGCGACATTTGAGGTTCCAGAACTTTTCAAAGCCGATGTCCGCGCCGAATCCCGATTCGGTCACGTGGTAGTCCGCGAGCTTCAAGGCGAGCTTATCGGCCACGATGGAGCTTTGGCCAAGGGCGATGTTGGCGAAGGGACCGGCGTGAACCAAAACGGGCTGACCTTCCATGGTCCGCAGGAGATTGGGGTTTAAGGCCGAGAGGGTCCACGCGGCCATGGCCCCGGCCACTTCCAGGTCTTCCGCGGTGACAGGCTTTCCGTCGCGACCGTAGGCCATCACGATCCTCCCGATACGCTCCCGCGTGTCCTTTATATCCGTGGCCATCGCCAGTATCGCCATGATTTCCGAGCTCACCGCGATATCAAAGCGGGATTCCATTAAAAAGCCGTCTTTTTTCCCGCCCAGGCCCACGACAATCTTCCGCAGGCACTGGGCCGCGAAATCCATTATGAAGCCAAATTCCACCCTGTTGGGATCAATGTCAAGCCTTCTAAGGCCTTTGGACGCCAAATAGGCGTCGCCGTAATTGAACTCGTGGGTCATCCTCGCGTTTAAGGCCACCATACCCAAGTTATGGGCGTTCATGACGGCGTTAATATCCCCCGTCAGTCCCAAGGAAAAAGCCGCGAGGGGGAGGCATTGGCTCATGCCGCCCCCGGCCGCCGAGCCTTTGACGTTCATGGTGGGGCCGCCGGAAGGTTGGCGGATGGCCGCCGAGACTTTGAGCCCTCTCTTCCCCAGGCCCTGGGTCAAGCCTATGGTCGTCGTGGATTTTCCCTCTCCCAAAGGGGTGGGCGTGATGGCGGTGACGTCGATATATTTTCCGTTGGGCCTAGAGCGCAGGCGCTCCATGGCGGCGGCGTAGTCAATTTTGGCGATAAAGCGACCGTGCGGAAGGATTTCCTCGTCCAGAAGGCCCAGGCGATGGGCGACTTCCGCGATGGGAGCGAGCTCTTCCTCGGCCGCCTCGGCTATTTCGTAATCTTTCGCGCCTTTGAGGGTATAATCACGGTAATCTAAGGCCATCCACGCGCTCCTGAAGTTAAAAAAATACGCTCCGCGACTACTTTGGGCCCTGAGGGCCGCGCGACAATTCACGCGCCAAAAGAGACCGCTTGAAGGTTCCGCTCAAATATTCGCGTCGCTTCCTCTACCTTATCACAGCGCGAGATAATATTTGACTTCTTTCGCGGCCAAATCGCCCGATTCGGCGAAAAATTAATTTTTCAATACTCTTTTTAAGACTTTTGCGAAATGCCTTTATTTTTTTCGCGAATAGCGTCAAACCCTGAAACGCTCCGCAAACGCCCTTCCGACGCCGCGCCGCGAGAGCGCGGCCTTAAGTCGCGAAGCGATTAAGCGTGGACGATATCGGTTAATCCTCAATCCTTATTGAATATTTGCCTTCAACCAATTAATTTCCTAAGGTTTGTCTTTACCCCAAAACGGATCTTATCGGCGATTCAATTATCTCGCGCGGAGCGAAATTTCCGTTCCTTCCAAGGCTCACTCGCCAAAACCATATCTTCTGGCCTCTCATAATTTTTACAGTCTTCCCCCTTGATAATATTAACTCCGCGAAACTTTTACGCGATACGGGCCCGCGCGTTTTGACGCGTAAAATTTAAGCGCCATCGCGCCGCGAAAAAAGAGGCGCGCGATATTCAGTTATATAGTTTACGCTTAAGTGGCGGAAAATAATCAATTCCGCGCCCGTCGCGCCGCGAAACTCTCGCGCGGCGGCGCGAGGCCGTTCCCTTTTCGTCATTTCCCTCCCTTCGCTTCATTTAACGTTTACAACGATTCTCTTCCGTCCCGACAAGCTAAAACCCTTGTGGAGAAAAATCATCCCCGCGAAATCGCCGGCGCCCGCGGCGCGAAAGCGCGCCGCCGGCCCGAAAAGCGGCGGCGCGCTTTCAAAAGCGTTTAAGAGATTTCTTAACGCCTCGCGCGACAAAAAAACCCCGGACCGCTCTAAAAAGAGGATCCGGGGTTGGCGGAAAGCGAGAACGGAAAAAAAACCCTAGACGAAGCGCGCGACCTCTTCCAGGGGCTTGCGGGCCTTCGGGCGGACCTTGGCGGAATTGGGGTAGCCTAAGGCCACTAACAGGAAGATCTTCTTTTCCTGGGGGATATCCAAAACCTCGTGGATTTTGACCCGATCGAAAGCCCCTAAAATACAGCTGCCCACTCCCAAGGCTTCCGCGGCGTAGCAGATATTGAGAACGGCGCCACCCAGATCGCCCTGGGCGAAGACCTGGCTGTCCATGTGCTTGGCGATGGCGGGTTTGAGGGGAGCGAATTCCTCTAGCGCCACGACCATGGCTTTGGCCTTGGAGATATAGGAATTGGCTCCGTACATCAGCGTGGCCTCCGCGACCGCGGCGAACTTTTGGGGATCGTCCACCGCCACGAAGCTCCAGGGCTGGGAGTTGCAGGCCGAGGGAGAAAGGCGGGCGGCGTCGACAATCTTGACGAGCTTCTCCCGCTCCAGCGGTTTGTCGGCGAAGTCCCGGCAACTCTGGCGATTAAGGACCAAATCAAAAAATTTTTCCATGGATCCTCCCTTAGGACGGGAAATTTACCCTATCCAAAAAATACGCGATAAAGCCAAAATTTTTTTAAAACGTCGGTTTTTTAAAAAACCGTAAAACTTAAGCCCGCGGGCGCGTCAGGGGACGGGGCCATCCTTCGCCGCCGATTGAAGGGCCGGTCAAGGCCGGTCATGACCCATTAAGGCCCATCAAGACCCTCCAAGGCCCATTAAGACCCAGCCAAGTCGGTCAGGGCCGCGCGGCTCGTGGGGGGCGAGTCGCGCCATGGAGCCTCAAATGAGCCGTCCCCGTCTTTGTGGGGCAGTCGCCAGCTAGGCGAACGCGAGGCGCGCGCCTTAGACAAAACGGACGATTTCGGCGAAGGGTTTGCGGCTTTTCTCCCGGACGCGCTCGGATTTCGGGTAGCCCACGGCCACCACCATGAAGATCTTCTTTTCCGGGGGAATATCCAAAAGCTTCCGGAGCCTGGGCCTATCGAAAACGCCCGCGATACAGGTTCCCAGGCCCAGAGACTCGGCCTCGAGGCAAAGGCTCAGAACGGCGGCCCCCAGATCGCCCTGGGCGTGCGTCTGGCTGTCGACGAGCTGGGCCAGTTTCTGGATCAGCTCCGCCGTCTCCTCGAGAACGACGATAAAGGCCGTGGCCGACTTGAGGTACTTGTTGATCCCCAAAATGGTGGTGGAATCGGCCACTTCCGCGACCGTGGCGGGAGTCTCGACGACGACAAAGCTCCAGGGCTGGCTGTTGCATGCCGAAGGGGCGAGGCGGGCGGCCTCGATAATTCGCTCCAACTTCTCCCGCTCCACGGGCTTGTCCAGGTAATCGCGGCAGCTCTGGCGCGTTTTGGCGAGTTCTAAAAAATCTTCCATTCCCTTTGTCTCTCCTTCCCAGAATTAGGCCTTCTGGCGAAAAGCGGCGCCGCCAGGCGAAAAAGCCGCGCCATCAGGCGAAAAACCCTTCAAAATACGGCGCGAAAGCCCTCTCGGACTTGCCCGCGAAATAAAACCCTCCCCCGGTCAGGCCACTTAATTCTTCAGGCGAATCTCGCGTCGTTTTTTAAAGCGAAAAAGCGCGAAAAAGCGGCTCCCAAGGGAGGGTTCGCGTCAAAAGGAGGTCGCGCGCGGCGAAAGCGCGCGCTTCGAGAAATATTGCGCCCCGGAACTAAAAGGCGCGGGAAAGAGCGAAAAGTAAGCTCGCGCCCTCTTGGGGCGCCTTTTTTCCCCCAAAGGGGGAAGGTACCCCGCCGGGGATAGTCCTACCTTCTCTTTTCCGTCTTCTTTTCCGGCTTCTTTTCGGGTTTCCCGGCGGGAACGGCGACGGGGGCGGCGGCCGCGGCGGCTTCGCTCTCGGCGTCGGCCTTGGCGCCCTTAGGTATGGCGACCACGGCCAAGGGCAGATCCACGGTCTGGGCCAGGGTCAAAGTTTCGGGAAGCTTAATCTGGGAGATATGCATGGTCTGGCCCAGATTCAGGGCCGACACGTCGGCCTCGATTTGGGCGGGGATATCCGCCGGCAGGCCGCGCACGACGATTTCCCGCTCGCTCTGGAGGATCTGGCCGCCCCGTTCCACGCCCACGGCCTTGCCCACGAGGATCACCGGGACTTTGACCTCGATTGGGCTCTGGGGATCGATTTTCAGAAAATCCACGTGGAGCATTTTACGGGTCACCGGGTGGGTCTGATAGTCTTTCACGAGGATCGGAAAGGTGCCCTCCCCTTCCACGCTGAGGGAAAAAAGGGAACGGTTGCCGCTGTCGTTTAAAAAGGCCTTTTTAAAGTCCGCGTAACGCAGCTCCAAGCTCAGGGTTTCGCTCCCCTTCCCGTAAAAGACGGCGGGCAGCGCGCCGGACAGCCGCAGGCGCCGCGCCTCGTTGGAGCCGCCGGCCTGACGGGGCCGGGCGTTGATAACTGTGTCTAGACCCATAAAAAAATCCTCCGCGCGAGAAAGACAAAGTAGCCGAGATTTCCCCTCTTCCCCGCCTCGGAAGCGGAAAAAGGAAAAACCCCTTAAATCCAGGGCTACCGGGGAATCCGCCCCCGGTAAAACGAGCACTATACCTCTTTGGCGGGCAAAAAGCGACTTTTATTTCAGACAAAAAGCGAGGTGATGGAGTCCTCGTGGTGGATGCGCCGGATTGCCTCGCTCAAAAGCTTGGCGACCGAAAGGACTTTAATCTTGGGAATCTCCCTGCCGGCGGGGGAAAGGGGGATGGAATTGGTGACCGCCACCTGGGTGAGGGGGCTGTCGACGATACGCTGGAGGGCTTCCCCGGAAAAAACGGGATGGGTGGCCAGGGCCATGACTTCCGCGGCGCCCTTGTCCATAATCACCTCGGCCGCCTGGACCAGGGTGCCCGCCGTGTCCACCATGTCGTCGATGATGAGGGCCCGGCGGCCCTTCACGTCGCCGATGATGTTCATGGCCTTCGCCACGTTGGGGGCGTCCCGCCTCTTGTCGACGATGGCCAGGGGGGCTTCCAGGTGGTCGGCCAGGTACCTCGTCCTTTCCACGCCGCCGGCGTCCGGGGAAATCAGCGTAACGTCCTCGAGCTCTAGGCTGCGGATGTGCTGCAGGATAATCGGGGCCGCGAAGAGGTGATCCACGGGGATATTGAAAAAGCCCTGGATCTGCCCCGCGTGGAGATCCATGGCCAAAACCCGGGTGGTGCCAGCCGCGGTTAAAAGATCGGCCACCAGCTTGGCGGAAATGGGCACCCGAGGGGCCGCCTTGCGGTCCTGGCGGGCGTACCCGTAATAGGGAATGACCGCGGTGATCCTCCTGGCCGAGGCCCTCTTAAGGGCGTCGATAATGAGGAGGAGCTCCATGATGTTGTCGTTGACGGGGGCGCAGGTGGACTGAATGACAAAGGTGTCGCGACCGCGCACGTTTTCCCCGAGCTCAATTAAGATCTCCCCGTCGGAAAAACGGCGTACCTGGGCCTTGCCCAGGGGTTGCCACAGGGAGTCGCAGATCTCCATGGCCAGGGCCTTGTTGGAGTTGCCGGCGAGGACGACGATATCGTTGGGCATTGCCCGCTCCTACGCTTAAGCGCGAATTAATAAAGAAGCAGGGCGCCGCGCGGGCGCGTCCTTGTTGGCTGGGGCGGAAGGATTCGAACCTTCGAATGCAGGAACCAAAACCCTGTGTCTTAAGCCACTTGACGACGCCCCAGCGTGAGCGCTTCTTAAAGGGGAAAGAGAAGAGAGCACTATATCACAATTCCCGCGCGAAAAGGAAAGCGCGGCGGGCGCCGGGCCCCCATCTAAGCGCCAGGAGAGGCGGGCGATCCCAGCTCAAAGGAGCGGGCCTCAAAAGGGAGCCCCTCGCGCGTAAGGAGGGCGCTCGCTTGGAGAGCGCTTTGGAGCGCGTCCAAGCGATCCGGAAAAAGGGCCCAGAGGGTCGGGCCGCTCCCCGTCATCCCACGGGCTTCCGCCGGACGGCGACGCAAAAAGCGCCAGCCTTCCAAGAGCTCCGGCATGAGCTTGACGGCGGCCGGAAAAAGATCGTTTTCCCCAAATAAGACGGACGCGGGCCTCGACGCGGCCCCGTTCCCATCCCCTTTCCGTTCCCCAGCGCCATCTATGCTAGATTCCGCGCCCTTTTTTGTCAAGGCGATTTCCCCGTAAGCCTGGAAGACCCGGGCCGTGGAAAGCGGCTTGCCCGGCCCCAAAAGCATAATCCCCCGGGGAGGCGGCGGCCCGTCGTAGGGCCGCGCTTTTTCCCCGACTCCCCCGACCAGGGCCAGGGGTTCCCCCCCGAGGAAAAAGGGCAGATCCGCCCCCAAGGCGAGGCCCCACTCCATGAGCGTCTCCCGACCGAGATGGGGGGCGTAATAATCGCGGAGCGCCAAGAGAGCCGCGGCCGCGTCGCTGGAGCCTCCCCCCAGTCCCCCGCCCATGGGAATTTTTTTGACAAGATTGACCTCCACCGGGCCCGCCGGGAAGCCGGTCTTCTCCCGAAAGAGCCTGATGGCCCGCAAAACGAGGTTGTCCCCCGACGCGAAAAGGGCGTCCGGCCGACCGGTAAAGAGCGGGTCTGGGAAAGAGGCGGCGATAATGTCCTCTATGTCGCCTCCCCGCGCCTCCCCGCGCGCCCTTTCCCCTTTGGGGGGAAGCCTTAGTTCTATTGAGTCGGCGAGGGATATAAGGACAAAAAGGCTATAGAGCTCGTGGTAGCCGTTCGGAAGCCTCCGGACGACCTTGAGAAAGAGGTTCGCTTTGGCCGGGGCCGCGCGGGTAACCGCGATCCTCCCGTCAGCCACCGCCAGGCCCCGTCGCCCCCGGACGCGCCGCCGTCTCCAGGGGGTCAAGAAGGTTAATGACCAGCCCGTTGGAGACCTTGGGATAAAAATAGGTGGCCTTCCGGGGCATCACGTAGCCAGCCTCCGTGACTTTCAAGATCTCCGCCAGGCTCGTGGGATTGAGGATAAAGGCCGCGCGCTCCCCATCGGCTACTTGCCGCGCCGCGCCGCGCGCCTCCGAGACGTAACTTATGCAGTCGGGATCGTCCATGAGCTCTTCGGTGACGCCTAAGGCCTCCTTCAAGATGACGTTGGTTAAGATGGAGACGTCAAGGAGGGAAAGGCTCGCCTTTTCCGGGGCGGCTTCCGCCAACGCCTCCTTGGCCTTTTCGCGAATCTTCAGAAAGCCGCAGAAATCCGCGCCCCGCAAGAGGAGGCCAAAGACCGTCAGCCCCTTTTTTTTGTCCTCCAGAAGTTTTTTCGCCAAATTGTCCAAGGCGTTCCGCTCTCCGCCCTCCCCGAAGGAAAGGACGCGGACTTCGGCCCAAGGGGAGATTCTCTGGAGGATCTCCTCGTTGGAGAGAGCGCTTTTCCGCAAAATGCGGTGCGTCGGCAAAACGCAAAGCCCGGGATCGCTCATGGGGCAGAGATAAGTCATGACGTAGTCCAACGCGCTCCCCGCCGGAGGCTCCTTCCCCAGGGCGCGGAGGCGCGCGCGCTCCTCGTTCCGGTAATTTAAGGCGGTCATGTAACGGTGGTGCCCGTCGGCGACGTAGATGGTGGTCCCCGCCAAAGCTTCCGCCAGCCTGGCGGTCTCTTGGGAGTTTTCCAGGAAAGTCGTTTTATGGAGCTGGCCCGAGGGGTCCCGGATGGTCATGTCCGGCCCCCGGCTGGCGTAATAGCCGATGGTCTTCAAAAAGAGCTGGTCGGGATCCGGGAAAAAGGCGAAAATTGGGCTCAACTGGGCCTGGGTCTTCTTCATGAGATGGAGCCGCTCCATCTTATGGAAGCTAAAAGTCTGCTCGTGGAGCCTAATGGAGGCCTCCCTGGAAGGCTCCTCCAAAAGCGTAAGGCCGATAAAGCCGCGCCGCGTCACCCTCTGGCCGGTTAAAGGGTGGTCCCACTCGGTCTCCATCAGATAGAAGCCGCTCTTCTCCCTGCGCCGCAGGACGCCGCTCGCGAGCCACTCCCGCAGGAGAGCCGCGGAGCGGTCGTGCCAAGCCAGCTCGTCGGGGTCGGACGCGAGGACCCGCCCGAGGTCCACGTGGAGAAAATTGTGGGGGTGGCTGTCGTAAAAGGCCTCCCTGCGCTCGTGGGTCAAAACGTCGTATGGGGGGGCCACGAGAAGCCCCCCGTGATCCGCGACGGCGTTTTGGTTGTAGACATACCCCCGAAAGGGCGCGATCATGACCATTAAAAAATCCTCCCGGCCGAATTAAGGCATTAAACTAGCACATTTGACCCTACCGGACAATAAGCGCCGGCCGCGTAAGCCTTAAAAAGCCTTGACGCGAGCGCGCCCAACGCGGGCGCCCGCGAAGCCGCGCCTTTGGGGAAAGGCTCTCGCCCCAGGGCGCTCCCCGCCGCGCGCGTAACGCCCCCCGGGACGCGCGGCGCGTTTCCCCCCCAGCGTTTTGGTAATTATTAAATTGCCGCGACGCGAATTTTTTGATTTTTTTTTGTCTCGCGCGTCCTTAAGCGCGACCGTTTGACGAGCGCCGAATCCCTTCCCCGCAAGGCGTTACCTTAAAAGAGAGCGCGTTTTTTGGCGAAAGACGGAGGACGCCGCTTTTTAGCGAACGCGTCGCGGCCCGCGCCCCCTCGTCCCTTTAAAATCGCGGGAGCCAAAACTAAATAACGCCGCTATTATTTGATGAAAGCGCAAAAACCCTTCATTACAGTTGTATGGTGGAACATCGCGCCGCATATAGTATGTTACAATACTGTATTGCGTTTATATGGCGTTGAAAATCAAGTAATTTTTAAGTTCCGGGACTTTTCGCGCGCTCATCATTATTTAAAGACGCGGGAGAACGCGGAACGCAATAATTTTCCGAGCTTCGGAAAAAAGTTAGAGCGAAATAAGGCGCCGACCGCGCGGAATATCAATAGGCGTATAAAATACTTAAACAACATAAACAATCGCGCTTTGACAAAAATCCGCCCCGAGCCAGCGGCGCTCTCGCGAACGGGAAAAAATTTTAAAAACTCGGCGCCGATCGCGCCGCGGCGAAAGGCGCGCAAGCCAAAACGCCTTGGGGCTTAAGCCGTAACGCGCCCGCAAAATATTTCGCGCCGCCCGCGATAAGCGCGGGGGAGGGCTCTCAGTCCTCGATATACGCGCTGATATTGTATTTGACGCCCTCCAGGATCTTGCGCATCCGCTCCGCGTCGCGCGCGATAAATCTCATGTCCCCGGCGCGCCCGGCGTCCTCCATTTTTTTGGCCTCCTGGGAAAGGCCGTTCGCCCCCACGGTCGCCGAGGCGCCCTTCATGGCGTGGAAGGAAATCGTGAGGCTCTTAAAATCCGCGGCCTCCGGCGACGCGTCGCATTTTTCGATAAACTCAATCCAGCTTTCGAGATCGCTTAAATAAATCCCCAATAACCTTTTGTACGTGGAAACCGAGCCCCGGCAGCGCTGGAGTCCCTCCGCGAAACTGATTTCCGCCAGTTCCGCGATCTCGCCCGTCGGCCTCTCCGCGTCCTTTCCATGGCGCGGCTGGCCTTTCCTTTCCTCTTCCTCCAGGGCCATGAGGGCCGCGAAGGCCTTGGCGCGCTTATTTTCCCCGGATCCACGCCCCGCCGGGGCCGTGGCGTTAGCCGTCTCGGGACGCGCCAGCGAAAGCTTGGGCGCCTCGCGCCGGGCGGCGCCCTCGGCCCGCGGCGCGGCCCCGGCCCCGGCGAGCGCGGCGTCGGCGTAGTCCGGGTCTTTAAGATAGGTCTCCACGCTCTCCGCCACGCTCCGCAGAGCCGCCAAACAGACCCCGAACTGGCGCTCCACGGCCTGTCGGTCGCCGCCCTCGGCGACCTTGCCTAAGGCCCCCGCGAGCCTGGCAAGCTCAGTCGCCCCCACGATCCCGGCGGAGCTTTCCATGTTCCGCAAAAGCGCGGCCAGGGTTTTGGGATCGACGCTTTCCCCTTGGGTGGATAAAGCGTCCGCCCATTCGGCGGCCTCCCTTAAAAAGACCCCCAGAATCCTCCGGTACCCTTCAATCGTCCGGGCCGTTCGCGCGCCGCCGTCGAAGTCCACCGCGAAATCCGCGCCGTTAAGGCCCGCGTCGCGCAATTCCTCCGCCCGGGAGCCCGGGCCCTCCCCCGGCGGGGCGGCCCCGAAAACCAGCTTGTCCGAGGGAATCCAACGGGCCAGAACCTTTTCCAAAACGGAGACGTCGATGGGTTTCCCGATAAAATCGCTAAATCCGTTGGCGAGAAAGGTCTCTCTGACCCCCGAGACCATATTCGCCGTCAGCGCGACGATAGGCAAGGACTTAAACCTTCCCCCCTCCATGGATTTGAGCTTGCGCGTCGCCTCCAGCCCGTCCATCTCGGGCATCATGTGGTCCATGAAAACAAGGTCGTAAGACCCTTTCTGGATCTTGGCGATCCCCTCCCGGGCGCTTAGGGCCGAGTCTATCGCGCACCCGAATTCCGCGAGGATGGCCCGCGCGACCTCAATGTTGGTGGGGAGATCGTCGATGACCAAAATCCGGGCCCCGGAGAGCGTAAACCCGCTCTCGGCCTCCTCCTCGGCGAGTTCCCCCCGCCCCGTTTCCGCCTCCGCCCCCGTCTCCTCCCCGGCCCTCCCCAAGCGCGCGCCCGTGGGCGTCTCCCCCGCGCTTTCCAGGGCCTCGGCCGCGGCCGCCGCCGCGGCCTGGCTCGCCAAGGCTTCCTCGTTCACGTAGGAGATTTTCTCCGGGGCGATCCAGCGCTTGAGGCTGTTTTCCAGGGCCACGATATCGATGGGCTTGGAGATGAAATCGTTAAAGCCGCTCGCGAGGAACATGTCCCGCACCCCCGCGACGGCGTTGGCCGTCAGGGCCACGATGGGCAGATCGCGGAAGGCCCCGCCCAAAAGGGAGCGGATCTTTTTGGTGGCCTCCATCCCGTCCATGCCGGGCATGACGTGATCCATAAAAACGACGTCGTATTGGTTGCGGACCACGAGCTCCAAGGACTCGAGGGCCGAGGAGGCCGTGTCCACCCGACAGCCGTATTCCGAGAGGAGGGCCGTCGCCACCTGGAGGTTAGTGTCCAAATCGTCCACCACCAATATGCGGCCCTTGGGGATGAGCATCCGCTCCCGGCGCTGGCGGGAGCGACCGCCCTGGCGGGAGGCCAAGACGTCGTTTAAAAATTCCGCGACCGGCAGACTGTAGAGGGGGCCCACGATATAGGTGAAAAACTTTTCGGCCCGACCCGCCTGGAAGTCGGTAAACACCGCCACCCGCGCGTTGGGATAGAGCTTTTGGAACTCGCGCCGGAAGAGCTCGAAGAGGGGGTACTGGACAAAGATATGGGTAAAGCGGCGCTCGGCGCGCCCGAGCTCGCGAAACTCCTCGATGGTCCGGGTGACGACGGACTCCACACCCAAATTCGCGAGGGTGGCCTTGACGGACTGGGCCACGTCGTCTCGGATGGTCGCGGCCAAAACTTTCTTGCTTTCCGCTTTTTCCACCCTCGCGAAATGGCTTCTTTTGGCCACCACCTGGGGAAGCTTGACCCAAAAGACGCTCCCCAGGCCGTATTCGCTCTCAAAACCCACGCTCCCGCTCATCATCTCGCACAGGCTCTTGGTGATGGTGAGCCCCAGGCCCGTGCCTTCCACGTGGCGGTTCTGGCTGTGGTCCACCCTGGAGTAGTCCGCGAAAAGTTTTCCCTTGTCCTCGGGCTTGACGCCGATGCCGGTGTCTTTGATGGAGATGGAAAGATCGATGGTCCCCCCCTCGGGCCGGATTTTCCCTTCCACGACTAAGGAGACGTAGCCCTCGTTAGTGTATTTGACGGCGTTGGAGAGGATGTTGAGGATAATCTGGCGCACCCGGGTCACGTCCCCCCGCAGGTCATTGGGGAGGCTCGCGTCCACGTAAACCAGAAACGAGAGGGACTTTTCCTGGACCCGCACCATAATCATGTTAATGGCGTCGTTGATCAGGGAAGAGAGGGTGTAATTGAGCGGCACGAACTTGAAAGCGCCGGAGCGGATAGTCGAAAAATCCAAAATCTCGTTAATGATGGACAGTAAAATGTCCCCCGCGTGCTTGATGTTGAAAGCCCAAGCCCGGCACTGGGCGGACATGTCGTTCTTGCCGCGGAGGAGGAGATCGCTCATCCCGATAATGGCGTTCATGGGAGTGCGGATCTCGTGGCTGACGCTCGTCAGGAAGGCGCTTTTGTCCTTGTTTTCCTGGTCGGCCACGAGTTTGGCGGAAAAGAGCCGCAAGAGGAGCCACGAGACGAGGGCGAAAAGGAGAAAGGCGGCGATCCCCAGCGCCGCGGAGGCCGATATCAGCGAGGCGTAATACTCGCCAAAAGGAATCGACGCCCCCAGGAGCCAGCCGCCATGTATTTCGCGGAAAAAAACTAAGTCCTCGCCCCCGTCGCGGTCGCGAACCCGCGCCCCGTTCACGGTCCCGTCCCGAAAAAGGGCCGCCGCGACGCGAGCGTAATCCCCGCTAATCCCCGCGAGAGGGGAGTCCTTAAGGCTCGCGTCCGGGTGGAGCGCGACGATCCCCTGGGGGCTCGCCAAAATCCCGTAGCCGCCCTCCGCGAATTGGAGCGAGCCCATATAGGGATTGAGCCAGTTGAGGCCCACGCTCACGCAGAGGACCCCGTAAAAAACGCCGTTTTTGCCCGCGATCTCCTGGCTGATGGAGATAACGGTCTCCCCCGTTTTGGGATCCCGCGCGGGCGGGGCGATGACCGGGTCGCTCGCGTCCAGGGCGAGGCGATACCAGGGCTGGGTCGCGGGGTCATAAGCGCCCGTCCGGCGGAAGCCTAAGGCGTCGACGAACTCCCCCCGGATGACCCCGAAGGCCCCGAAGGTCCCGAACAGGCCCAGATAATGCTCTTTGAGACCGGCGTTGTATTCCTCCAAAAAGAGTTCCGCTTCCTCCCGCGAGCCCCCTTTGTCCAGAAGATCCTGGATCGCGGCGTGGACCCCGTCGAAGGCCAGGCGCAATTCCCTCGTTCCGTAACGAAAGTTGCGGTCGAATTCCGCGAAGGACGCGTTGATCTTCTCGGCGTTCTCTTCCCTGACCACCGTGTAGACGGACAGGCCGCCTAAAAAGGCCAGGAGCGCGAAGGCCAAAAAAACGACGATAAATTGGGCGCGGGCGGCCTTAAAGGCCTCTTTCCACATCATGAAACCCCAAGAAATTCCCCTTCAAACCCCCTCCCGAAAGGCCGCGCCCCGAGGCCCTCCTCGGGCCCTCGCCTTATAAACGGGGCGCGCCCTTTTTAAGCGCCTCGCGGCGCCTCAAAGGCTAGCGGGGTCAAATCCGCGAGGGGGATCTCGCGCGCGCGAGGATTGGCCAAAATTTCTTCTTAACGACTGTATTTTATCGCTAATTAGCACAATACTCTATTCAAGCCACCCGAGGGAAGGGAACCTTGGGGGCGCCCGCCGCGCCCGGCGCTTGGCTATCCCCTTTTTTCCCGGGCGTTTTTCCCAAAGGGGGGCCGCCCCGACCGCGACAATCGCGGCGGCGGCGCGCGCCTCACATCAGGTGATAGGGATCCACGTCAACGACGAATTTAACGGTTTTTTTGAGTTTTTTGCGGAATTCCGGCAAAAAGGCCCGCAAAAGGGCGTGGCGGACGCTGACGCTCTTGGCGACGACCATCGCCTGGAAGCGGTATTGGTCTTTGAGGCGCGAGACGGGGGAAGGCGCGGGCCCCAGGATCTCCACTTCCCTAAGCTCCATCTCTTTGATTAAATCCCTGAGCCTTCCCACGCCGTTTTCGGCCAAGAGGCTCGCCTCCCGCTCGTCGGCCCCGGAAAAGCCCAACAGGGCGAGCCGCCCGAAGGGCGGCAGGAGCAATTCGCGGCGAATCTTGATCTCGCATTGGTAGAAGTGGTCATAGTCGTGGAGCTGGGCGGCCCGCAGGGAATAGTGCTCGGGATTTTGGGTCTGGATAATCACCTTCCCCGGCCTTTCGGCCCGCCCGGCCCGGCCCGCGACCTGGCTTAAAAGCTGATAGGTCCTTTCGGCGGCCCGAAAATCGGGCAAATTGAGCCCAATATCCGCGTCCACCACCCCCACCACCGTAAGGTAAGCGAAGTCGTGGCCCTTGGCGGCCATCTGGGTGCCCACCAAAAAATCGGCCTTCCGCTGGCCGAAGGTCTCGAGAATTTCCTTAAAGCCCCCCTTGTGGCGGGTGGTCTCGGCGTCCAAGCGCAAACCCGTGGCCGGAAAGTCCTTTTCCACCATCGCGTGGAGCTTTTCCGTCCCCACTCCCATGTAGCGCACCATGCCCGCCCCGCACTCGGGGCAGGCGAGGCGCGGCTTGGCCCGGTAACCGCAGCCGTGGCAGGTCAAAAAGCCGCCCGGATGGATCCCGGCCGTTTCCCCGGCCTCGGCCTCGGGGTCCGCCGGCCCCTCGGGGCCGTGGAGGGTAAGGGAGATAGCGCAGTGGGGGCACTTCAAAATGGCCCCGCAGGCGGCGCACATAGGGAGGCTCGCGTAGCCCTTGCGGTTGATGAAGAGCAGAGCCTGCTCCCGGCGCGCGAAAGCGTCCTTTAAGGCTTCGCGCAAGGGGCGCGAAATAATCTTGGAGCCTCTGGGCGTGAGCCGGGTGTCCTCGATGATCACCTCGGGGAGGACCGACCCCAGAGGCCTGTGGCGCAGGACCAGCAGCTCCAGGCGACCCGCGCGCGTCCCCTCGAAACTCTCCAGGGAGGGGGTGGCCGACCCCAAAATCAGCGTGGCCCCGCGCTCCTTGGCCCGCCAAGCGGCCAGATCGCGGCCGTTGTAGCGCAGGCCATCTTCCTGCTTGTACGCCCAGTCATGCTCCTCGTCGACGATAATGAGGCCCAAATCCCGCATAGGCGCGAAGACCGCGCTCCGCGCCCCCAAGGCGAGGCGGGCGCGGCCGCGGGCGAGGTTGAGCCAGTGATCGTGGCGCTCCCCGCTGGAAAGCTGGGAATGTAAGACCGCCACGCTCAAGTCGGGGAGGCCCTTGCGGACGCGCGCCTCCAAGCCCATGGTGAGGGCTATCTCCGGGGCGAGCCAGAGGACGCTCCGGCCCTTTTCCAAGGCCTTTTGGGCCGCCCGCAGGTAAATCTCGGTCTTCCCGCTCCCCGTGACCCCAAAAAGCAAAAAGCCCCGGTTCCCGCCTTTTTCCAGGGACTCCGCGATGGCGCCCAGGGCGAGGGCCTGCTCATCCGTGAGCGCGGTGACGCTCCCCGTGGGGAGATCGATGGCTCGGGCGCGGTCCACGCGGGTGATTTCCCTCTCTTCGATATGGATGAGTTCCTTGCGGGCCAAGGAGCGGGAAAGGCTCAGGGCGTTGGGAAAGAAGTGCCTAAAATGCGAAAGGGGCGTGGCCGGGGCGCCTTGGATCATCTCCCAGAACCTTAGCTCGGCGCTCCCCAACCGGGGAAGGCTCGCGCCGGGGCCCTTGAGGGGCGTGAGGTAATACTCATACTTATAGGCGATGGCCTTCCCGCTGAACTCGTGGTAACCGCGGGCCTGGCCCGCGCCGATAAGCTCCTGGATCTTCCGCCGCTCCGCCGCGGAGGCGAATTTCGCGGCCGTTTCCCCCTCCGGGTAAGCGGCCAGAAGGGTCCGGAGCGCCTTGGCCGCGCCGGATTTCGCCTCGTCGGCCTTATGGGGGGCGCGCGGGCGGGCGGACGGGGTAAAACGGTCCGGGTCGATTAGGTCCGGGTCAAAAGAGTCGGGGTCCAAATTGTCCGCCGGCCCGCTCGGACCCGCGTCTTTGGGCGCGCTCCCCTTGTCCGGGGAGGCTAAAGCTTTGAGGGCTTCCGGCGTCCCCTGGAGGTCCTCGTAGCCTTGGGGAGTCAGGGCGTATTTTTTGACGAGCTTAGGCGCCAGCCCGCCGGGGATGATTTCTTTGAAGCAGAGGCCCTCGGGATAGAAATAATAGGCGGAGATAAAGCGCGCCAGGCGCGCGATCTCTTCCCCGAAGAGCGAGTCCTCGCGGACTATCTCCAAGATAGCCTTAAGTTCCGCCTTGAGGTCGCCTTTGCCCGTCCCCACGCCCGTGACGTAGCCGATAGATTCCCTATGGCCGAAGGGAACCCGGACCGCTTGGCCCACCTTGACCTCCCAGCCGTCAGGAATTTTATAGGTGTACAGGCCCGGCGCGGCCACTTCCACCGCCACCTGGCAACTTCTTTCCGCGTCCGGAAGGAGGGCGCCCTCTTCGCCGCGGGAAGGCGCGGAGCCGTTATTCTGGGAAGAATCGTCTTTCACGGCGGGATTATAGCACGGCGGGCGCCTCGCGATTGGCGCCTCCGGGGCCTCCGCGAGGGGCCGCGTGAAAAAAAATCGCGGGCCACGCGAAATATTTTTAGGCGCCTCATGCCTGGCAATTTTCAATTAGCAAACCAATATGCGGGGGGGCCTTTTCACACTGAGGCTAATTTAGCCCGCATTAGCTTTAAAGAGCGCCAAATGGGACTTGACCCGTTGTAGTTACACGCTCTAACGTAAAACGCGAGCTTAGGGAAAGAAATTTCGGTTCCGTTCCCAAAGCCTCCGTCTCCGCGCTTCGACTAAAGAACGATAGTTTTTTTGGCGCCGGAAAACGGGGCCGCCAAGGCCCCGCCAATCTTTCCCCCGTCCCTTTCGTCTCTTTTTCGCGCCCCTCGCGGAGCGGCGGGAGCGCCGCCATACTCGGCGTTCCCACGCGTTTCATAGCCTCAAAAGAGCGCTCGTTCTCTTGAGGCGCCTTTCGCCCGGCCTTTGGCAGGCGCGCGGGCTCGCGCGCTTTCCCGCTTTTAGGTTTTTTTATGTTTTTCGGCAACGAATTTTCGCGGCGCGCGCGCCCCTTTAGCTCGCTTCGCGCGCTTTCCCCCTCCCACCTTCGTTTTCCTCTTTTCCCGCGCTTTCCGCGCGAAGATCGCGCGGCTCGCGCTAAATTTTAAAAGCGGGCGAGCGAAGCGTTTAGCTCGCCTTTTCCCCCTCGGGGATTTAGGTTTAAAGGAGCGGCTCGCCACGGCGGTCGCCGCGACGCTCAAAACCTAACCCCACAAGGATCTCGCGATATTTAGCGAAGGGATTTCCGCTAAAGATAACGGCGCCGCTTGAGGCTTTGCCATTCCTGGCTTTTTAAGGCGGCGCGTTTATCCTAGCGTCCTCAAATAAGCCCCAAGATTTACGGCCCTTTCCGTCAAGTCACAATGGGCGACGCCCTCCGTCACGCGCGGGATCCGCGCTCGCCTTGGGGGTACGCCAAGCGGCTTCTTATCGCTAAATTTTTTCCAAGTTTTCTCCCGTCCCACGTTAGCCATTCCGTGGCTTTCGCGACGTTTAGTAAAAGAACGCGACGCTTTATGGGAATCTTATTCGCCTCTCTTGGGCTCCTCTTGAGGACCCTCGCTTTCCCTCGCCGCGGCGCGCCTTTTTTAAGCGAAAACGCGCCTTTTCGCGACGCGCTCTTTAACCGTCGCTTCTCTAACTTTCGCCTTCTTTTCGCCCCAGATGGGATAACTTTAACCCATTTCGCTCGCGCGCGCTTTAGCGAAAGCGCGCGTGATTAGCCCGCGATCTCCAAAGCAAGCTTATAGCGTCCGGCGATAATCGCGCCGACGCGCCTCATCCAGTCACGCTTTTGGCCTTTAACTTTCCGCGCGCGTTAAAATATCCCTTTTCCTGTTTGGTGTTTTATGTTTTCTTTCGCTCGTCCGCGCTCCCTTCTCAAGACGCCACTCTCCGAACTTCTTACGCCAATCGCGGCGCCGCGCCCATTAGAATTCGCGGAGACCCACGACGCGTCCTTGGGAGCCCCTTACGACCCCACTTATCACGAGCCCCGCTCCTTCGTCCGCTTTCCCGGGGATCCTCTTTGCCCTGGCGCGGCTAAAGCCCTCTCGCGCGCGACTCTTACGGGAAAGGCCTCGCCTATCCCAAAGGCGCGCCTTTCGCGTAACGGCGCTCGCTCGCCAATTTTTTTCGCGTTTAAGGCGTTCGCCTCAAACGCCAAGGCCTCAAACCTTTATCCCCTCTCGATTCCGCGCGCTCCGCGCGAGAAAAAATAAGCGCCTAACGCGATATTCATCCGTTAGGCCATAAGGCCGAACTCTTTTCGCGCCACGCGCCGCTCTTCGCGTACTTAAGAGAACGCGCGCGGCCTTTACTCAAAAGGAAAAGCGCTTGACCGTTTTAACCACGGGACCCAAGAAAGGTCTCCAATTAGTTTTCAAGCCATAGCTCTCCCCCGCGGCGTTACCCACGCTTTTCTTGAAACTTAGCTCACGCTAAGCCTTTAACGAAAACTTCGCCAAAATCCATGAAGGGCGGAAAAGGCGGGCTCTCGCGCTATTTTGCCGTATCTCCCGCGCGTTTATATATCATGTCGAAAAGCCAAACTTATCCTCGGAACCCCTCGCGGGCTTCGCTTTTCGCTTTTACGCGCGGCTTGTAAATATCTACGAAAGCGGCGCCCAGCGCCTTAGACTGTTTCTAAGACGTATCGTATGGGCGCGAACATGGTTCTCCCAGGAAAAACGCCGACCGCGTAGGCGATTTCCAATTATAATACCGGATTGTCTCTCGCCGCGCGGCTCAAAACGCAACTCCATAATCATGGAGTTTATGGAAGACCGTTTAAACGCCTGACAATTTTTTCCTGGGAGAACATTTATCGTTTCCCCTCGCGGCGCGGCCTCATCGCTCTCATCGCTTTGGTTCGACCCATGATTTTTTAAGCCGCGATAATTACGCTCAATTTTGTCGCCAACGGCGTCCCGCGCCTTATATATTTTGAGCTAAGGCGTATCGTAGGGACGCGACCAAGGTTCTTCCGCGGAAGGCTTAGGGTTTTTGGCCGTTATCCGCGGAGATCGCTTTTTTCTAAGGAGGATTTCACCGCGATCTTCGCCTCCAAGAACCCTAACGGCTAGGGAATTTACGTTAAAGCCTTCCCGGAAGAACGTTTTTTTAAATAACTCGCGCCGCGAGAGGGCGGCGGCTAATTTTCGCGATCCTTTCCGCGCTTTCGCGCGCGGGCTCGCGCCCCGTACCCTCGCGGTTTTTTTCCTCGCTCCGCGCCTCCCCAAACGCCCGCTACGGAGGCGCGTCAATCATCATGGCGAAATTTAGCCAATCCCTAGACGCCGCCCCGTCCGCGCGCCATCAACCATTGGCGCGGCGCCCGCGCGACTCGTTTACCGCGCCTTGGGTCCTCGCCTTATCAGCCTTTTTACCCTTTCCCAGCTTTTTTCCGCCTTACTGTCGCGCGTCATCCCCATGCCCAGCTCCCGCGCGGGGGACCGCGGGCGTCGCGCTCCCTATCCTAGATTACTCATTCATGACGAAACCGCAAAAAGTCAACTAAGGGGTTCGCGATTTCGCGATGAAGATCTCGGTGGGGTATCGCCTTAAAAAACAGGCGCGTAAAACAGGCGAGACGCAATATATAGCATATTATGTCTCCCTCTCAGCCTACCTAAGACTAAAGACCGAAAGACGCTAACAACTCGGGGCAGGCCCAGCGACTTATTGCGGCTTCGTCATATATGCGAACGCGCTAATTTTTTGTCGTTGAAAAGCAAGGAAAACGCGACATCACGCAAACAGCCATCTTAATCAGTTAATCCACGCATTACATTACGTTACTACATTACGTTACTACATTACGTTACTATATTACGTTATCATTTCTATCTTACCTTTACACAAAGCGCCTGACTCCTGCCAAATTCAAAATTGATTCATTGCTGAGAAGGATTTTGAGTCCTCATAAAAAATATTGTATTGCCGCATCCAGGATGTTATGATAATATTAGCTTTTGAAGAAGTTACGCAAAAAATTGCTTTTTCTTTCTCTTTTGTTTTCGTTTCAAATTCAACATGTAGTGGCTTCAATTTAGCTTAACTTTGTCTCAATCTCCTCCAACTATTGGGGGGCCGCCTCACGCCGCCCTGGGTCATGAAGTTGCCTTGGAGGTTTTGAGATCAAAAAAACTCAAACCTGGTTTTTCAGTTGATGACTCCAATGAAAAATATCAGGATGCCCTGGGAGCGACCAAGCTGTCAAAAGAGCGGCAGGCGGCTGTATTGTCGGCTCAAGGAATCAATCAAAAACATCAACGCGCCTTGCTGGCGGTTATTAAAATGCAAAAGCTGATATCCAAAGAATCAGGCCTGAAAAATGACAACATAAAGTTTAGAATAGACACCAAGGGGACGGTCATTTTCAGCTTGAAAACCGGGGGAACGATCAGGGATACCGGCCCGGAATTGCGCATCAGCCCGAATGATCCGAATGCGAAAACACTCGCCGGGCAGTATGCGCGAATGAAGTGGGGACAAAAAATAATAGAGACCGGCAACCTATTCAAATTTGACAATCAGCGAGGAAAAGGCAAGTCGCCGGGCAGATAAATCTCCAGACTCAAGGGCATCCGGCGAACATCATGCCCAGCGGCACGGCAAAAATTCTGTCGCTCAGGGGAATAAGCTCCCGGCCGGTGTAGACGATGACTCCCCGGACGAAACGGTCACCCAGCGCCTCGCGGAATGAAATCAGACTCTTGAGGTCATGGGAGGCCACACTGGCGGCAAGCTTCACTTCCACGGCGGCCACGCGCCCAGCCCGGTCTTCCAGAACGACATCAATTTCTTCGCCGCTTTGGGAGCGGTAGTGGTACAGCGACACCGGGTGTTCCGTCCAGCCGCTCTGTTTCAGCAGTTCCCCGGCGACAAAAGATTCCAGAAGCCGCCCGGCCAGCGTCGGGTCGTCGGCCAGACGTTCCAGGCCCGCTCCGCAGAGATGGCAGGCCAGGCCGGAATCGCAGACATGAATTTTGGGCGATTTTACCAGGCGCTTACTCAGGTTGCTCGACCAGGCCGGCAGGAACCAGATGAGGAACAAGGCTTCCAGCAGGGGAAGATAGCGGGCGAGAGTGCTGACCGGCATCCCCAAGCTGCGGGCCAGTTCAGCCTGGTTGTGCAGTGTGGCGGAGCGGGCGCCCAGGAGGCGCAGGAGGCGGATAAGGCCGCTGATGTCCTGGATGTTGGCCATATCGCGCACATCGCGCTCCACCAGGGTGGTGATATAGGAATCGAACCAGGCGGCCCGGCGCTTGGGAGAACTTCTGGCCAGCACCTCCGGGTAACCGCCAAACGCCATGGCCGCCAGAAGATTTTCTTTTGGCGGAAAGGTCGCTGGGCTTTGAGGGAAATCTTTTTGAAACAGAGCCTGAATAAAATCTTCCTGAACGCCCTGAATTTCCCCTTGGGAAAACGGATACAGGGTCAGCACCTCCATACGGCCGGCCAGAGAGTCGGCGATGCCGGGCAGAGTCAGGATGTTGGCCGAGCCGGTCAGCAGATAGCGCCCGGCCTGGCGTTCGCGGTCCACATCCTCCTTGACGGCCAGCATCAGGGCCGGCGCTCGTTGGGCCTCATCAATGATTATCGGTTTTTTCTGTCCCCGCAAAAAGCCGGTGGGGTCATCCAAAGCGCCGGCCAAAGCGGTGGCCGAATCAAGGCTGATATACCGGCGGCTGTTTTCCGCGCCAATGGAGTCCCCAGCCAGTTGCCTGACCAGGGTCGTCTTGCCGGTCTGACGGGCTCCGCGCAGGAAGACAACGGGGGTATCGGACAGAGCCTCCATTAATCCGGTATGTATTGTGCGCCTGTTCATGGTGTAAATTATACCACTACATGGGCTATTTTTCAAGAGAGTTAAAATTGGAAAATCGGGCCTGAACGCTCGGGCTTCGCCTCACCTTTTCCCGAGCCAGCCCCGCCAGCTGGCGGCCTGGCGGCCCAGGCCGTCGAGGCGTTCGCCCAGGTCGGCCATCTGGGGGTGGCTGATGAAATTCAGGTCCCAGGCCAGGGTCAAGTAGGCCCGGATTTTCTCCAGGCCCAAACGCGGGGCTTGCAGATCGTCGGCCGCCCGGCGGGCCTCTTCCGCGTTGCGGCTGGCCAGGTTGGCGGCGGCGGTGCGGCCCAGGGCCTGGCTGATTTCGGTCAGGATCATTTCGCCGGTGGAATGCTGGAATGCTTTGGGCAGGTGTTGGTGAACCTGCCAGTCGACGCTGTAAAAGCGGATCAGATCGTGGTATAGATGGGGATATTTATACATCGGCGGTGGCTGCGTGTCTGTTGATGAGCAACGTCTTTTGACGGCGGAATTATTAGCCGCCGCGCATGGTTGCGGGCGCAGCCTGCAAAAAGCCCTGGCCTGGCCGAGGATCGGCCGGCTCTGCTCCGACCTGGCGTGCGCGATGCTGAACCAAAGCTGGCGACCGGGCCTCTACACCCGTTTCGCGGTGGAAGAGCCCAAACCGCGGGAAATCTTCGCCCCCTGTTTCGCCGACCGGGTGGCGGAAAGCTGGCTGACCGGCCAGGTGGAGCCGGCCCTGGAGCGGCTCTACATCAATGACAGCTACGCCAACCCCCGGAGCCAGGGACCGCTGGCGGCCATCTTGAAAATTCAGACGCTGATACGGCGACCAGGGCGTGATTGGTGCCTGCAACTGGATTTTCGCGGTTTTTTCCATTCCATCCACCGGCCCACGCTTGGGCGGCTCTGGCTGGATTTTCTCGGCCGGGCCGGGCTGAAGCCGGGGCGCCTGGCCCAGGCCGCTTTCCTTTCGCGGGCGCTGTTGGAGCATGACCCAGCCGGTTACCAGACCAGGCCCGGCTCCCAGCCGCTGTTGGCCACCATCCCGGCCCATAAAAACCTTTTTGTCCGCGCCGCCTCATACGGGCCTCCCCATCGGCGGCGTGGCCAGCCAGCATTTCGCCAATTACTATTTGAACGGGCTGGACCATTTCGTCAAGCATGACTTGCGGGTCAAGGGCTATGTCCGCTATATGGACGACCTGTTCCTGGTCGGTCCGGCTCCGTAGGTTCTCCAACAATGGCGTGACGAAATCGTGGCCTATGTCGCCGACCTCCGGCTGAAGCTTCACCCCGGCACGGAGCAGTTAGGCCAGGACGTTCAGGCCGTGGAGTATCTGGGCTATCGGGTCTATCCCCATCACCGGCACGTCTGTTCGCGCACGGTGGGGACCTTGAAGGCCCGGCTGGATTTTTTCAAACATCTGCTGGCTCCGGCCGATTTCCCCAAATGCCAGCGGCCGGCGCGCGGTTCCTGGCTGAGCTGGCTGCGGGACCAGAGCCTCACGCCGTCCTTGTCGCCCACCTGGCCGCTTCTGAAAAAGATGGAAGCCACCATCAACAGCTATTATGGCATCATGGGCCACGCCGAAAGTTTGCGGCTGCGGAAAGCCCTGTATGAAAAGAACTTCGGCCCGCTGCGGAGTTTTTTCGCGCCTTCAGACGCCGCCTATGGCTCGGTTCACGTCAAAAAGCGTTTCCTTCATTATTAAGCACCGGGAAGGGGCGGGGACTTTCAGCGTCACCCTACGGACGAAGGCAGACGGCGACGGGATCACTGTTGTTGACGTTGTTCCCATTGACGTTGACGTCATCGAGGTTGACGTTCCAGGCGTTGAAGTTGCCGCCGTTGAAGTCCACCTCACCCGTCCAAACAAACGCGCCTCCTCTTTGGAAAACCAGCCCCGGCGACCTTCCGGCGGGCCGGGCGTCTGGCTTTGCTCCGGTCTTCGGCCTTTCGACCTAAACCCCTCTGTACCGCGGTGGCCGTAAGGCCTCCACGGGGGCTTAGCCGGTAACGCTATTGACGCCATGCGGAAGCCGTGACCGCCGCGTATCCGGTCACCGCCGGCAGCCTCGGCGGCTAGCGTTTTATGAAAGGAACAAGGCCAGACCCGGCCGGAACGGCCGATTTTTGCCTTAACCCGCCCCTTCCCGGTTCCTTAATATGTCTGCCAGTCCAACACCCGGTTCATGGTTTCCATCGGGGCGTGGATGCCAAGATTGAAAGCCAGTATTTTGGCGATCACGTCCCGGTCGCCCGGCACTGCGGTTTTTGCTTCAGACATGGCGGCGCTTTGCCATTCTTCGTAGCCGGGCGTTAATTTATCATCGGCGGCCGGCCAGCGCCAGTCATATTCCAGCTCTTCAATATTCGGCAATTTGTTTTCGGCCAGCTGGGCTTCAAAGCTTTTCAGCGGCAGGCCGCCATAGATCAAAACCCCGCCTTTTTTTACCCTTTTCCGGCATGGGCTTCAACGGCCGTACCGAATGAACGAATCGCCACAGGCTTTGCTCGTAAAACTTCACGAACAAGCCCTGCCGGAAACCGTAAATGTATCCCGGTTCCGAGCTCAATTTCAGCTTCTCTTCTCTGGGTAGTGTCGCCAAAATGCCACACCTTAAAATTTCGAAAATTGCCGCCGACCCCTCCGGGGCGGGTTATGAAGAAAAGGCATAAAGACAAGGTTCAAGGTCAAAGGCAGTGGGCGCGCAAAGCCGCGCCCCAGATCAAAGGTCATTGAAGAACCCTATGGACGAAGGCACACGGCGACGGGATCACTGAGGCTGACGTAGAGCTCATCGACGTTGCCGTCAACGAGGTCGACGTACCAGGCGTCGAAGGAGCCGCCGCTGAAGTCCACCTCACCCGTCCAAACCCATGTCGAAGCCAAGACGGAACCCCAACCAGCCGCATAAGCCGCGCCTTTTCTCTGGACGCCGCTTTTATGGCTGCCGTTATATTTGGCCACCGCCAGCGCCTGCGCCACTTTCGGTAACTTGGAGGTTGAGGCGTAATTGGTGGAATAGCCTCCCCAAGTACCACCGTTCTCCCAACCGGACGAATAAGTAAAGTTACCCTGACCACCTGTATTCGTCCCGGTTATGGCATCATTGGCCACCGAACCGCCACAGGTTCCCACCGCCGCCGGAAAATCCGGGCCACTGTTTCCGTTAAGATTCATAAACGCGGTATCTCCCGAACTTGTCGCCCACCGCACATTGCCTGATGTTACACCACTGAACACCGACAACGGTCCGTCGCCGAAGACGAAAGTCGTGGTCGCCGGAACCCCATTGACCGTCACTTGAATCGTTATCGAACGCGAACCAACCACATCCGTCAATTTGCCGTGTCAGTGGTCGAAGCCGTATCCGCAACCGCGTCGGCCGCCCACAAACTCGTGCCGTCGGCCGTGTTCCCCCAGGTCAACCCGTTCTTGGCGCCGCCGTCGGTCCGCTTCCAAACCGCGCCCAAAGTCGAATTATCAACGCTGGGCACCGACCAGCTTATGGCGGCGGCGCTGAGGTCATTCGCACAGGTCAGGCTCTGGCAACCGGCCGGGATATCCACCACCTTCAAAGTCACCGTGCTGAAATAATCCGGACCGCTCACAAAAGCCGGGCTGGTATAGGCCCCGGAAGCGTAAGGCCGGCAATTGGACCCGTCGGCATCGCAGATCAGAATGTTCAAACCGGTTTTCAACTGGCCAGGCGCGACCGCCGCGCCGGCCTTGGCCCGGTATTCCAGAATTATCTCGTTCTGCCGGTTGACGAAGTCATGCCGCGAACCATCCACCGTGCGCATCTCGGCCACCATGGCCGGGGAAAGCTGATCTTCCCAGTCCATACCAAAGTGGTAATTGAAGGTTAAACCGAACCGCGACTCTTTCTGGCCACCGGAATGGCGCTGATTGACGGAAGTGGAAAAAGCGGGGACGGGTGTCCATTCCAGCCCGTAGCTCCAAATCTTGGGGTTTTTCCGCGCCAGGTCGTCGCTGCCGAAGGTACCGACGTGGTCGCCCTTTCATTTCTCATAACCGCCGGTCACGGCCAGGTTGCGGTAGAACGGCAGGTAGCCGGTCAGCCGGGCGTTCTTCCACCAGGCGGGCGTCATAATCCTTCGAACCCTTCCAGCCGCTCAAGGGCGTGTAGTAGTTGGTGGACAGCCGCTGCTCATCAGTTAACTTAATTCCTAACTTATACTTTCTTCGATCTAACCTGCACGTTACTTTTAAGCTTGAACCAGTGTAAGTATGGCTTATGAGTTGCACAACAGTTTCGTAATCTCGTAATGGTTGTCCTCTCCAATTACTCGAAATAAACGAAAATAATTTATGTTCTACCTTATTCCATTTGCTAGTTCCCGGAGGGAAATGGCAAACCTGGATCGGTACTTGCAACTGATTGGCTAACTTCTGTATCTCATATTTCCATAGCTTTATCCGATATCCGTTTGAACCTCCCCCATCAGCAGTAATGAGAACATTATTTAATGATGGATATTGTTTTCTCCCTATGTATTTCCACCATCCACGAATTGATGCGACAGCAAAAGAAGCAGTGTCATGATCAGTTCCGATATTGACAAATCCTTCATCTTTGCCAATATCATAAATGCCAAAAGGAATTACTTTTGGAACGTTTGGGTCACGAAAATCATGAACTTTGACTTTAATTGGATTTTTAATTTTACATAATGTTCTGCCATTATTTTTGTAATTTCCAATAAGTTCCTTTTTTTTAGTATCAACTGAAATTACAGGCTGTACTTGTTTCAGTAACTTTTTAACCTGATTATTAATGAATAAAAATTGCTCGTTTCGGTCTTCGTGTTGCTTTCCTTCTTCAACTTTTCTGTTAGATTGAAGGCTATAACCTAGATCCGCCTCCAGAGACGCAACCGTCCGGTAGCCAACAGAATGTCCTTTATCAGTTAGATATTGTGCAATTGTTCGAGTGCTGAGACAAGTCCAGAGGAGAGGACTCTCTGGATCTCCTCTTGTTGTAGCTTCTAAAACAGATTGCAAATGAGGCATTAGAGATGGATCAGATGTTGTTACAGCAGGTCTCCCTGCGCCTGGTATCCTTATTCGTTTTCCTTCAATTGGCTCATCACTCAATTCCTTGATTCCCTTGGTTATGGTGACCCTAGATAAGCCAGATATCTCCTTAACAGCTGTTATGCCACCGTAACCTAACTCACGAGCTTCAAAAGCGGCTAAAAGTCGCTTTTGCCTCTCATCAAGATGAGGAAATAAGCAACTTATTCGCCTCTTCACCGCATCAAACATGGACCCTCCTTCAAGAACTTACATTGAGAGTAAAATGACAGCTTCTTCTCAAGTTGTAAAGCTCATTTTTGCCCTCTGCCTTAAGTCTGATTTCCTCAGCCAGATGAAGTGAGAGAACGCATGAATAAACCATATGTTTCTCACGAAGAAGCCACCGTTAAAAGTTTACGGGAAGACCCGGAATATGCGGCCGAATACCTCAATGCCGTTTTGGAAGACGGCTCACAGGAAGAACTTATGCATGCCTTGCGGCGGCTGGCCACGGCTTTTGGCATGAAGGAAGTGGCCGACCAGGCTCAGTTAAACCCTAAAACTCTTTATAGGACGCTATCGCCGGCCGGCAATCCCGAGCTTAAAAATTTTCAGGCCATTTTAGCGGCCATGGGCTTGCGTTTGGCCGTCACTCCCAAGGCGGACGATCATACACATTATAATAAAGCTACAGCCTTATAATATCCTTATTAAACACAAAAAAACAAACTGTGGCACTTTTTGCCGCAGTTCGTTTTTTCATCAAAGAAAAAACGGTCTACTCGCCGGCCAGGTAATTGTAGACGGTGGACCTGGCCAACCCCAAATCGCCTGCGATGGCGCTGACCGGCAGACCGCCGGCTTTCAGGGCCCTGATCTTCTTTTCCATTTTGGAGTCTACCTTGGGCTTGCGGCCACCGATCCAGCCCCTGGCCCTGGCGGCGGTGAGACCGGCCACGGCGCGCTCCCGGATCAGGTTGCGTTCAAATTCAGCCAAGGCGGCGAAGACGTGGAAGATCAGACGGCCGGCGGCGCTGTTGGCGTCTATTCTCTCGGTGAGGCTCTCAAAGCCGATGCCCCGGTCAGCCAGGCCGGTGATGATGGCCACCAGGTCGCCCAGGCCGCGCCCCAGGCGATCCAGCCGCCAGACGACCAGGCTGTCCCCAAGGCGAAGCGCCTTGAGGCAGTTTTCCAGTTCCGGACGTGTGGCGGATATGCCACTGCCGGTTATCTCATAGATGGTTCGGCAGCCGGCTGCGCCCAAGGCATCCTGGTGGAGGGTCAGATGCTGGTCATCGGTGGAAACCCTGGCATAGCCGATCCGGACTCCGAAGCCGGAGGCCTCACCCGGCCGCTGTCTTTTAGCTCTTTGAGGGGAGGTTTTCACTACACTTTTACCCTGGGAGTTTTTGGACGGGTTATTGGACACTTTTGCGGACCTTTCCGAGGTGGTTTTACGCCTGGCCCCCGTCGTTCGGCAAACCATCGTTTATCGAAGATGCCAGCCACTACAAATAAGGCTTGACAAAAACACCCCGGATATACAAAATTATACACAGGAGGCGCGCCATGCGACAAATAAAAATCAGCGCCTGGGGTAACAGCCTCGGCTTCCGCATCCCGCGCGGCCTGGCCGACAGCTTTGACATTCAGGCTGGCGACGTTTTGGAACTGACCCCGGTCGAGGAAGGCCTGCTCATCAAAAAACCTGCGGGCAAGGCCTACCGGCTGGCCGATATTCTGGATTCTTTCGCTTCTTCCAAGGCCGCCCCCGAACTTGACTTCGGCGGACCGAAGGGGGAAGAAATATGGTGAGCCCCCCGCCCCCGCGTCAGGGGCAAGTGCTGAAACTTGATTTGGACCCCACCCTGGGCCATGAGCAAAAAGGCCATCGGCCGGCGCTGGTGGTTTCAGCCACGCTTTTCAACAGACATACCAGTTTTTGCTGGGTGGTGCCCATTACCACCCCCAAAAAAGGACTGCCGAATGAAATCAGGCTGCCCGAAGGCCTGCCGGTTCACGGCACCCTCTTGCTGTCGCAATTGCGGGCCATAGACTGGCGGGCCAGACCGTTTTCGGTGGCCTGCGCGGTGCCCACTCCATTTCTGCAAGATATCAATGCCCGCTTGACCAGCGTGCTGATTCCTGAATAAATATGGCGGGACCATATCAGCGGCTCCGACGCTTCCCTGGTGTTTCCGAGGTTGAGGCCTCTCCATCGGCTTGCTTGTTTAGTATCGTATATGGTACTATACATTTGTTTTTTACGTGGAGCCGCTCATGCCAAAACGCGAAAAGATAATTGAAAAGACGCGACGCAACCCCCAAGGGGACTGGCGTATCAAAGACCTTCAGTCCCTCGCGTATTTTTAAGGCATTGAATGGACCCATGACGGCGGCAGCCATGCTGTTTTTCGTCTGGACGGATGGGAGCATCTCACCGTCCCGGCCCATCGTCCCATTAAGCCGTTTTATGTTAAACGCCTTCTGGCCTATATCAATGTTCTGGCGGAGGTGGAGCAATGAAAAAATACCCGAAAAACAAATTTGAACTGGCCCCCTTAAGTGAAACTGACGGCGGCGGCTGGCTGATCACTTTTCCCGATCTTCCCGGCTGCATGTCCGACGGCGACAACATCGAAGAGGCCATCAAGAACGGGACCGAAGCCGAGGCAGTCTGGCTGGCGGCGGCCGACAAGTGGGGGCCTCCCAAACCCAAAAGCCTGGTGGCCCGCCTGCCGGTTAGCCTTCACCGTGAACTCTCCAGCCTGGCCAAGGCCGAAGGGGTCAGTCTCAACACCCTGATGGTCAGTATTCTGAGCCGGGGGGCTTCAGAGCTTAAACCCCGCCAGCATTCGTAAGGAGTTTACTGTTCATAGAAGACATCAACGCCCGCCTGTCCAGCGTGTTGGCTGTAGAGTAAAGATGAGAGTTCGCGGCCAGATTCAGACTGTCTCTCCACACGCTCCGCAATTGGGAACAGGGTAAACGGCAGCCGGACACGGCGGCCAGAGCCTATCTTAAAGTCATTGAAAAAGCCTCGGAGACGGTTTTACGAAGCCTTGGGCGAATGACAGTGAAATGAGTATGACCATAGTGGGCAGGCCTAATGCAAAGTGAACGTTACCTCAACTCAGGATGGTCAGATATTGCTTCAGCCGTTCCGCCATATACTCCGCCACCATCGTCAACATCGGCGCGGCGCGGCGGCCTGGTCTTGGTAAAAGCTGTCAAAGCAAGCGTAATACCGCTTCCTGTCCGCAAATTTAACGTCGATCGGCGGATAACCATGCTGCGTCAGCATGAGGTTGATGAGCAGCCGCCCGGTGCGTCCGTTGCCGTCGATAAAGGGATGAATGCCCTCAAACTCCAGATGAAAAAGGCGGCATTTTCGATGGGATGACGCTTGGAGCTTTTCTGCCCGGCGACGAGCCGCTCCATCTGTTCCGGAACCAAATAGGGCTCCGGCGGTTCGTGGCCGGCGCCCAGGATTCTAACGGGGATTCTGCGGTATTACGCGTATACGATATAAAAATCGAATAAAATCACGCTCCATGACTTTTCGCTTTCACCGAATATAAAGAATGAAGGATTATCAGTTTTAGTAAATTGTCTCTCCTAAATACAAAATTCAATGAGATAAATGACACTTTTTGGTATTTAAGACCTGACAAATTACTTTTATTGATCTAATATTTTTTCCTAAGCTCTTCAATCCCCAAAAAAATAATTAATATCGGATCCGAAGTAAATCAACGAACAGGTTAATATCCATCATTCTTCATCGCCCCCCTTCCACGGCATCGCCCAAGCCCATACGGTATTTTATGTCGTAGTTGATGATGTAGTCAAGTTCCTCCTCCGTGAAGCCATAATGCCCAGCGAGGATGGCGTCGATCTCATCGGTAATGGGCTTTGAGAGTTTTGGTTGAAACATTTGCACATTAAGGCTACCATATTTTGGATATTTAATTATTTTCATATAGGAATTGTTTTGTAAGTTCTCTAACAAATCATTTGCCAAAAATACTAATCTGCCGCAAACGTTATCAGAGGTCAATATATCTTTCATATCAAACGGGAATGATATAACTTCTCTCTTGCTGACATTTCTGCAATCAGAGTAGGCGATGAAATACCAGAAGAACAAGGAAGATAGATATACGCTATTTGCTACGCTTCGTTCTTTATTAGAAGCAAAAAATAGACTCTTCAATTCAGATGTCTCTCTCTGGGTACCATTGGAATCAACAATTTTGGGCGCTTTATCGAGAAATTGGACGAAATACCCTAGCTTGCGAGTATGATATAACACATTTTCGCTATTATTCACAAGGCGCGACAGCATTTGTCGATTTCTAAATAATTTACTGAGAATTTCAACAGAAATTCTGTTCCCTATCTTCGGCACAGATGTGTTATGAATTAGACTATCAATAAGAGTGACATAGCTTATTCCATCAAAAAGGTACTCTCGAAGCTCAACATTCCAACGTTGGTATTTTGCCGAGAATATTGATTTAGTATTTGATCTCAGACATACAAAAATCGCTGTCTATTTTTCAATACCATCAAATAGCATTCCTGGACGCTTTGAGTAAGAACTATACCAGAGCATACCGCAGTCTGATAACATCTTTCGTAGTATTGAAAATTTATCCGCGCTTATGAGCGAAATTGGCGCTATCATAGATATAGCGCTTTCAGGTTTTGAAATTGTTTTCGCTCGTTCTATGACAAATGAGTACAAGTCACCGCAGGGCATTGTTTCATAATTTTGCAGGGTATAAGAATTCTTCACTTTGCTATATTCAACGTATGGCGGGTTGCCAATGATCACGTCAAAACCACCGTTTTCGGCAACTATCGAATAAAACTCACTCACCCAATGAAAAGGCTGATAGCTGTTCCGCCATATTTCATCGGTCAAATTATCTTCATAATTGTTTTCGTGAAGAAGTATATCCAACGCGCTCCGTAACTTTGTTTGCCGCGTCGACAAGTCCGCTTTTGCTTCGTTGAAATCATCATTCCTATAGTCACCTTCGTCAAACCGCGATTGTTTGTATCGTGACACAGCCTTGGACAGCGGTCTTCCGTCGGTATACAATAACGCCACTAGATCCGCGAGTTCCCCTTCTGAAACGCCTGCCTTCCGCGACAAACTTCCAAGGCCGCCCTCGCGAGACGCTCCCTCCGCCTGAGCGTCTCGCGAGGTTCTATTGGGTGAAAAAGCCCTCGTGAAAAATGATTAAACGACAAGATCGCGCGAAGGCTCTTCCGCGGCCAGAACGCTAGTCAGTGGTCGCCTCTGGCGGCAAATATATACCATCTTCGCTCATTCCACAATATACAGGCAATTTTGTTTAATAATACGCCCCCAAGCGGCATAAAAAGTCGTAAACCGTATCTTCCTAGAAGCTTTTTCCTTAACCGTATAACCAAGCCTCCGGTCGCCGGAGAGGTCGCCTATATTTCTCTGGATTTTTCTTGCTACACTCATCAAGTGAGGGGTGGGAGACAACATTTTAGGGACGTATTCAATCACTTCGAATAACCAATACAGACGCTTTAGGAACATAGATTGCATATATAAGAATTGAAGGTGGCGCTATATAGTATGCATTCGTTCATGAACGAGGCGTTGCCCATCAATGGGGGGAAAGCGCTCTACTCACTGGGGCGGTTCCGGTCGGTCCACACGCTGAGGCTCGCTTCAGCCAATCCTGGGGATGGCCTGGGAGCGTGTGAGGGCTAGCCCAGGTCGTTTGACCCGACCGGGTCATGAGTGAGGGTTTCGCAGCCCGCTCGTGCGAGCTGGCTGCGTCATGACCGGATTTGGCATTTTGGCGGGGCCAGCTCCTCCCAAGAATGGATACGTTAGGAGGCGTAACAGAGATTGTTAACTGGCTGACCTTAAAAATATTGTTGACAAACGCCAGCGCTAGGGATATAAGGTTGTAGCAATAGTTTTTCTTTCTACCTGTCATTGCTCTTTCTACGTGGTCGCGAAGCCAGTAGGAGGACAAAATTGACAAAGGGGAACAAGACTGGCATGGCGAACAGGGCAGGCTTGGTTTTATCAATATTCCTGGCGGGCATGATATTTCTGGCAATTCCAGATGCCCAGGGGACATCCTCCTTCCTGGGGCTCTCACCCCCCCGGGGCACCTCAGTCTCCCAGGGCAACTCAGTCGCCCAAGGGAGTTCCTCCGTCCAAGGGGACTCACCCCTCCAGGAGAGGTCAACCGTTCAAGGGAATTTCGGTATCCGGGGAAGTTTAACCCATCAGGAAATCTCATCCCTCCAGGGGAGTTCGGAATACCTTCACAGCTCATCAGGCTCCCTTGAAATCCTGGATAACCATAATTTAAATCACATTTCTACTAAAACAGTGTTGGGCATTCAACCAGGTTGTTATGAGGAAACTACTATGGGAAAAGGGTACATAAGAATTGAAACTAAGGGCCAAAAACAGTACGCAACGCATTTTATATCAAGGCGAGATGGCAATCGAGTAATAAATACAACTCAGTATCTAGGTACACCTATTGATTTAGAAAATGGTATTTTTCATAGCCGTGATCGCGGTACGTTTTGCTATGATATTGAAAATGGATTTGCTAATGTCCCTCAACAGTTACTCGATAAAATTAACTCATCCAACAATTCTTTAATTATGCCATTTAACACAAATATAAGAAGTTCGTTAGAGTTCGGCAGTGCATGGCTTGTCGATGAAATGATTAAGCAAACAGGATATTATACTGTTTTAAACAATATTATTCCTGACGAAACAGATACGCTTCTTGCATACATATTGTTTAGGCTTTTCAATAAACAAGAACCGAGTTGTAATGCTTTCAGTTGGTATCGCGGTTCATACGCAAATATCTTGTATCCTAGTGCTGTTCTTGATTCACCATCCATATCAAATTTTCTATTAAAATTGGGAAATAATGACGTATTGCATAATTTTTTCCACCGGCACTTGGATTATTTAGCAAATACGGGTATTCTTAAATTTAAAAGTTCTGGTTATATTCTTATCGATAGTACGGATGTTAAAAATGTTATTAAAATGCCTCAAACTGCGCTCATAAAGCGTAAAGGGTCGTTGAAAAAATCTACAAAATTAATCTATGCTATTGATAGAATTTCAAATATTCCACTAATATTTAGATGTTTAGATGGGAATATTGTTGATGTATCAACATTAATTAACACTGTTGCATTACTTAAGTCATATGGATTCAATATCAAGCATGGTATTGTTGATGCGGGGTATTATTCGCGTAATAATATATCTGAATTATATAATAACAAAATTCCATTTATAATTAGACTCATTTCCAATACAACTCTTTATCAAAATTTGTTGGAAAAATATTCTAAAAATATCTGTATTTCAAAAAATTCTCTGTTTCAGGATGATCGTTTGCTATATGGGAAAAAAGAAAAGGTTAATATATTTGGCCACACAGGTTATGCGTATGTGTTGGTAGATTTTGATAAAAAAAATCAAAGAACTTATAAGTATGAATTTCGTAAACATTACGGTCAAAAAAAGGCAAATATCGAAGATGAATCAGATAATTTTGGGACTTTCATCATCTTATCATCCACAAATATCCCTATTAAAGAGGTGCTTCCACTATATTACACCAGGCAAAAAATTGAACAGGTATTTGATGTCTCTAAAAACAATACAAGCTTACAGCCACCAAGAGTACATTATTTTGAAAGGTATAAGGGGCATGTAATGATTAATTTTATTAGCACAACTTTGTATCTTATGCTTAATAAACTTCTTGAAAAGAGCAAATATAACGCCAGTCGTGCTTTGTATGAGATGAATAGACTTACCATTAATATGGAAAACGGAAAACCCTATTCCATTGAAGAGAGAAACAAAGACGCTAACGTGATTATTCAAACACTTAACTTTAAGCTTCCTGTGGTATAAATTTTGCTATTAATTTATGTTATGCTTTGGAATTGCTCTCTCTGTAGCAAGAAAAATTCCAGAGAAATATAGGTCGCTCTTTCCGCCCCTATCTTTCTAATCCTTTCCGCGCCCCCGCCTCCTAAAAGATCTCCCTCTTCGCGCGAAAAGCCTCTGTGGATGTCTTTCAAAGTTTTTCCCAAAGGGTTTTCGCGCCTTTTCCTTACCTCTTGAGACGCGCCGCCCTTCCTTCCGCCACGAGGAAACTCTCCTTTTTCGCCCCCTTCCTCACCCGCGCGCGCGAGCCCGCCCAAGCGCCCCAGCGGGGCCCCAGGGGCCGGGGACGCGGTCGCGCCCCCAGGGGGCCTTCCCATTTGGAATTAAGTCCCTCTCTGCTTTATATTATAAGCGAAAACGCGCGCGTCTCTCCCGTTCCTTGGGGACCCCGTGGCCCCCATTTTCTCTCCCGCGCGCCAGAGGAAAGATTTTATGGCTTCCTTTCGCGGCCCCCGGATCGCCGTCTTGGGCGGCGCCGGGTATATCGGTTACGCGGTGACGCGCCAGCTGCTCTCGGAGGGCCACGAGGTCCTCGCGGTGGACTCTTTAATCCACGGGCCTCAGGATTTGGAGGCTTTACGCGCCTATCCCGGGTTTTCTTTCATTGAGGGGGACCTGCGCGACCTGACGCTCATGAATAAGATCGCGCGCGAAAGCGAGGCCATCGTTTTATTGGCCGCGCTGGTGGGGGAGCCGGCCTGCGCCCGGGATCCCGACGAAACGGTCGCGGTCAATTACCTCGCGCCCCTCGCCATTTTGGAAAGCGCCCTTTACCACGGCCGCGTCTCCCGTTTTCTCTTCGCCTCCACTGACTCCTGCTACGGCCAAAGGCCCGGCGAAAAACTCGACGAGGAGGCGCCTTTGCGGCCCCTTTCCCTCTACGCCTCCCTCAAAGCCTCATTTGAAAAAGAACTCTTGCTTCGCGCGCGGGGACGCTTTCTCTCCCCCACCGTTTTAAGGCTCGCCACGGTCTTCGGGCTCTCCCAAAGGACGCGCTTCGATCTGGCCGTCAACCTGCTCGCCCGGGAGGCCACTTTGCGCGAAAAGGCTAAAATCTTTTCCGGGGAACAGTGGCGGCCCCTCGTCCACGCCCGCGACGCGGCCCTGGCCTTCGCCCTGGCCCTCGACGCGCCCTTGAAGAAGGTTCGGGGGGAAATCTTTAACGTGGGGGCCGACGCGCAGAACGTCCAGTTTAAGGCGCTCGGGGAGATCATCCAAAAGGCCGTCCCCCGCTCGCGGATAGAATTTGTCCCCGGCGCCCCCGACCTGCGCGATTATTTCGTGAGTTTCCAAAAGATTCGCGAGGTTCTGGGTTTTAAACCCCAAGTATCGATCCCCGAGGGAATCGCCGAAATCCGCGAGGCCCTCTTAAAGGGACTGATTCCCGACCCTTACTCCCCCTTTCTCACCAATTGCCACGGCTAAACCCTAAACCGCCCGCTTCTCCCCTTTTCCTCGCCCCCCCCAAGCGGGCGAGAGATTGCCGACTCTCCTTTCCCAGCAAAGATAACGTAGCCGCTTTAAGGAAACGGAGAGACTCTCGCCGGGCGAGAAAGCGCCCGCGCGGGGGAGCGAAAGCGAGGCCGCGCCGGGTGGCCGCGGTCCCGGGCGAAGCGCCAAGGCCTTCCGCCCATTCGTGGAGGCGGTCATTATGAGCGACTTTCAAACTTTGGCCAGGAGGGCGCGATTCCTCCCCGGAACTCTTTCCGGGGACTTCTTCGCGCGAGACTTATGACCCCCGCGAGAGAGACCTATCCCCAACCCCTCCCCCAATTTCTCCCCTTCGCGCCCCCCCTGGTGGGCCCGGAGGAGCTGCGGGAAATAGCCTCGACCCTCGAGTCCGGATGGCTCACCCTCGGTCCCAAGACCGAGGCCTTTGAAAAGGCCATGGCGGCCTATTTAGGCGCCCCCGAAACCTTAGCCGTCTCCTCCTGCACGGCGGCGCTGCACTTGGTTCTGCGGGCCCTGGAAATCGGCCCGGGGGACGCGGTCATCACCACCCCCCTCACCTTCGTGTCCACGGCCCACGCCATTTTATACGTCGGGGCTTATCCCCTCTTCGTGGATATCGACAGCCAACTCGGCAATCTTTCCGCCGCCAAGGTGAGCGCCTTTTTGGACAAGAGCGCGCGACCGGGCCCCGACGGCCGTTACGTCCACCGGGATAGCGGTAAAATTATCAAGGCCATCCTCCCCGTCCACTACGGGGGCTTCCCCCTGGATTCGACCGCCTTTAGGGAACTGGCCCTCCAACGCCGCCTCCACATCCTGGAGGACGCGGCCCACGCCCTCGGCGCCCAAAGGGGAAACGCCAAAGTCGGTGGCCAGGAACTCCTCGCCCCCCTCGGCGAGGGACTCCACGCCTTAAGCGCTTTTTCCTTTTACGCGACCAAAAATCTCACCACCGCCGAAGGGGGCCTGCTCGCGGGCTCCCCGGAGATCCTCCAAAAGACCCGCGTCCTCTCCTCCTACGGGATCTCGGACTCCCGCCGGGTTTGGTCCCGCCGCCACGATCCCTTAGGCCCTCCGCCCCCCGCCTGGGACTACGACGTGGAGGCCTTAGGCTTCAAAAACAACTTTACCGATATCCAGGCCTCCATGGGCCTCATTCAGCTCAAAAATTTCCCCCTGGCCCAGGCCAAAAGGGAGCGCCTCGCCGCTATTTACGAGCGCGCCTTTCAGTCCTTGGGCGATCTGGCCATCCTCCCCCAAAAAGAAGAGGACACCATCCCCTCCTGGCATCTCTATCCTCTCCGGCTCGTCCCGGAAAAACTCGCCCTTTCCCGCGACGCGCTCAAAGAAAAACTCCTGGACCTCAATATCGGGACCAGCGTCATGTTTAGGCCCGTCCACACCTTTTCTTTTTACCGCGATTTTTTAAAAATACCCTTGGGGACTTACCCCGAGGCCGAACGTTTTTTCGAGACCACTTTGAGCCTCCCGCTCTCCCCCAAACATTCCGAGAGCCAAATCGAGGAGGCCAGCCACAAAATCCGCGCGCTGCTCCTCTATTACGCGCGCTGAAATCGCCTCTTTTCCCTTTGACGAGCGCCGCCCATGCCCACGACCCCCCACGCGCCCCCTGACGCCCCCCCCAGCTCCGATTACCGCGATTACTTTATCCGCGACGGAGTCCATCTTGGGCTTTACGAGGAGATGTACCGCGCCTGCCCCGATCCCTGGCGGATCGAGGAACTCGGGGCCCGCGTGGACATGCGCGCCGCCGTCGCCCTCCTCGGCGCTTTCCCCAAGGATTTGCCCCAGGCGCGCGTCCTGGACGCCGGGGCGGGAACCGGGCTTTTCGCCAGCCTCGTCATTGATTGCCTCATGGAGTTTTATCCCCATAGTCTCCATTACGCCCTCGCGGACGTCTCCCCCACCGCCCTCTCCCGCGCCCGCGCGCGTTTCGAGGCTCCGGATAAAAAGCGCCTTCTCCCTTGTCTCCAATTCGCGGCCCTGGACTTGCGCGCCCTTACCCCCGCGAATTCCCCGTGGCCTTTGGGATCGCTGGACCTTATCGTCCTCGCGCAAACCCTCTGGGGCCTTTTGGAAAATCTGGATTCCACCCTCGCCTCCCTCGCCTCCCTCCTGGCGCCGGGGGGCCATTTTCTCGTCAGCCAACACTTTCCCGGGGAAAAGCAGCGATACGGTCGGGATATCGTCCGCTCGCCCCGGGATCTCCAAAAACGCCTCCGCGCGGCGGGTCTTACGCCGCTCCATTCCGTCCACGTCGACCCGGAAACCAATTGGCATTGGGGAAGCTTATGGAACCGCCCCTCCTAACCTATACCCCCCAGTGCCGCTGGTGCGGGAAAGGCCCCTTAACCTTCCAGTATATCTTTGACCGCGAGCTCGGCTTAAAGGATCTTATCCCTTTGGACCGCTTCGTCATGGAGCGCTGCGAGGCCTGCGGAACCTTCCAGGTCAATCCCCACCCCGGGGAAAGCCTCGCCCGCGCCTATTTCCAAAGGCCCGAGCTTTACCTCCAAGCGGCGGACCCCGACGGAGCCGTCGGCTCCAATATAGCGCGGGCGGAAGCGAGGCGCGGCGAATACCAGGAATACGTCGCCGCCACGCTCGCGCGCCTCCCGGAGGGGGGCGCGATTCTGGATATCGGGGCGGGAACCGGGCTCGCCCTCTCGCTCTTCCCGGACCGCTACCGCCGCGTGGCCGTGGAGCCTAACCCGCTGGCGGCCCAAAAATGCCGCGAGCGGGGCCTCGACGTTCTGGAGGACTGGGCCGAAACCCTCAAAGCCCCGCGGGAGCCCCTTTGCGCCCTCATCTTTAACCAAAGCCTGGACCATTTCCCCCGCCCCGACCTGATGTTGGGTAGGGCCTTAAACTGGCTGGCCCCCGGGGGCCTCATTCTCCTGACGGGCCTTGTCAACCCAAACGGCGTCGCGGCCCGAATCACCGGTCCCGCGCACCGCCTCTGGCACCCCTTTCACCAGGTCTATCCTCCCCGGGACGCTCTCGCCGCCAAACTGCGCGCCCACGGCTTTCGGACGCTCGCTTTCTGGCGCCCTTATTTCCATACCCCCCACGGCTCCTGTTGGGCCCTCGCCAAAGGAATCTACCAACTCGCCAAGGCCTGGGCCCTCCAAAGCCGGGTAGGCGTGCCTTCCCCACCCTGGCCGGGCAGCGTCTACGGCTTATTGGCCCAAAAAACCCTCCTCTTCCAACCCCTCCCGGCCCTGGATGTCTCCCGGCGGGACCAAAAGCCCCTCTCCACCACGCCGTGATTTACCCCCTCGCGCGCCTTTCCTTACGCCAGGAAAGGCGCGCCGCTTTTGGAAAATTCCCTTGAACGCGGTCGCCGGGCTTTGGAGCGCCACGCGTTCCCCCATCGCGGCGCGACCGCCCCTGCCGCGCGACTTTTTTGTTTTTTCCTCTTTTTGAATTTTTTTCATCTTTTTTATTTTTTTTGCCCTTTTGTCTCTTTTTCCGCTCTTTCCCCCAAGTATCTTTTCTCGCGCCGCGCGGGCGCTTTTGGCGCCCTTTAGCCGTTTCGCGGCCTTTCGCGGCGCGCGGCGCCCCCCTCTTTTCCCTTCCCCACGCTCGGGCTTCCCCTTAAGAACGCCCAAAAGCTGAAAGTTAACGATGGAATTTATCCACTCAAATCTGGCCGGCGTCGCGCGACAGACCCTGGCTCCCCCCCAAGGCGCGCCGGAAACCATAAACCTTAGCCAAGGCCAAATTTTTTCCCCCGCGCTCTCGCGGCCCTCGCTAGACGCGATCGCCGCCGCTCCCGCTCTCTTAAACGATTTGGAGTCCGATCTCTCATTAATCAGCTTCAATCCCCAGCGAGATGAGCTGACCTTAATCCGGGACGCGGTCGGGGCCACTCCCCTCTTTTACGCCTTTAACCGCGACGGCTCGCTCGCCTCAGCCTTTTCTCTCCCCGCCCTCTTCCCGCTCTTGGATTGGGTTCCAACCTATGACGAGGAAACTTTATTCGACTTTCTGGCGACCCATTACCGCTATATCTTCCGGGAACCCACCCGCTCCTTCTATAAAGGCGTCTTTCAGGTCCCGGCGGGCCACTTTCTGCGCTTCCTAGATGGGAAAGCCGAACTCCAAAAATGGCTCCGCCTCCCCCACGATCCCCAAGCCGCCCTTCTAAGCGCCGAAGAGGCGGGAACTCTCTACCTGGAGCGCCTCCGGGAAAACGTCCGCCTCCGTCTCGACTCCCTGGCGGAGTCCGCGGTCGCCTTTACGGTCTCCTCGGGCCTCGACAGCTCCACCGTGGCCTCCCTGGCGGGTGGCTTTCTGGGAAAGCCGCTGGACGCCTATTACATGGCCTACCGCTCCTCCAAAGGCACGCCCTACGACGAAACGGAAGGAGTTCTGGCCCTGACGCGCGCCAAGGGCTGGAAACTGACGCGCTTGGACCTGGAAGCCCCGGATCTCCTCAAGGACGCCTCCGCCTTAATGGAAATAACGCTCGCGCCCGTCGCCACCGTAACCTGGCTCGCCCATTTTAAGCTGGCCCAAAGGATCCGCGGCGACGGCTTTGACCGGTACTTTTCGGGTCTCGGGGGAGACGAGAGCCTGGCCGGGGAATTTGAGCACTTCTTTCTCTTTTTCGCGGACCTTTTCCGGGAAGGCCAAAGCGAGCTTTTGGAAAAAGAGACCCAAGCCTGGAGCCGCCTCCACGATCACCCCGTTTTTCGCAAAAATTCGGCGGTTCGGGACTCTTATTTCGCCCGTAATATCAATTTTACCCAAGGCGCGATTAAAACCGATCTGACCCGCTACGAACAAAACCTGGACTATTTCCACCCCGACTGGGCGCGCGCGTTCCGGGATCGCCCTTCTCCCCCCATGCCCACGCCCTACCGCGCCTTCCTCTCCAACCGCCTTTACCAGGAGATGAGCTATGAGACCTCGCCGCCCACCATGTGGAGCGAGGCCTTAAGCAGCCAAGCCGCGGGAATCAAGGGCCTCTTTCCCATGGCCTCCCCTTGGCTCTTTTCTTTCGCCCTCAGCCTTCCGGGAACCGTGAAATACCGCGACGGCTTAACCAAGTGGCCGCTACGGCTCGCGACCCGCGGAATCCTCCCGGAAACGACGCGCCTCAATCCCGTCAAAACCGGTTTCAACGCCCCTTTGGACCTCTTTCTGCGCGAGAAAAAGGTCGCGGACGAGGTTTTTGACCTCTTGCTCTCCTCGGAACTCCCCCGCTTGGGCTGGATTACCCCCGCCTCCCTCCACCGCGTGAAAGACGAGCACTTAAGCGAAACCCGCGATCATATGTCCCTCGTCTGGCCCCTTTTGAGCGCGGCGCTCTTTCTGGAAAAACTAAAGCGCCGCGCCGCTTCGCCGCCGCTCCCTTAAAGCCGCCCTATGCCGCCGCGCGCGCTCAAGCCCAGGCGCGCGCTTTTGGAAACGCTGTTTTTCAAAGTCCCTTTTTTGTAAAATTAGCCGCTCTTTTCCGCTTTTTCTTTCCGCTCGCGCCCCGCCAAGAGGCCCCGGTCTTTAGCCCTTTCCTCTTTTTCGCTAGCTCTAGGATATTCTTATGTCCCACCCACGCGCCTCCCTTGAAGCCGACTTACGCCCTCTGGAGGGTTCCGCGGAAGACGCGGAAGACCCGGAAGAAACGAAGAGCCGCGTCCGCCAAAAGGCGACTTACGGCCCCTTGCGCCTCCCATCCTCCCGCGAGGCTTTAGGCGCGCGCCTTCGCCAGGAACAAGACGGCCCCGCGCGCCTTTTTCCACCCCCCTTAGGCCCAGCGTCCCGCGCGCGGGTCCATGGGCTCGCTCCTTTGGAGTCCCTCGCGCGCCCCCTTTCCGCACGGCGAATCCTTCCGCCATTCGCCAGCCGACCGAACGCGCCGGACTTCGGGGTCCCGCGCCTTGCCGCGCGCGCGGAAAAAGCCTTTCGCGGGACCGCCGCGCTCCACGGGCCCCGCCGCGCCCATTTCGCCGCTGTCCGAGCCGCCGCTTTGAGCGCCCCTCGCGGCGCTTTTACGGCCTCCCCGCGTGGGACCGCCGCCGTTCCCCGGGAAGCCTAAACATGGACTCCTCTTTTTGGGAAGCGGTAATTTTAGGGCTAGTCCAGGGTCTTAGCGAATTTTTGCCCATTTCCTCTTCCGGGCACCTGGTTCTTGTCCAATCCCTTTTTAATATCAAGGAGCCCGAGGTCTTCTTTGACCTGGTCCTCCACCTGGGTACCCTCCTCGCGGTGACCTATTATTACCGCGCCGAAGTTCTGGGACTCTTGTCCGAGACGCGCCGCTTCGCGAGTCCCCGCTCCCTTCCCCTTTCTTACAAAATTAGGCCAATCTTCCGCCTAGGGGTCCTCATTATTCTGGGCTCCGTTCCCACGGCCGTTATCGGCTTTATTTTCCAGGATTTTCTCAGCTCTCTTTTTTCTTCCCTAAACGCCGTGGGCGTTAACCTTATTTTTACCGCCGCCTTTTTAATCGTGGCGTCATTTTTCACCCGAGTTAAATACAAGACGGAACTTGAATTTCCCGCGAGTCTCGCGATCCTTATCGGGGTCTTTCAGGGACTCGCCATCGCCCCTGGCCTATCCCGCAGCGGCCTCACCATTTCCGTCGCCATCGTTTTGGGCTTGGAGAGGGTTCTCGCGGCCCGTTACAGTTTTCTGCTCTCCTTGCCGGCTATCGTCGGCGGGCTTATTTTAAGTCACCCCCTCATGGGCCAAAGCCATTTCCCGCCATCCTCCCTCGCGGCGGGCTTTGTGGCGGCGGCGGCGCTGGGATATCTCTCCTTAAGGGTTTTAAACGTTATTTTAGTCAAAGACCGTTTCCATTATTTCGCGCCATGGTGCCTATGCGCGGGGCTCCTCTGCCTATGGCTCGCCGGAAGCTCATAAGATTTAATTCTTCTAGCCCAAAGAGAATAGATCAGCCCCTTATTGACTTAGCTAGGATGGAAGCGTAAAGAGCGGTAACATAGTCAAGAGCATTTTTCTTTTTTGGGTTAATAGTCGCGATCATCTCAATAACCTAGATTTTTTAAGGCTTTCTCACGATTGTGAGAGACCGAGTTATATCAGATCGGGCAAAGTGTCGTTGGCGGTTTTTTCCCCGCGCGCTGAAATAAATTTCAACTTGTTCTTTTATCTTAATTTGACCTATTTTAAGGACACTTGTATAAATTATGTTTCCGTTAAACAATACGGCGCGCTTAACTCCAAACAAATAACCAGATATGTATTAAAACTGATATAAACTACTGAGGAAATATAGGAAATTATTGAACCTATCGACAAACAAGACGATATTAAAAAAAGTTTATCGTTCAGGATCATGCCCGCCAAGATAAACGAGACAAGACAAAGATATTGAATCTCCATATTGATAGAGGAAAAATTAGGGTGCATTTAGAGTCTTCCGAGTTTTCTTTGATCTCCCATACACCTTAAATGTGGAATTTCAAATTACTACCACAGATTCTATACGGGACGATTATCTAAATATAATATTGTAACAGGAAATATTAATATTTAGTAATGAATACTCGCGATTTTAATTACCTTGATAGCGTCATGTTCTTCTTAGCGTACTCGAATGCGCTATTAAATTGCTTTAAAAAAATCTCGACTTTTCTCGCATTATCCTGTTTCCACCTATTTATAAGCTTCATGCATCTATCTCCCCAGTAATTTGATTGGGCATTGAACCATTTTTTGAACTCTACTCTGTTATTTGGTCTATTTTCACCGCAATATTGACCCAGACAAACCTGTTTTGTATAGTTTTGCTCTTGATCCCAAAAATCATCTTCATCGCTGAGATTTTTTAAAAAATCAAAAAATAGTTCTTCTGGCGACAGTTCATCACCTGGAAGAACGCAAATATTGTTTGCCATGTTCTTGATCTTATTCTTTTGGTCTCCATCAAGCGCGATGATATTGTAACAGAACTCTGGTATCTTTTTTCTCACTAATTCTAGATAATTTTCCGCGCCCAACGATACTTTATCCATCATCATTATAAGTAATTTAGAAGATTTAGGAATTAATCCTGAAATAAAAATAAACGCTTCGCTATCTTCACAATAGAGCCTAATCTTTTTGGGACCTGGTTTAGGTATAACTTTGAGATCCGCTAACATCAAATCAAGATCATCGTTAGCGTTTACCAAAATTTTATTTTCCCGGTTTCGGAGATAAAGAACTGAGCGATCTCCACCAAAAGAATATTTTTCCGCCATTATCGCTTTCATAGCCGATACTGAATGCGTTGTGCAAATAATTTGAATTTTATATTTACCTGAAAAATACACCAAACTTTCAATGAGTTCTTCTTGCGCGCGAGGAAACATCGTCGCGTCGATCTCATCAATTAGAAGAAGGCCTCCCTTATATTCATTTGGATAATCCTCCATAAGCCTTTTGAACGATAAAACCGAAAGAAGAATTTTTCCAACATTATCTTGGCCAGCGGAATTCGTACGAGGATCATACAAACGCGTTTTAAAGCCAATAGTGCTTTTGTTGGATGATTTAACATGTTCACCGTTTAGCACTTCTTCATTCAGCAATAGAATTTTACTATGATATTTTTTAACTAATTTCATTTCATCATCATTTAGCTCAAAGTTTCCAGCTTTAACCCTTTCTTCTCCAATAGGCACAAGTCTTTTTAAAGACAAAAAAATTACTGGAATTTGAACATACGCCATATTTTTTTCATTGCCAGCCGCTGACCATATACGCAATCCAATAATTTTTCCTCCAGCTGAACGGTTTATGCTTTTTGCGTTGTAGCAATTTTTCCCATTGTAAATATCGTCGCTTGTGAAATAAAGCGTATACTGATGCTCTCCAGCTTTTTCATAAGATGTGGAAAAATTAAATTTATCTGTGAACTTTGATCCAAAATCGTAACCATCAATTGTTTTAGCGTTATTCATTAAATTTTCTTTATCATTTAAGCTAAATGGGTGCCCTATTAACCCAAGAAGCGTACTCTTCATCGTTCCATTTTGTCCCGCGATAATTGTAATTTTTTTACCGAGGTTAAATTGTATATCATTAAATTTCCTAAATTTTTTAATCTCAACGCGTGAAATAATCATTGGCATGACCTTTGTTTTAAACAATTATTGCCTTCACTTGGTAACACAAGACTCTTGGGCGCAATCATTATTTCAACCGCTTTCCTGGGGCGTTGGATACTGTATTGGAGATAGAAGTCACGTAAGTTCACTTCAGGACGATCATAGATATTACGAATTTCTTGACAATCGTCATAAGTCATTAGCCACTTACAATAATCGAATTTTAATATACGTTCTGCGAGTAAAATATGGTCATTAGGCGAATAAAAGTTTAAATACAACTCCTTTCCTCGTTTGTAGTATGGAGGATCAAGATACATTAGCGTCTTATTCGGAGGCAATCCAAACTTAGGGAAAGTATCTAAGAATTCAAAGGCATCTTTAGAAAAAAAAACAATTTTGTCTTTTAACAAAACAATTTGTTTGAGTCTTTCAATTAAAACATCTTTTCTAAAACGGGCATCAATTTTATATTTTCCGGATTGTTCCCGACCGCCAATTGGTCCCGCAAAAGGTAATATTCCTCCGCGATTTGTTCTATTTAAAAAGAAAGTAGCGAATCCAAGTTTTAAACGTTGACGAGGGTCTGTTAAATCAAACGAAGAGGCGTTATCGTAAATAGAACGATACCTTTTCCAGGCGTTTATCGAAATGATACACTTATTAATATTTTCAATAAATTTCTCAGAATTCTCCAACAAAGAATTCCAAAAAGCGGCAACGCATGGGTCTAAATCGTTTATAACAATCTTTTCAACTCGCCCAGTGATTAATAAAGTTAAAGCGACTCCGGCGCCTCCAGCAAATGGCTCACAGTAAACTCCATCTGGGCCGATTTTATTGTCGCGCAAAGCTTGCGCAAAAAAATCAGCTGCTGCGGCTTTCCCGCCAGGATACCTCAAAGGGCTATAATTATTTATAAACCCCAAATTATAATTCCTCAAAATTGATCGAGCGTTGACTCTTATTCCATTAACGCGTACTCGTTCAGTCAGAATATGCGACGATGGATTGATCAAATTGTTGATAACGGATTACGCAGTTGATACTCCCTTGAATAAAGAACGTTCAAGGAGCGGAGCTATAAGGCGGGAAAAGGCCCGGAAATACAGTGTTTTACGCTGAAATTAATTAGAGGCTGGGCAGCCTGGTTGATGTCTTTCCCGCCTAGCCTTTCTAACAAAACCATCAGATTAACACCTGAATTTAGCCTTGGGCTCTCTATTTGAACTAAGGCCCTTTTAGAAGACCTGCCGAAATCAAGACTAGCCAGCCTAAACAAATGCGCAATTTAGCGATGTAAGGTATATAACCCATCATAAAACCCCATTTGGGAACGACAATTCAGTCTAAACGCCAAGTCTAGAAAGGAGCAAAATGTTCGTGGACAATAGATTTAGTAACCACTTGAGTCTTACTTTTCTCATAATATCAATATACCATATTTATGTCAATATTTCCCTTAACGTCCGTCGCCACGTCAGGAAAAAATTTGATTTAAAACCTCATTTAAAATTAAGATTTTCCTAACGTTTACTCTGGTTTCTCTTTCTCTCCATTGTATAGCTCTCCAATTTTCTGGTCAGAAAAGCCAAATCGACACATATCCGTAGTCTTAATATTTTCCGCAGCGCCTCTTGTTCACTTGAACCAGGTTTTGCTAGAAGAGTTGAGTCAATTCTTTAGCGCCCATTAAACCGCGTGATTCGCTTTAAGGAGCAGTCAGACTAAATATTTCTCAACGCGGAGGGAACGCCCTCTCAAAATCATTCACAATCCGCGAAAGGCGTTCATCTAAAAACGTTTGCGCTTGTATACATATATCGGTAGGAGCGCCATAGAAGGCTTCGGCGATGCCTCCCGTTATCGCCGCGAGCGTATCGCTGTCTCCACCAAGACTAACCGCGCCACGAATGGAGTCCTCATACGAAATTGATTCAAGGAAGGCCGCTATGGCCTGCGGCACAGTCCCTTGACAAGTATCGCAAAACTGATAGCCGTCGCGTATATCATCAAGCATAAAATTCATCTGATAATAACGTTCATTAATATAATCGCGAATTTCGCGTATTCCTCTCCCAGTCCGCGCGAGGAACGCGCATACCACAGTCGCTTCAGCGCCTTTTATCCCCTCCGGGTGGTTGTGCGTTACTTCCGTAACTTTACGCGTTAATTGAATGGCTTCCTCAATGGAATTCGCCACGAAAGCGCAAGCTGAGACGCGCATAGCCGCTCCATTGCCGAAGCTGTTATATGGCGCTGGGTAGTCGGCGTGAAGCCATTTCCGGAACATCCCTCCATAACCCCGCCCCGGGTACGCTTCCCCAAGTTCCCGCATTGACTCAATCGCCTTCGCGCCAAGCTTATCATAGTCTTCGCCGCAATCCATAAGAGCTTTAGCCACGGCGAGACTCATCACGCTATCGTCTGTAAACTTGCACCGCTCGTGAAAAAACTCAAATTCTTTCGTTTTGATATTGTTGAACTCGAAACGAGATCCGACGATATCACCTATAATGGCTCCCACATCCGTCCTGAATAAAATTCGGGAAAAAATTTTTTTAGGGAATCACCCACACTATTAGCCATTCTTTGTATTATTAATTATAATATATAAACTATATTACTAAATAACTTTTTTAA
>JAISCZ010000147.1 GCA_031265205.1 Deltaproteobacteria bacterium
TTGATTGACTTCGGACGCGGAAATCTTCAAAATCTCGCTTATCTCCTCCACGCTCTTGTCTCCAGCGCGCTGGGCCAGGACATCGATGGTTCTCCTCATGCCCTCGTTCTCCGAGGCCAAGGTCTCGTTCTCCGAGGCCAAGGTCTCGTTCTTCGAGGCCAAGGTCTCTTTCTCCTTCTGGAGGAGAGATATTTTCCCGTCCACCAGGTAATCCGCGACAAGATAGGCGTTTTGGTTCATCTCTATTGCGCTACATATTTTAATAGTTCTTTAGATTTCGATCGCTTGAAGATATCTTACGGCATCTTTTTATGGTTGTCAAATAAATGAATTTACACTACACAAACGAACTATATCACTACCAATATATACTACGCCACTATTACCAAGCTCCAGCGCGCTCGCTCTCTCTCCACCATGAGGAAAGCTCGCGTCGAGGCGACCCCGCGGCTCATGGCTTGATAATCCCGCCCATAGTCACTCGCGATCCCGGCGCGTAGCGCGCGGCCATGGCGAGGAAGCGCGCCGCCAAGGAGGCGGCGCGACCGCGCTTAACGTTCAAAGCTCGCGCGCGTCGTCCCCCCGCGAAAGCGCCGGAAGCGCGCGAGCCTCCGCGAGTCCCCGGGCGCCAGCGGCGGGAAAGGCGCCGGGGACCACGTCCGCGCGCGGGATTGGAGTTCGCCAGGCCGGGCCCGTTGGGGCCGCCGGGGCGGTCCGCTCAGATTTTTGGGGTCTCGCGCCTTTACCGCTCACGAACGGATATCTTTTCTCTTTTATCGCCCATTTCGCTTAGGCGCGTTTCCCGACGTCGCTCGGCGCGCCGTGGACGGCGACTGAGCGGATTCTTTCTTAGCGTCTCCAAAATGACGCGATAAGACGCAAAAAGGAGCGAAAAGAGCCAAAATAATAAATTATGGGTAAAATAGATGTTTTCCGGCGCTGTTTTTGACGCCACCGCCTTAAGCGGGTTAATATAGTTTTCCTAACTTTGAGGAGTTTGAATTTTGTCCTGCGTTACCAAACAGCGTGTCGGTAAGTACACCTACCTATACGAATCCGTGTCGTTTAGAGATGAATTTGGTCGCCCCCGTAACAAAAAGACCAGAATTGGCAAGCTTGATCTGATAACGGGCGAACCTATCTATACGGCGGATTATATCCGCCGGAACCCAGCAATTCAGCCATCAACGATTACTTTCCCAACTAATGGCGGTAATATTGTCTCAATCGACAAAGAGTCATTTGAATATGTAATTGATAGGATACGCGTTTACGGCGTATTCTATTTTTTGCGGAATTTAGCCCAAAAAATTGGATTGCTGGAAGCGCTGAAAGGCTCTTTTCCCATTTTGTGGGAAGAAATTTTTTCGCTTTCCTGCTATCTCGTGGCGCCTGACGCGCCTTTTACGTATCGCGAGGATTGGGTTGAAGAAGATAAACACCTTGACGTTGAAGGAATGTCACCGCAAAGAATTAACGAGCTTTTACTCCGTTTTGACGCGAACGCGAGAGACGGGTTCCGCGAAAGGTGGTCTAAATCTATCGGCGAGGAAAAATTCATAGCTCTTGATATCCCTTCGATATCTTCTAATTTAAATCATATGGAGAAAAACGAATGGGGGTATAACCGGGACGACGAGGATTTGCCCCAAATTAATTTACGCGTTCTTTTCGGGGAAAAATCTAGGCTCCCTGTCTATCAAACAAGTTACGATGGAAGCTTGGACGCCGCCGCGACTCTAAAAGCGACGATATCGGAATTTATTGGCGTTGTTGGCGACGGACAAATTTCATTTGTCATGGATAAAAGCTTTTTCAGCGACAGTAACGTCAATATGTTATACAGCGAAGGAATACGATTTCTTGTAAGCGTTCCTTTCTCAAATACGCTCGCGAAAACTATTGTCGCGAATGAATCGCGCGACGCCGATAAAATCGAGAATTTGAAATTTACTGGTGGCGCTCCGCTTTTGGGTCTTCGCCGAACTGTCGATTGGGGCGATAAAGGCGAGAGAGCGCGCGTTTTCGCTTTCTTTGACCGCCGGAAAGCGGCAAAAATAAGGGAGCGACTATACGCTGACATTGATAACGCGAAAAATACCGTCGCCCTTGATCCTAATAATCAGAAGTTAATAAATAGAACGCGTAAATTTTTAGAAATTACGAAATCTAAGGCTTATAAATCCGCGCTTTCCATTAAAGTCAAAGACGACATTGTCGCTAAAGAGTTGGAGAGCGCTGGATGGTTTGTTTTAATGAGCGATCATCTCCATAAGCCGCGAATAGCAATTGACAACTACGCGATGAAGAATGTCGTTAAAAACGCGTTAAATAAATATAATACTCTCCTTGGCCTTGAGCGCTCGCCAACTCTTGACGATAAACGCGCGCGTAACAAAGAATTTATCGCTTTCATAGCTTTAATTTTATCTTCCGCCATTCGAAAGACAATGAAAGACAAGAAATTATCCAAGTCAATGACTTTTACTAAATTAATTATTGAGCTTTCCAAATTAAAATCATGCGCTGTAGGAGGGTATCGGGTTATTCGTCCCTTAACTGAACTACAAAAAACTATTTTCAAAGCCTTCGATATGGAATTACCGGTCACGAAACCACTGTCGCGGGTCTAATTTTCTACGGTAATTTTGATGATTTATGAAAACGGAAAATATTTATTTGACGCGCGTTCGGGACGCGCGCGCCCATCAAAAAAATGTCCCGGACAATAATTTTTAAAACCTTCGCGTCGCGCGCGCTAATCTTCTGGGCCTTCGCGCGCTTCTTTGGCTTACGCGCGAAAAGCGCTAAAAATAACCAAAGCGCGAAAATAACCAAAGCGCGAAAATAACCGTAGTTCGCGGGAGACGCTCGCCCGCCTTTCTCGCCGGCGGAAGGCGAGAGCGCGCGAGACTTACGCGCGATGGCCGATTTAAGAGGGCGCGTTGGCGAAATTTCGCGGAAAACTCTCCGGGAGGCGCCTTGAGTCTAACGCCAGCGGCGCGCGCGTTCCATCGCGCCCAGAGGCGAGGGCGCCTGGGGGCGACCGAAGGGAATGGGCGAAACGTCCTCGCGACCGCGCGTGTCACGCGCGGGTTACGCGCGGATCAGTCGCGAGAGACGCCTTCGCCCCCGCGGCGGACGCGCCGCTAACTTGTGGGGAGGCGCCCTGGGGAGGAAGAGAGGTGGATTTTTACGAGTTCGCGGGGTCCGCTCGCGCGCTCTTTACCTCTCCTCGCGCCTCGCTCGCGCCGCCCCGCCTCATCATCGTCTCCTCGCGGCGCCACCCAAACCCGCGCGCCTAAAGTCTCACGGCCCGCGAGCCCCGAGAGGCGGCCCTCAAGCCCCGCGAGGCGCCCCTCAATGGGCGCTCCTCAGTGGGCGTCCAAGAGAAACTCGACGGGCTGGAGGTTTAAGTCGCTGGGATGGATGGAGCTTAAGACGTTGCGCTTTATGTTGCCGGTGGCGGGATCCGTCTCGGCGAGATCGATTAAGGGCCCCCCCAAAAAGGTCCCCTCGGAATTGGCGACGAGGAGGCGCGCCAAGGGCAGGACGGAGTCGGAAGGGGTATAGCGGGACATGGCCACCTCCTGGGTGTCCAGGACGAGGACGCTTCCCGGGGGCCAGGCGCCCATAAGGTTCACGAAGACCTTGAGGATGACCGGATCCAGCTTGGTGCCGGCGTTGTCCAACAGTTTCGCCAAAGCGTCGTGGGGGGAAAAGGGCTGGGGGCGCCAGGGGCGCGCCGAGGTGAGGGCGTTGTACTGGTCGGCGACGCTTAAAACGCGCCCATAGAGGCTCAAAGGCTCCTCGCTGTTGTCCATCTTCGGGTAACCGGAGCGGTCCATGCCCATGTGGTGTTCCCCGGCGGGCCCCAGGATAAAATGCTTGAGCGAGTGGGAGGCGTTGAGCCGGATAATGTTAAAAACGCTTAAAAGCGAGTGGCTCTGGATCTTGTCTTTATCGGATCCGGAAAGCTTTTCCCCGCTCATGGTCGCCTCGTTGTTGGCTTTCCCCAGATCGTGAAAGAGCCCGCAGAGGCCCAGCTGCTCCAAGGAAGAGCGCGACAGGCCCAGTCTCCGGCCCATCCCCAAAACGAGAATCGTCACGTTCACGCTGTGGGTGTAGAGCTGATCGTCGCGGTCCCTGATGGTGCTCAAAGCCAAAAAGACCGCCTCGTCCTCAAAGAGCAGATCGATAAGCTCCTGGACGGCCCTTTTGCTCTTCTGGATCCCCGCGCTTTTCCCGGCGTTCAGCCTCTCGATTAAGGATCTTAAGGAAGTAAGGGTTTGGCTGTAGGTCTGCCGGGCCACGTAAGACAGATTTTTCGCGGCCACGCCGCGCACGATGGCCTTGCGGCCCAGCCCCGAGTCCTCCACGGCCTCGGACGAGCCCTCCACGGCGACCCCCTTGTCGTCCTCCTCGGCGATCTCGACCCAGGGGTAACTCTCCTGGAGCTTGGCGCGGAGCCAGGCCGTGGGGTTGGTGTCCCGGGTGGCGCGGTTAAAAACGTCCATAAAACCCACGATAGCGTCGTCGGAAAGCTCGCTCGCCGGCAGGAACTTAAGTCCGCTAAGGCCCCGCGTCTGGAAGTACTCCGTCATTTTGGCCGAGGTGGCCCACATGGTGGGGGAATAGACGATTCTCTCGTCGTTCAGGTAAAAGCGTCCCCGGTACATCGAAAAATTCGCGCCAAAGCCGTCGCGCCAGAGTTCCATAAGTATGTCGCGGAAGGACTTGACGTTGTCGGCGAAAAGCTTGTTGTTGGCCTGATGGATCTTCACGACCTGCAAGAGCCTAAACATGGAATGGAGGAGTCTTTCCCCCGGGGAAACCTTTTTGGCGGGCGCTTTCGCGGCGGCGGCGGCCTGGGCCATTACGCCCTCCTCTGGAGAGCGTGGGGCTCGGAATTGGGCCGCGCCATCCGGTAATAGGCGTCGGCCTCGGCCTTGGCCTCCTCGTAGGCCCTTTTAAGGCCGCGGAAAAAGCTCTTGGAGGCCCGGGCGAGGATATCGTCCTGGCCCAGCCCCGGGCTGAGGAAAATGAGAGCCAGGGCCGCCCCCACCCGGTGGGCCCGCTCGTTTTCGTCCGCGACCCCGAAAAAGGCCCGGGCGTTTTTCTTGAGGAGCGAATTCCCGCAGAAGTTGACCGCCTCCGCGCTCACGGCGCAGAGGCCCAAGGTCCGGTAGGCCACGAGGAGGGCGTCCGGCGGGCGGGCGATCCCCAACTCCAGCGTGTTTCTTAAAAACTTCACGATCGCCTTTTCCACGACCGCGGAGCGCTTCTGGCCCAGGAGCCAGTAGATCTGACGCTGCAGGCGCGACTCCGGCTCCGCCAGAAGATGGGGCGTGGAGACGATGAGATTGGTGTCGTGGGAGAGAAGCGCCGTCGCGGCCGCTTCCCGGACCTCGGGCCGCACGTGACGGCTTAAGCCGATCAGAAAAGGCGCGACCTGGGAGATATCGGTCTCCGCGAGGGAGCCCACGATGGTCACGAGATCCTTGGGAGCGAGGGTAACGTTCAGGTGCAGCGCCAGCTCCAAGCCCCCGGCCCGGGCGCGGGCGGCCACGGCGGCGAGGACTTGGGCCCGGAGGGTCTCGTCTTTGATTTGGGCGGCGATCTCGGCGAGGGCCCGACTCGCCCCCAGCTCGAGGTAATTGAGGATTTTACCGAGATAGACGAGCTTTTCCGCGTCGGCGGAGGTAATCTTGGCCTCGTAATGGGCCAAGCCGTCGAGGACCTGGACGGTGGAAAGGCGCGCCTGAAACTCCGCGCGAAGATGGTCCAGCGCGGGCGCCGCCGCCCGGATTAAGCCCTCGAACTTGCGCAGGAGAAAGTAAATCGACTGGAATTCCCCTTTGGCCAGGGAAAAGCGGACCATCTCCGCGAGAAACTTTAAAACCAGCGCGCGCCCCGGGGGGTCCTGGCGCTCCACGAGGAGGGCCAAGGTCAAATCCAGCCCCACGTTCAGCTGGCTCAAGCGGGCCTCGTCGCTTAAGAGGTCCTCCATCACCGTCCGCTCGGAATCGTTTAATTCCCAGGAGGCCGCCCCGTGGTCAAAGCCGGACCCGTAATTCTCCGGCCCGGGATTGGCCGCCTCGCGGTCGCCGCCGCCGTCGCTCAGGCCCGTGCGGGGGGGCAAGAGTTGGCTGTCCTTGGGAAACATCAGGCTCGCTTCCCGGTTCCCGCGGGAGTCGGAGCCCAGGTAACTGAAAAGGGCCCCGATGACGTTGGGGCCGCGGGAGACCCCTTTTTCGCCCGGGCCCGCGATGGGGGCCATGGTCTTTAAAGAGTCGGCCGGGGTCTTGGGCTGGGCGCCCGGGGCGGCGAAGCCCACCTTGAAGGAGGCGATTTCGGTGATGGGATCAATTTCCCAGAATTCGTTGGCCGTCTTATATTTGACGAACTGCAGTTCCGCGCCCCACATCGCGGTCACCAGATCGTCCTCGTCGTCCTCCTTGAGCATCCGGAAGCCGATTAGAAGCTCGATAAGCTTATTGAGTTCCGCCGCGTCAAGGCCTTCCTGGAACTCAATCCACTGCACCCCGTCGCGGAAAAGGGGAAAGAAAACGTTCGTCTCCCCCGCCTTTTCCTGGAGGACGTTGACCCCCTGATAGAGCAAGCCGTCGATGTCCACGAAGAGCTTTAAATTTTCGCGCTCGTCCAAAAAGCCCGCGAACCATTCCTGGGCTTTGGCGAGGGAGGCCTGGCGGATTTTATTGTTTTCCGGGTAAAGCGCGCAGTTTTTGACGGCCACCAAAAAAATCTGCAAGCCCGCGCGGACCTCGGCGGCGACGTCCTGGTCGTCAAAGGCTAAAGGAGCGGCGCGCGGAGGCGCGCTCGGGGCCTTTTCCGCGTTGGGCGTCATATTTGTCGCTCGCGCCACGTTCATGTAGTTCCCTCGGTTGGAGGCTTGGCTCCGCCTGGCCCGCGCGTTCCCGGAAAGCGTCTTGGGGGAAAACTCCCGCTCCCTCGCGCCGCCGCCCCTTAAGGGAAACGAAGCGACGCCTTTGGGCTCCAAAATCGCCTAAAGAGGCCGATATCGCTCGCGATAGAGGCTTTTCGCGGTAAACCCAAGACGATTGCGCCACAACGGGCGATTACGCCAAGACGGGTAAGCCAGGACCGCGATCGCGCCGAGACGGCTTCAGCCAACGCTGACGATCGCGCCAAGACTATTGAGCCGAGACGGTCAATTTAAGCGCGGACGGATGGAATTAAAACAAAAAAACTTCAGCCTATAACAAATTTATCAGCTTTGGGCGGCGCGCGCAAGCCGAAAGCCTTGCTTAAGGCGCGAGCCTAAATTAAGCCGCGCGCCTTTCCTTAAGGGCGAGGGATAAAAAAGCCCGCCGGGGGAAGCCCCTCCCCTCGGGAAATCTCCTTTACGGGGGAACGCGCCACGCGCGGAGCGGTCTTCCCGCGCGGGGCGCTCTTTCCCGGCAAAAACCCGAGGGAAAAATGACAGGATTCCCTTAAGCCGCCGCCAGTTATTTTGCATATTTTATTCCAACGCCACGCCGCCCAAGATATTTTTCCCGACGCGCCTCTTCGCCGAAAGGCGCGCGCCCACTGGCCGCGCGCGGCGACCGCGGACGCGATTCGGGCGCGATTCGGGCGCGATTCGGACGCGATTCGGGCGCGATTCGGACGCGAGCCGCGGGGGAGTCGCGGGGGAGTCGCGGGGGAGGAGGCCGCAAAGGCGCTCACGCCGGGTCCGCGCCATTTTTATGATTAATTCCCGCGCTTATTAACCTCCAGAAAAGCCAAGGGCGAGGGGCCCTGGAGCGTCGGGCGCGCGAGCCCGCCTGGACAGAGGCGCCAAGCGCCCGCGCCCGGCCCGCGCGGGGTTTGACGCGCGCGACCGCTCAAAAAATATTCGCCCTCTCGCTTCCCTCCACGGGCGCCCCAAGCTTCAAGGGCGCGGCGCGGAGGCCTTCCAGAAAGGCGCGCCCTCGCGCGCGACGACCCCAAAGTCCGCCGCGCTCCGCGCGCGGAAGGCTTGAGCGCGACCCGTCGCCAGGCCGCTCTCCCCCAGGCGAAACTTTGGTGGACCTTTACTTTCTAAAAACATTGGTAAGGCGTAAAGCCTGGCGGAAGGAGTCAACCCCGGCGCGCCCGCCCCAAAGGCCAAGCCCAGACCCAAGGCCACGCTCGCGCCAAAGGACGCGCGCTTCCCCAAGCCCTCTCGCTTCCTAAAACCCTCGCCGCGGGCTGAGCCCCCGGGGCCGCGCGGGAGCCATCCGAAGGCCCTTGGGGGCCCTTATGAGGGGAGATAGGGAAAGAGGTGGAAACGCGCCTATTTCTTCTGGATCCAGCGATTGAGCGCCGCGAAGAGATCGTCGAGGTTGATGGGCTTGGTGATATGATCGTTCATGCCCGCGGCGAGGCTCAGGTCGCGATCCCCGCTCATGGCGTGGGCGGTCATGGCGACGATGGGCAACTCCCCGTAGCCAGGTAAGGCGCGGATGGCCCGGGTGGCGGTGAGCCCGTCCATTTCCGGCATCTGGATGTCCATGAGGACCAAGGCGTAAGCCTTGCCCTGGACCTTTTCAAAGGCTTCCCGACCGTTGTTGGCGATGTCCACCTCAAAGCCGGCGTTTTTCAAAAGCCTGCGGGCGACCAGTTGGTTCACCTCGTTGTCCTCGGCCAGGAGAATCAGGGAGCCTTTGAGGTGCGCCACGGAGGAGGCGTCCATGGCCTGGCGCATTTTGGCGCGATTGGTGAGGTTCTTGGGCCTACGGGAGAGGCTTTCGTTGATGGAGCTTAAGAGGGAACTGACCAAAATGGGTTTGGGCAAAATGGTCTTGACCCCCGCCTTGGCGGCCAGGGGAGCGATCTCGTCGCGGTCGTGGGCCGTCGCGATAATGAGCGCCGGCCTCTGGGCGGTGGGGATATCCGCGCGGATGGCCTCCGCGGTCTCGACGCCGTCGAGGCCCGGCATCTTCCAGTCGAGGATGGCGACGTCGACCCTGGGAGGCTTTTCCAGGCCGCTTTTAATTATCTCCAAGGCCTTTTCCCCGCTCTCCGCCGCGAGGGTCTGGAGGCCCAGGGATTTAAGCTCCTCGACCAGCACCTGGAGAGCGGGCTCGTAGTCGTCCACGGCCAGGGCCACCAAGTTTTTGAAGTCCTCTTGGAAACTCGCGTAGCGCTTGGTCGCGTCCTGGACCCCGAAGATGGCCGTAAAGCCGAAAACGCTCCCCACGTCCGGGATCCCTTCGCACCAAATGTCCCCGCCCATCATCTCCACGAGCCTTTTGGAAATGGCGAGCCCCAGCCCCGTCCCCCCGAAGCGCCGGGTCACCGAAGTGTCCGCCTGATTGAAGGCGGTAAAGAGCTTGCCTTTCTGCTCGTTCGTGAGCCCAATCCCCGTGTCCTTAATCAGAAACTTGATAATGGCCTTGTCCTGGCTCGCCTGGGACGCGCTCACCGTCAGGGCGACCCGGCCCTTTTCGGTGAACTTCACGGCGTTGGACATGAGATTGTTTAAGACCTGGCCGAGCCTTAAGGGGTCCCCCAAGAGGTTGGTGGGGGTGTCGGGGGCCACGGAGAGGAGCAGCTCCAGGTTCTTTTCGTTGGCGCGGACGGCGACGAGGTTGAGGACGTTGTCGAGCGTCTCCTCCAGCTGGAACTCCACGCTCTCCATGGAGAGCTTGCCGGCCTCTATTTTGGAAAAATCCAAAATATCGTTGATGATCCCCAAAAGCGATTTGGCCGCGGCGCCCGTCTTTTCCAGATAGTCCTTCTGGATTTCGCTCAAATCCGTCTGGAGGGCCAACTGCGTGAGTCCCACGATGGCGTTCATGGGGGTGCGAATCTCGTGGCTCATGTTCGCCAAAAACTCGCTTTTGGCCTTGGCGCTGTCTTCGGCCACGTCCCGGGCGAAGGCCAGATCCCGGGCGTTTTCCCTCAGTTCCGTGACATCGGTGAACCAGCTCATGAGGCCTTTCTGGCCGTAGTAGTCGGAGACGAAGGAATTGACCAGAACCTCGCGCGTGGCCCCGTCGGCGCGATTGACCTTCATGGGCTTCCAGTTGAGGTTTTCCCCCTCGTCGAGGAGCTTTAAGGCCTCCTCGATTTCCTCGCGGACCGCGAAGCACTCGACGAGGCTGTCCCCCTGCCGTTTCCCCAAAAAGGCGCTGGCGAAGGGGGTCAGAAAGGCGACGCGGCGGTCCACGGTGATGACGAAACAGACGGGACAGGAATCCAAAATGCGCTGAAAGAGCTGCCTTTCCCGCTCCAAATCGCCCTGGGCGGCCATGAGCTTTTTGGTGCGCTCGGCGACCAGGCTTTCCAAATCGCGGTTAAGGCGCCTATTCTTGAGGTTTTCGTAGATAAGCCCCAGCACCACGGCCACCAGGAGGGCCAGGGAGACGACCGCGTAAGGGACGATATCCCTGAGGAACTTGCGGTTGTAATCGAACATCCGCGCGCTCCAGCGCTCGTTGATCTGCGCGGTGGGGACCAGGGACATGGCCCGGTGAATCAGATCCCGCAGCTCCAGCTCCTGGGCGTTGAAGGCGAAGCCGTAGGGGATGGGGTAAGCGAAGACGATGCCCGCCTTGAAGCTCGGGTCCTCCCGGTAGTTGGTGAGGGAGAGAAGGAGGTTGGAGGAGCCCACCACGTAGGCGATGTCCCCCCTCTTGAGGGCGTCCAGGGCCCGGTCCAGGGACCTGTAATAGATATAGTTTTTGCCCTCCGGGAACCATTTGCGAAAGAGTTCCCCGCGGCGGTCGTCGCGCGCCAGGCCCACGGTCCCGTAAAAGATCTGGTTAAACTCGATTTCCGGGCTGGCGAGGGTCGTCAGCAAGGCGAAATGGTCGTGGGAATGCGCCCGGCGGGAGATGAGCAGCCCAAACTGCTCGGCGTTCATGATATTGAACGAGGACAGCATCTGGGCGTCCCCGTAGAGGGTCATTTCCTCCAAGACATCGGTTCCGACGTGGGGCTCGTTGACTATCCGGAATTTGAGGCCCGTGATTAAGGTGAGTTCCCCGATGACGTCGTGGGCGATCCCCTGAAACTCTTGGAGCTGGCCGTTGTGGAAACTCACCGGGTAGTCGTCGCTCTCGGCGGCGACCCGGATCTCCGCGCCGCCCTCCAGGAGTTTGGCGAGATAAGCGCGCAGCTCCGGGGTTAGGCTCGCCTGGAAGTTCACGCGGCGGGTTTCCAAGAGGCTGTCCGCGTAGAGGCGCGAGAGGTATTCCGCGCCGCCGGCGTTTAAAAACTTCTGCACGACGGCGATAAAGGGCCGGAGTTCCGGGTTGCCCGTCCCCAGGGCCAAGGGGAGATCGATGGGCGGAAAATAGTCTTCGGCCTTTATCCCCTCAAAACCCTCGAAATAGGAAAAGGCGCTGCTCTCCTCAAAAAAAGCGTCCAGTTCCCCGGAAAGCAGCCCCTGGGCCGCCGCCTCGTAATTGGGGACCTCCACGGCCTCCACCTGAAAAAGGGTGGCGGCCAGCACCCTCTCCCGAATCGCCCCGTCTTTGGTGAAGCCAAAGCGGAGAATCTCGCGGGAGGCGAGCTCGCTTAAGTCCGCGACGCTTTCCGCGGTAAAAACTTTGACGACCCGCTGGTAGATGGGATCGGTCTGGAAATAGATATCCCCCTCGCCCTCCTCGCCCCACTCGACCTCCGAGGCGAAATCGAGCCACCCTTCCGCGAGGGCGGGGCCCAAGGCCCCCCGCTCGTAGAAGACGTGCTGAAAGGGCGCGTCGAAGAGGGCGGAGAGAAAACCCGAAAAATTGAGGAGAAAGCCCGCCCTCGTCCCGTCCCCCAAGGCGAAGGCCTCGGAACTCTCAAGGGTTCCGAAGCTGAAAGAGCGGCCCCCGGCCCGGAAGGTCTCGATGGCCAAAATCTCCTCGTCGGTGACTTGGGGAATCGTCCGATAGTCCTGGATATAGGACTCGACGCTGACCTGGTCCTCGTCAAAATGGGCCTCGGGCTGGCAAGCCGCGCCAAGGCAAATTAAGGCCAAAATCCCCAAAAGGGAAAAAGCCTTCGGTGACAGGGGGAATCCGCCTCGGTGCCGCAAAGCCTTCTCGCTCCTTTCCCCTAGCTTTTCCGCTCGTCGCGCGCCAAAGCCAGGACCCGGTCCCCGTAGTCGTCGACGCGGAACTCTTTAATCCGCGCGAGGGCGATCCAACGGGCGACGGAGGAGATTAACACGGCGGCCATGAGAAAAACGATAACCAGGCCCAAAACCGCGAGGGGATATTGGCCCTGGGGCAGATAGGCCCTAAAGATCTGGATAAAGCCCGCCCAAAAGCAGACCCCCGCCATCAGAAGCCCGGGGACCGCCGCGCACCAGGCGTACCTGGCGCGCCCCAGGCGAATGAGCATGCTCGCCGAGATAATGAGGGCGCAGGAGGCCAAAAGCTGATTGCTCATCCCGAAAAGGGGCCAAATGGTGAAAATGTCCCCGGTCACCACCAAATAGCCCCAGAGGAAGGTAAAGACCGCCGAGGTGACGATAATGCCGGGCCACCAGGCCTTGTCCTTAAACCTGGGGATATAGTTCCCCAAAACTTCCTGGAGGTAAAAGCGGCCCACCCGGGTCCCCGTGTCCACGGCCGTGATAATGAAGACGGCCTCAAACATGATGGAAAAATGGTACCAGTAGGAAACGAGCCCCGTCATGTAGGGAATGGAGGAGAAGATATTGCTCATCCCCGCGGCCAGGGTCACCGCCCCTCCGGGGCGGTTCTGGAGGTTTTCCCGGACCGCCGCGGAGAGGGCGGGCAGATCCACGATCTCCATGTTCAGCTTCTGAAAGTTCTCCGCCGAGGCCGTGATGGCGAAATAGTCCGCCGGGATTAAAGTCGCCGCGGCGATGAGGGCCATTATGGCCACGAAGCCCTCGGTGAGCATGGCCCCGTAGCCCACGAAGAGGATGTCCTCCTCGTTGCCGAGCATCTTGGGCGTGGTCCCGGTCCCGATGATGGCGTGGAAGCCGCTTAAGGCCCCGCAGGCGATGGTGATAAAGAGAAACGGAAAGAGGGCCCCCGGCACGTTGGGTCCCCCGCCTCCCACGAACTTGGTGACGGGGTCCATGAGGATCTCGGGCCTGACGATGATAATGGAGAGGGCCAGAGCCGCCACGGTGCCGATTTTCAGGTAGCTGGAGAGGTAGTCCCGGGGGCTTAAGAGGAGCCAGACCGGCAGAACCGAGGCGATAAAGGCGTAGATGGGGACCAACCAGAGGAGGGTCTCTTTTTTGAGGTCAAAAAGGGACCTTAAAAACTCGTTGCCGGTCACGTGGGGACCCGCCACGATGGCGAGGAGCAGGAGCGCCACGCCGATCGCGCTCACCAGCCGGGTGGAGTCGGGCAGCCAATATTTGAGGCAAATCCCCATCAAAATGGCGATGGGGATGGTCGCGAGGACCGTAAAAGTCCCCCAGGGGCTGTCGCTCATGGCGTTGACCACGGCGATGGAGAGGACCGCGAGGGTCAGAATCAGGATAAAAAAGACCGCGACAAAGGCCGTGGCCCCGGCGAAGGACCCGATTTCCACCTCGGCGATATGGGCCAGGCCCTTGGCCTTGTGCCGCACCGAGGCGAAAAGAATAATCGTGTCGTGGACCGCCCCGGCGAAGACGCAGCCGAAGATTATCCAGAGAGCCCCGGGCATAAAGCCGAACTGCACGGCCAGGACGGGACCCAAAAGGGGCCCCGCGGCGCTGATGGACGCGAAATGGAAGCCGAAGGCCACGTTTTTATCGGTTTTGACGTAATCAATGCCGTCGGCGTAGCGGACGGCGGGGGTGACCCGCTCCTTTTGGAGACGCAAAACCTTCCGCGCCAACCAGAGGCCGTAGAAACGGTACCCGATGGCGAAAACGCCCAACGAGACGAATACCAGGGTTAGAGCGTTGATTCCTCGGAATATTTCCATAAAGCGAAAGCTCGGCGAAAGGCCCTCAAACGCGGGAGACCAAAAAACGGGAAAATGGCGTCGGTTGGCGACCGGGCGTCCACGAAGGGGGTTTCGCTCGCCGCCATAATCTTAAGCCAGCTTTGGCCAAAAGAAAAGGGGAAGGCCGGAAAAGGAAGCCCGCGGAAGGCCCGCGCGCCTCTTCCACGCGCGCGCTTGGCTTAAGCCCCGGCTGGCGCCGCGCCCGCCTTCAAGCCCGCGCCGCGCCGCGCCGCCCCAAGCTCCTCGCCTCGCGGCGGTCGCCGCCGCGACGACCTAAGCTTTATGGAAAGACGCGCGCGCTCTCGCCTTTTCGCGTTTGACGCGAAATAAGGAGCCTCGCCGCGCTTTAATAAAAAAAACGCCGTCAGGCGGAGGCTTCTTTTTCTATTTTGCCCCCGCCACGCGAGGCGGCGCTGGGGAAAATGAGGCGCCCCGCTGGCTCGCGCCGAGCGAGGGGGCGGGCCAGCGGGGACGAGCTTGGGGAGGAGGCGCCACTCGGGGCGCGCGGGCGCGCGAGGGAGTCGCGCGCGGCGCGGCGTTTGGGCAAACGCCGCGAGAATAAGCCGCCCCCAAGGCGAGGGGAACCGGCTCTCCCGCGGCCTCGCGGTCTTAGGGGGAACGAAAGCTCGCGCGAACTTAAGCCGCGCCTCCGTCCGTTTTCCGGACCGCGTATTTTTTCTCGTCCTCGTCCCAATCCAAAATCCAATTCGGAGCTTCTTGGAAAGCGATCATAACGTCAGTTCGCCCACCGATAACTATGGCGACTTTATAAATTTTATGGCCGCCACCCTGAAAAGCGTAATAATATTTATCGCGCTCAATTTGGTCAAAAGCCTCTTTGAGCGCCGCTTTCATCTTTTCGTTGTTCTCCGCCGCGCGAACGCCGTCTCCTGGGTTGATTGTCTTGGCCGCGGGGATTTCCTTTGTTTCCCCGGTCGCGTTAATTTGGGGTTCTTTCCGTTCGCTTTTAAATTTGACGTACTTAATTTCGATGACGTAGTCGTCTCCGCGCGGAGTTCTCACAATTAGACCGGGAACTCCTTCCCCGACAACTTTTTGCGGCTCGCAAACCTGATCGCTGACTCCCAACGCTAAAATTAAAAGCGTGGAATAAAAATTTTCGTAAGGCATATGAATATTGAACGGTATACTATTAAGAAAACTCTCAAAAGCGACCTCAAAAGCGGAAGCGTCTCTATTTAGCAGAGATTCTAACGTCGCCTTAGCGTGATTCTTCATCAGCAACGGATTATCAATGGGCTTGTCGAGGAGCAATAATAGTGGAATCATCTCCGTTTTAATTTCTAAATTAGGAGAACGAAGATAAAATTTTCTCTTGCCTTTGGCGCCTCTGGGATTTTCGATCCGATCGACCGTCAGATAGCCGGTTTGAAACAAAAAAGCTTTTACGTCATGGCT
>JAISCZ010000130.1 GCA_031265205.1 Deltaproteobacteria bacterium
TTTAAAGGGATGGCGCGCGGCTTTTTCGCGCTGAGGCTTGGGTCGGAGCGCGAAACGCGCGCGTTGGCGAATGATTTCGCCTCGCGCGTCCGCCTTCCCTCTCCCGCGGCGGTTTTTCCCGCGGCTGGAGAGGGGAAATCTCTTCCCCTCAAGCGAACTCTCGCGCTGTTGGGGGATTATTTTTAGCCCCTTCGCTAATTGGCGAGGGATAAAGAATTTTCCCGCTGGCGAGCGGAAAGCGTCAAGCGACAAGCGCTTTGGCGCGAATAATCCGAAAAGATAATTTTTAAGGCGGATTCGCCACGCCTCGCGATCGCTTTCGCGCGAAGTCTCGCGGCTTATCTTCATTTACGCTGAATCGCGCCCATGTCTTAACTTTTAGCACTTTAAACCTAACGCGCGCGACATGTCAATAATGGCGCGCGAAAGCGGCCCTTTTTCAAGCGCTCTCCACGCCTCCTCCTTTTTGGGAAGAGGTGGCCGCGAAGTTCCGGAAGAGCGACAACCGCCCGATCGCGCGTCGGGGCCCGGCATCACCCTCTGGAACGGCTCAGACCGCGCCCGCGTCACGACGGCCGTGGGTTTGCCCGCCGCGAGCCTCGTCGCCATCGCCGCGAGCCCCGGGCTCAAGGAGACCTCTTAACGTGACCCTCTCCACCATCGCCCGGCCCACGGCCGCCCTCGCGCGCGAGGCCATTTTCTCCACCCTGGCCGACCGCGTCCCCGGAGCCCGGGCCCTGGACCTCTTCGCGGACTCGGGGGCCTTGGGGCTCGAGGCCTTCAGCCGGGGCGCCGAGCGCGTCGTTTTATGGAACGGCGTATCGCCGCCTTTAAGGCGCTTAAAGCCAACCTTGCCCTCGTCGTCGCCCGCCGTCTCCCGTTTCGGCGCGGTCCCCCGCGCCCTAACGGGCGTCCACGGCCAATTTGACCTCATTTTGATGGACCCCCCAACGGAACCACTCCGTCGCCCGCTTGGCGCCCGGAGGCCCGCTCGTCTGGCGCCTCGCCCCCAAGACGCTGGATTTTTTCCTCGAACGCGGCTTTCCGCTGGAAGGGACCCTCGTAATAGCTAGCGCTGGGGGAGCGAAGCCCGCGCTTTATTTGGGCCCCCGCCCCCGGTCGCGCGGCGGCCTCCTTCCAGCGGCTTCCGCCGGCTTCCGCGCGCCCCTGATAAACCCTCGCGCCTCAAAAGCGACGGCGCTCCCAACGAAAAGTCCCCGCCCGCCACTCTCGCGGCGGGCGGGGACTTTTCACGCTTTTCCTGGGGAACTTCCCTTTAAAAGCCCCCCCTTCGCTTAAAACTCAAAGCCGATTCCCAAGCCGACCTCGTGGTTACGGTAGGAGCCGCCGAATTCCAAGTCGTAGTTGGCGAAAACGTCCCAGTTGGACTCCGTCTTGACCTTCAAGCCGGCCCCGGTCAGCGCGGTTCCCCGGCGGGATTTGATACCCCGCAGGCGCGCCATGCGGCTGGAGCCCACGTAGCCGACCTCAAGCTCGCCGTCCGCCTTCTTAGCGGTGTATTCGTAGCCAAGCCGAATCTCGGGGGTCACCGACCCGAAAGACGTCTCGAAGGTCCGGTTGATCTTCAGGAGGAAAGGAATGTCCACCTGATGGTCGCTGACCTTGCCGAAACGGTTGGCGGCCACCGGAACGCCGGCGGAACGCGCCGTTTCCGTCCAGCCGTCCTGACGGATAAGCGTGTAGCGCGCCCCGATGGACGGAATGATCTGGAATCCCTCGACCACTTTCATGAGCCCGACCCTTAAGCCGTACTGATAGGTCTTGATGTCGAAACTCCCGCTCTTTTGGCCGCTTCCGTCGGCCAGATTGACCTTATAGTCATTCTTGGAGTTAGCGAAAGCGCCGGAGCCGTCGATAAAGACGCCGTTATCGAAAAGATAGCTCGCGTAAATACCGAATCCTAAAGTGTCCACGTCCGTTTTAGTCAGGCCGTCGTTATTCTTGAGTTTTCCAAAAGACGCGGCCAAGGAGGCGCCGAGGGTGAAACCCGGAGCGCCGGCAAAGGAGCGGTCGTAACCCAAGGCGAAACCACTGGCCTCGTATTTGTAGCCCAAAACGCCGTCGCCGTTCTTCTCCTTGGCCCAGTTCCCGAAGCCGCCGACCCAGATCCTATTAAGCTCGCTACCGTCGCCGGCCGAAGGGGCCTCGTCGCCCGCCCCCGGCGGGGTCAGGGAATTGTATTCGCGGACGCGGTCCAGGCGACCGTAAACCAGTCCCTGAACCTTAATCGCCGTGGAGACGGCGGCCCTTTGGTTATCGATTAAGGCCTCGCCGATATACTGCCTTAAGAGAAGCTCCGCCTGCCCCCCGGGAACGTCCAGATAAAGATGGTTGAGCATTTTGGTGAGATCGGCCGCCAAGGCCGCGCTCGCGGGATCCGAGCGGATCCTCTCGACTAAGGCGAGACCGCTCTCAAAGTTCCAGGTCCGCGCGAAACCCTTGGCCGCGGCTATCGTTCCCAATACGGCCGAGGACGATTTGGGCGCGACCGCCTGGAGGATTTTGGAGGTCCCGTCCAGGCCCAGCTCGTGAAAGAGGCTGAAATAATTGTTGGCCACCAAAGTCGCCGCGCCCGCGTTATTTATCAGATTAATGGGCGCGCCGGCGGAAAAGTCGCCGATTAAGACCACGTTGACCACGTCGCCGACGGCGACTAAATCGGTTCCAAGGTTAACGCTCAAAGAGCCCCGAACGCCGCTTTTTTCCTCAAAGGTCACGGTCGCCCCGTTCCCGATTGAGGCCGCCGTTCCGGCGAGGGATAAGTTCGTCGCGGCGATATTGAGATTAGCGCCGGTCATAAAATCGACGGTTGGGGCGGTAATGGTCAGCGCGGACGCGGATTCCACGCTGAGCGTAGCCCCGCCTTCCACCGTAAAGGAGGTCCCCGAGCCCGAAAGAGTCACGTTACCGCCGGTAAGGCGCGCCGTGGCCCCGGAACGCGTCAGAAAGCTCCCGGTGGTCGCCGACAAGCCGTCGCCTAGTTCCGTGACGCCTCCCGCGAATTCGACCGCGTAAAGCTCGGCGCCGGCCGTGGGCTTAACCGCGGTGACGTTCCCGGCGAAATAGTTGTCGCCGCCGAGGACGGTGAGTTTCCCGCCCACGCGGGTGACGCCCGCGACCTCGTTGCGGCCAGAGCGGAGAATAACCTGGTTATCCGCCGGGGTTCCCAGGTTTAAGCCGCCGTAGAGGTCGCCGCTAATCCGCGCGCTTTCCAGGTAGACGGTATTGCCCGTGGCGGCGGCGACGGCGCTCGTGGTAAAACCGCCGTAGACGTTGCCCGTGACGACGGACCGCGTCAGGTTGACTTCGTTGTCCGTGACCGCGGCGGTCCCGGAACGGCCGCCGAAGACGTCACCCGTAATCTGGGAGTCCTCGATAATGGCCGTGGCGCCCGCGACCGCTCCGCCTTGGTCGGAAAAGCCGCCGGCCACTCCAAAGGCGGAACTCGTGACGTTTGACCGCGTTATAACGAGCGCGCCTCCGGTAATGGCTCCCACGGCCGTCCGCGAGGCGGAGACCCCGCCGCTGACGGCGACCGTCACCCCAGTGAGATTCGCGAAATTAGCGTCGGCCGTGGTCAGATGGCCGATGTCGTAGGGCACGTAAGCCCCGAAAATCCCGTACAGATCGGTAAATTCCCCGCCGTTGACGGAAACGGTGTTGCCCTGGAGGACACCCGCGTCCCGCCCCAGCGCTCCGGCGATGACGTCGTCGACGCCAGCGCCGTCAAAACGGATATTATTGACCGTGACGTGGCTGTCGCTGATATTGACCGTTCCATCCTGCGAATTGGAGCCCACTATGCCGCGCGTCACGGTCGCGTTGGAAACGGTAACGGAGTTCCGCGCCATTGTGGCCCCCGGGTCGCCGTTGTCAATGACTCCGCCGTTAATAAAGTTAAAGATTCCCGTCGAGTTGATCGTGACCGCGTTGTCGCTCACCGCGGAGGTTGTCGGCGTATAAGGGCCCGTTCCCGCGCGCGAGACGCCTCCCTGAACGATGGCCGAATCGGTTCCGTTGGCGACGGAGCCACCGTTTATGGTCACGGTGTTAAAGGTGGACGCGCCTCCGCTCTTCGAAAAACCGCCGGTGACGATGTAAGTCGACGTCCCGTTAAAAATTACCGCGTTATGGTCGGTAAGGGCAGTGGCGGTGGAAGATGAGTTATTGACGCCTCCGATGATATGCCCGTGGACCGTCGCGCCCGCCGAAACGGTAATGGTGTTTCCCGTGACGTTACCGCCCGCCGCGCCCTCGCTCGCGCCGCCGACGACGCTGTTCTCGTCAATATTTCCGGTCACGCGCACGTTGTTGTTCGTGTCAACCGGCGCGATAAAGCCACCCCGGACGTACGCGCCGTCCACGGTGGGGAGCCCTACGCTATAGGGGTCATCTAGCGCGACCTGAACGCGGTCGCCGGCGACTGGGGCTATCCAGTTACCGCCCGCGTCCTGGTAACGCACGTTATCGGCGTCGGCCGCCCAAGCCGCGCCGCCAACGCTCAAAGCCAGAACGAAAGACAAAAGCCCCCACAGTGGCCTCGCGCCCATCCGCGGGGGAAATAAACTCCTTGTTTCGTAAGTCATCCTGTTTTCTCCTTGAAAAAAGGCCAAAAAGCCTTGGCGCCCACGCGCGAAAAAAATGGCCGCGCTCCCCCTCCTCCGCGACGCTTTGACGCGAATTTATTTTAAAGGAGTCGCGCTTATCTTTTTCGCGCGGGGGCTCGGTACGGAGCGCGAAACGCGCGTATTGACGAATGGTTTCGCCGCGCGAATTCGCGCTCCCTCTCCCGCGACGGGTTTTCCCCGTCGCGCGAAACGTCAATTCTCTTCCCCCAAGCGTGTTTTCGCTTTGAGGGGGATTATTTTAGCCCCTTCGTTAATTGGCAAGGGATAAAAAAACTTTTGCGCGCGCGGGCGAAAACCGCGCGCGACAAGCGCTTTGGCGCGAAAATTCCAAAGTGTAATTTTTAAGGCGGATTCGCCTCGGCACGCGCGCGGCGACATCGCTTTCGCGCGTAACGGTTCGCGGGTTATCTTTATTAACGCGTGATCGCGCCTAAGTCTTAACTTTTTTACGTTAAACTTTCTCGCGAGCGCTGTCAATTAAAAGACGCGAAAGAGTCTCTTTTTTTCGCGCGCGCTTTTTGACTCGCGTCAAACGCGCGGCGGGATCAGGAGCGACCGCGGCGCGAAACAAATTTAACCACGAGCGCTTTGCCCAAAAGGCGCGCGCGAGCGCCGCGTTTTCCAGCCTGGCGCGGATCAACTTTCCGCCGTTTTTAACTTCTTTTTTTAACGAGACGGCGAATTACACGAAATCGCCGTTAAACGCGGATTCGCCAAGCGACGCGCGCGCCAGCCGGCGGCGGAGGCTTGACTCGTGATTTTCAGAAACGGGGCCGCGCGCCTTCTTTTAAATTCCGCCGCGCTAAAATCGCGCGTTTTCGCTTGTCTTCGCGGGATTAACGCGGAAATCGCGTGACGCTTCCGAGAGGGCTTTAACGTTTTCCTAAAACCCGCGGCGCGCGGAGCGGTTTTCATCCGGTTTTAACGAGGCGCGCCCTTTACGCGAAATCTCCGTTAAAAACGGATTGACAGGCGATGGGCATGCGCCAGCCGACCCCGAAGGCTTGGCTCGTGATTTTCAAAACCGGGGCCGCCTGCCTTCTTTTAAATTCAGCCGCGCGCGTGAGCCGCGCGATTTTACGTATCATTTCGGGATCGAAGCGGGGATCGCGGGCCACTTCCGCGGGGCTTAAGCGTTTTTCCAAAAGCTCGCGGAGCGCGGCGTCCAAAATAGCGTAGGGGGGAAGGCTGTCCTCGTCCTTTTGGTCGGGCCGCAGTTCCGCCGAAGGGGGTTTTTCCAAAGTGCTTTGGGGAATTATTTCTTCCGCGCGGTTGACCCAGCGCGCGAGATTGAAAACTTCGGTTTTGTAGAGATCGCCGATCACGGCCAAGGCCCCGCACATGTCCCCGTAAATGGTGCAATAGCCCACGGAAATCTCGCTTTTGTTGCCCGTGGTCAAAAGCGCCCGGCCGAATTTGTTGGCCACGGCCATGAGAAGGATCCCCCGCGCGCGCGCCTGGACGTTTTCCTCGGCGCTGTCGGGCGCGAGATTCCGGAAAAGGGGCGCCAGGGCGGCGTCAAAGCTCTCCATTATCCCGCCGATGGGGACCTCGTAAAGGGACCCCAGGCGCAGGCGCTTTCCCAATTCCAGCGCGTCGGCGACGCTGTGGGAACTCGAGTAGGGCGAGGGCATTATCAGGCCGTGGACCTTTTCCGGGCCCATGGCGCTCGCGGCGATGGCCGCGGTGAGAGCCGAGTCGATTCCCCCGGAAAGGCCGATGGCGACCGAGTCTATCCCGTTTTTGCGGCAGTAATCCCGCGCCCCCAAGCCCAAGGCCCCCCAGGTCTCCGCCTCGGGGGTAAAATCGTCCTCCGCCACCCTATTCGCGCCGCCCCCCTCCAAGTCCACGGTCAAAGCGTCCTCCGCGAAGGGCTTGGCGCGGGCCATGAGCTTGCCCCGCGGGTCAAAAAAGGAGCTGCGGCCGTCAAAAATCAGCTCGTCGTTAGCCCCCACCTGATTCGCGTAGAGGATCCGGGCGCGGTATTTGACGGCCAAAGACGAGAGCATCTCCTCCCGGAGGGCCTCTTTCCCCACGGAAAAAGGGGAGGCCGAAAGATTGACCAAAACGTCAAAGGGAGGATGCGCGGCCAAGGGGTCCACCCGGTAGAGCGGGCGCGGCCAGAAGGCCTCGTCGTTCCAAATGTCCTCGCAGACGGTGACGGCGACGCGGACATTGTCTATAGTAAGGACTAAGGGCGCGTCGCCCGCCTCGAAATAGCGCGCCTCGTCAAAAACGTCGTAAGTGGGCAAAAGGCGCTTGGCGTAGCGCGCGACGATCTCCCCGCCCCTGAGGGCGATGGCCTGGTTGGTTAAGGGCCTTCCCTTGCCGCCGTTGCGCCCGACCGTCCCCACGATAACGGTGACCCCGGGAAAATTCGCCTCCCGCGCGAGGATTTGCCCGGCCTCCTCGACCCCGTCGACAAAAGAGGGGTAAAGGAGGAGATCCCGGGGGGGATAGCCCAAAAGGGCCATTTCGGGGAAGACGACGAGGCGCGCCCCCTGGCGCGCGGCCTCGGCCGCGGCCGCGAGGATCTTTTGGCGGTTCGCGTCGATGTCCCCGACCTTGGGGTTCAGTTGGACGATGGCGGCTAACATGAATCGCGCGTCTCCCAAAAGCGCGGGCCCATCTCTCCGCTCGCGCCTCCGTCAGGTCTAATTAAGGCCAATTGTCTCTTTTATACTTTCTTTAAGGCCGTTTTTCAATTAACTCGCCCGCGAATTAGCCACAAAAGAGCCCATTCGCGCGCCAAAGAGAGCTTGAGGGGAGCGCCCCCGCCCGAAGGCCGGGCCAAGAACCTTGCCAAAGGCCCAAGCCAAGGCCGCGCGCCCGCCCGAGGGGCGCCAAAGGGGCGAAAAAGCTTGACTCTTGGCCCCTATCCCCTTATATTGACTTTAATTTAAACAGCGTTTAAGAAGGCTTTAGCGAAACCCGCGCCGTCAGCTTTAAACGCTCCCCGCCCCCCTTCGGGAGCGGCCCCGGAGCCTTTAAAGAACCCCTTGGGCGCGCGCCCGGCCTTTACGCCAAGGGAGGCTCACCGCCATGGACCCACAGGACGAAAATCTGATCGCGAGGCTCAGCGAGCGGAATCCTGAACTCAAAAAACTGATGGACGATCATCTGGATTTCGAAAGAAGGCTGGACGAATTAAATAGCCTTTCCTACCTCACCCCCCTCGAGGACCAGGAACGCAAAAATATCCAAAAAGCCAAATTGGCCGGCAAAGATCTTATTGAGCTTATTATCGCCCCCCACCGCCAGTAAAAATCACCCTCTAACGCCGCGCGCGGGCGCCGCGCGCCCCTTTCGCCACGGTTTCGCCCTCCCCCTTAGCGCGGGGGCCGAGCGATAAGTTCGCGCGCGGGAGCGCGCGTCCAAGCCTTGGCTTTCCCTCGCCTTTAGGGTAAATTAGAAGGTCGCGCCGAAGAGGCCTCGCGCCCTAAGGCCGCGCTTTTTTTTTCGCGTTCCCCTAAGAACCCTTTCCGGACGCCGTTTCCGGGCGGGCCCCGGGGGCCGCCTTTTTTCGTCCCGCCGCCCGCGCCCCAGGCGAGAGGCCCCGCGCGCCTCCCTCGGACGCCAGACAACAAGGAGACTTCCCATGACCATCATGAGCGGCGCCCAGATCCTCATCGAATGCTGGAAACGGGAGGGGGTCGAGGTTGTTTTCGGCTACCCAGGGGCGGCTACCGTGGAAATCCACCATCATCTGGAGACGAGCGGGATCCGCTTCATCCTGACGCGCCACGAACAGGCCGCGGTGCACGCCGCCGAGGGCTACGCCCGGGCCACGGGTCGGCCGGGGGTCGTTCTGGTCACCTCGGGGCCAGGGGCCACCAACACCATTACCGGCCTGGCCGGCGCCAACATGGACTCCGTGCCGGTCTTGGTCTTCTCCGGGCAGGTGGCCCGCATGCTCATCGGCAACGACGCCTTCCAGGAAGTGGACATCGTGGGAGTCTCGCGCCCGGTCACCAAGCACAATTACCTCGTCATGTCCACGGAGGAGCTCGCCACCACGGTCAAAGAGGCCTTTTACGTGGCCACCTCCGGAAGGCCCGGGGCGGTCTTGGTGGATCTCCCCAAGGACGTGATCGGCGGGGAAACGGAGTTCAGTTACCCCAAAAAAGTCATTCTGCCCTCCTATCAGCCCCATCTCACCCCCCATCCCCGCCAGGTGGCCAAGGCCGTGGCCCTGCTCGGCAAGGCGGAAAGGCCCATTATCTACGCGGGGGGCGGGGTCATCTCTTCCGGGGCCTCGGAAGAGCTTTTGAAAATCGCCGAGCTTTTGGAAATCCCGGTGACCACCACCCTCATGGGACTGGGGGGCTTTCCCGGGACCCATCCCCTCTTTTTGGGAATGCTGGGCATGCATGGGCTCTACCGGGCCAATAAGGCCACGCAGAACGCGGACCTCATCCTGGCGGTGGGCGCCCGTTTCGACGACCGGGTCACCGGGGCTTTGGGCAAGTTCGCCCAAAAGGCCACCATCGTCCACATCGACGTGGACACGACCTCCATCCATAAGATCCTGGACGTGGACGTGCCCCTGGTCGCCGACGCGCGCCAGGCCCTGGCGGCCATCGTGAATTTATTGGGGCCCCTCCCCAAGTATCCCCGGGAGACCCGCGCCCGCTGGTTCGCGGAAATAGCGGCTTGGAACGCGGAGCATCCCCTTTCCTACAATCAGGACCCCGAGGGGCCCATCCTCCCCCAAACGGTGGTCGACGTCCTCTACCGGGAGACCCAGGGCAAAGCCGTCATCGTCACGGAGGTGGGCCAGCACCAAATGTGGGCGGCCCAGTATTATCTCTGCGATCGGCCCCGGCAGTTTATTTCCTCGGGAGGCCTAGGAGTCATGGGCTTCGGGCTCCCCGCCGCCCTGGGCGTTTTGGTGGCCCGCCCCGAGATCACGGTCATTGATATCGCGGGGGACGGCTCCATCCTCATGAACATCCAGGAACTCGCGACCGTGGCCCAGGAAAACCTCCCCGTCAAGGTGGCCATTTTAAACAACGGCTGTTTGGGCATGGTGCGGCAGTGGCAGGAGCTTTTTTACGAAAAAAGGTACGCGGCCACCATGCTGCGGGCGACCCCGGATTTCGTAAAACTGGCCGAGGCCTTTGGGATCAGGGGTTTCGTCGCCACGGAACCCAGCGAGGTGACGCCCGTTATCCGGGAGGCCCTAAGCCACCCGGGGCCCAGCGTCATGGATTTTCGGACCCGGACCGAAGAACTCGTCTTTCCCATGGTGCCGGCCGGCAAAGCCATTGACGAGATGCTCCTCCCCTAGGGCGCCCTTTCTTTTGGCCTTACCCGCGCGCGGGAACTTTCCCCGCGAAGCTACCCTAAATTAATATGGAAAAGAATCCCGATCGCCCCCGCCGCCACACCCTCGCCATCCTGGTGGACAACCGCCCCGGAGTCCTCGCCCGCGTGACCACCCTTATTTCCGGTCGGGGCTTCAATATCGACTCCCTTTCGGTCGCCGCGACCATGGATCCGCTCGTCTCCCTCATAACCTTAATAATCACCGGCAGCCCCAAAATCATCAGCCAGATCATCAAGCAGCTCCGGAAGCTCATCAACGTCATTAAGGTCACCGATCTCTCCGAGCTCGATTACGTGGAGCGCCAGCTCATCATGGTCCGGGTCCGGGCCGAGGACCCGCTCAACCGGGCGGAGATCATGAGGCTGCGCGAGATTTTCCGCGCTAAAATCATCGATGTTTCCCTTAAGAGTTTTACCTTGGAAATCACCGGCGGAAGCGATAAAATTTCCGCCGCCTTAGGCCTTCTCGCCGAATTCGGGATTGAGGAACAGGTCTCCACGGGCCTCACCGCCATGACCCGCAGCTCTCAAAGCCGCTCCGGGGGCAAATAGCTCCCGTCTTTTACCTCTTTTAAGTTCCCCCCCCCAGCCGCCCTCCAACCCCCAAGGGGGGGACGGCCTTTTCCGTCCTTAAAGCAATCTTTCCCTCCAGGAGTTTTTAACCAGCATGCGCATCTATTACGAAAAAGACGCCCCGACCGCTCCCCTCGCCGATAAGACCATCGCGGTCCTAGGCTACGGCAGCCAAGGCCACGCCCAGGCCCAGAACCTCCGCGACAGCGGCCTTTCCGTCATCGTCAGCGAAATCCCGGGGACCCCCAATTACGACCTGGCCGTGGAGCACGGCTTCAAGCCCGTTTCCGTCGCCGAGGCGGCGCAAAAGGCCGATCTCCTCCAGATCCTCCTCCCGGACCACCTTCAGCCCATCGTCTACCAAAAGGACATCCTTCCCTATTTAAAACCCGGGCAAACGCTCCTTTTCAGCCACGGCTTTTCCATCCACTTCCGCCAGATCCAACCGCCCAAGGACGTTTCCGTGGTGATGGTCGCCCCCAAGGGCCCGGGGCACCTGGTTCGGAGCGAATACGTGAAAGGCGCCGGAGTCCCGGCCCTGGTCGCCATTTTCCAGGACGCGGACGGGAAAGCCCTGGATTTGGCCAAAGCTCACGCCACGGGCATCGGGGCCACCCGGGCCGGTCTCATTGAGACCACCTTCCGGGAAGAGACCGAGACGGACCTCTTCGGCGAGCAGGTCGTCCTCTGCGGCGGGGTGAGCGAACTCATCAAAGCCGCCTGGGAAACCTTGGTGGACGCCGGCTACCAACCGGAAATCGCCTACTTTGAGTGCCTCCACGAGCTCAAGCTCATCGTGGATCTGCTCTACCAGGGCGGCTTGGACATGATGCGCTACTCCGTTTCGGACACCGCCGAGTACGGGGACTACACTAGGGGCCGCCGGATCGTCACCGACGAAACCCGCGTGGAAATGCTCGAAATCCTTAAAGAGATCCAGGAAGGCGACTTCGCCCGGGAATGGATCCTCGAAAACCAGGCGGGCCGCCCCTCCTTCCTTATCCGCCGCGAGGCCGAGGCCGCCCATCCCATCAACTCCGTGGGACGGGAACTTCGCAAAATGATGAAGTGGCTCAATAAGGGCCTCTAAAAAACCCGCCTTTCCCCCTTTTTTCGCCCTTCTTCTTTCCCCCGGGCGCCCGCTTTCGCGGGCGCCCGGGGGAAATATTTCCCAGACGCCGAAAAATTTTGCTATACTTCTCTTATACCCCCCTATCAAGAGAATATTGGTTTTTATGAACACTTGCCAAAAAGAATTAGCGTGTCTCCTGGCCGAGTCCAACGCCCTCTTTTTTGATGAGGGCCTTTCCCTCAAAGACGGAAGGCCTACCCCCTACTTTGTCAACTTCGGCCTCTTCCGCACGGGAAGGCTCATTTCCCTTTTGGGCAAAATCATGGCGGATTTCTTGGTCAACACCAAGACCGTGGACGATTTTGACGCCCTCGTGGGACCCAGCTACAAAGGCAGCGCCCTGGCCGTGGCCACGGCCACCGCCCTGTGGACGGCGCACCAATCGGAAAAAGGCTTCGACTACGACCGCAAGGAGCTCAAAAGCCACGGGGAGGCCTCGCGGGCCTCCACGAGCTTTGTCACGGGAGCCCTCTACGACGGGGCTCGGGTCCTCATTATCGACGACGTGGCGACCACCATGGGGACCAAGTTCGACATCCTCGGCCAGCTCACGGCCGAGGCCATCCACCGTGGCCACAGCTATTTCCCCGCCGGGGTGGCGCTTTTCCTGGACCGTGAGCAGACCACCGCCGTCTACGACGAAAACGGCCTTTTTATCCCCAACGTCAAGGGGCAAAACACCATCCGCAACTTCAAGGTCAAAACCGGCCTGGAGGTCCAAACCGTGGTCGGGATCAGGGAAACCGTCGAGTACCTCTACGGGGAAGGAATTCCCGTCCTCCAGCGCGGCGCTAAGGCCCCCCTTTCCAGAGACCGGGTCGACGAACTCATGGGCTATTTGGATGTCTACGGCCAATAAGAGGCGGTAAGCCGCCCTTCCGCTTGGGGAAGCTTAAGGCGAAAAATAACCCCCATCTGGGGGATCCGACGCGAGCGAGCGCGGCCTTTTTCCGCTTGAGGATGGCCGCGCTCGCTTTCGTTGGGAGGACGCGCGCGCCGCGCGCCTCCCAAGCGCCCCAGCGGGAAAATTTGGGCAAAAAAAAGGCCCCCCGCTCACTCCAAAATTCGGGAGGCCTTTTCTTACAAGAATAGATATTCTTGAAAACGCGAGAAGAACGGAGCGGCGTTCCGAAAGGAGAGCCTTCCTTTTTAAGAAAAAAGGAAACGCCAACCCGATCTTCTTTTTTCGTTTCAAGCTCGCCACTAGTTTCCACGAAGCTCGCGGCTCGACTTTTGACCTTACGAACCAGCGCGGCTGGGGAGGTAGGAGCCAGCCGGAGCCGGATGGCGTCTCGCTCGGGACTTCATGGAATTAGCGCTTGGCGCGCCTGGGTAAGTTGCCCAAGGGTTACCCTATTACCTGGGCTTTACGATAGCCTTACACCACGAGGCTGAATGCGCAAAGAATAGCTCGGCCAGGTTTTCTGACTCCCGGATCCTTCTACTCACGGAGCCTTCCCGGGGCGGTAACCCCCAGTGACCTCAAATGGAAACTGTCTTACGAATGATAAGCCCGATGTTTCGCCAAGGGCTCTGACCTTAAAACTAACGCTTGGCGCGCACAAGGCCTTTTCCATTTGTCCGTTTTCGTCCCCGAACACAGCGGCGGGTCCGCGGTCGCTTTTACGACTCTTCCCTACTGCCGAACTGCCAATGCCGTTGGTAAGTGTACGATGGGCACCTCCTTAAAGAATTCGTTCAACCTTCCGACGAGATCTGGCCCTGAAGAGAGCTCGCCTACCCTAATGGGCGCTTGTCCGTGGTCTTGTTAAGGTGGGGTCAGAAAAAAAAACCCCGAATTCACGAAAAAACGTGGATTCGGGACGCCCTTTATCCTGAATCACCTTCCCGGACCACGGGGAAGAATGCTGACAATACCATTGGTTTCTGGCTCCCGGATCTTCCTCCGACAAGCGCCTTCCCAGCCGATAGCGGCCAGTGGCTTAAAGATACCTCACATATCTCTTGTCGGGGTCCCCGGCTACAGAGGCGGGCCCGCTCTCGATTAAAACGAGATTCCCAAAATGAAAGCCCCAGCTTTTGGAGTGGCTCTTAGGCTTTCCTGGTTGCCATGAAAATCACTATAACCCTTTTGACGAGAAAAACAAGTCTTTTTTTAAGGCCAAGGCCGCGATTTTTTCTTTCGAAGGCCTTGAAGGCGCCTTGGGAGGCTCTAAGATTGTTTATTTATTATAAAAATTTTTTTCGCGCGGCGCGCTTGAATCTCTCTTTTTGGGCGTCGCTTTCCGACCGCGAAAGGCCGGAATGGCGCGGGTCAGGGCGGCTGCCTCTCCGCCCGCGCGGCGCCGGGAAAGCTTAAGTTCAGGTTAATCTTGAAAAAAATAATTAAAATTAGTCACGCGCCGAGTCGCGTGGCGAGTCGCGCCGCCTTCCCTCCAAAACGCTCGCGCGCGATCCAGGCCCGCGCGGACAGGCCAGCGGACCTGGGCTCGTCTCAAGATTGAACGCGCTTGGGCGGCGCCACGGTCCCGCGGCGCCGACGCGTGGCCTCGTATCCGCCCCTGACGATAGATGGAAAAGTTCCAAGGGGCGGCGGGAGCGCGCCCAGGTCCCAACCCCGCGCTTCGGCGGCTCGCGGTCCAAGCGCCCGCGGCCGCGCCGGCGGTCTGGCCTCGCCTTAACTCGCTTGACCTTAGGTGGCCCCGCGGCGACGCGAGGCCGAGGACCCCGGCCCTGACGGTAAAGGCGAAGCTCCAAGGAGAGCCAGGAGCGCGGCCAGGTCCCACCCCCGCGCTTCGGCGGCTCGCGGTTCAAGCCTTCCCGGACGCGCCAGCGTCCGGGCCTCGCTCCAAACTCGCGTGACCTTGACCGCCCCGCGCCAAGGCGAGGCCGCGGAGGCCGCCCCCAACGTCAAGGGGTAACGCCCCAAGGGGAGACGGACTCATGGTTAGCCCCCAACCCCGCGCGCCGGCGGCTCGCGCCCCAAGCCCTCCCAGGCGCGCCAGCGGTCTGGCCTCGCCCCAAACTCGCGGGACCTTGGCGCCCAGCGGCGACAGGCGCCCTCTAGCGAGTCCCGTGACGATAAGTGGCCAAGCTCCAACGGAAGGAGCGGCGCGCTCCGCGCGGCGCCCCACCGCGCCATTGGCCCAATCGCGGGAGCTTTAACGCGACGATAGTCCTCGCGCGGAGCCCTCCCCCAAGGCGAAAAATCCCTGGAAATCATCGGCCAATCCGAGGCGTTTGGAGGAGGGCGCGCCGTTCGCGCCCGCCCGACGTAGCTTGTTTCCGCGACTCCCTGACCCATAAGCCCGCGCTAATTCCCTCTCCTAAGCGATCCCGCGCGCCTTTTTCCGAAGGGTTTAAGAGGCGGCGGCGCGCCCGGCTTGGGTAGATAATAAGAGAAAGGCGAAAGACGCGCTCGCGGTATCCGCGAGCCATTTTTTAAAGGGAAGCGGCGAAGCCCAGCCCTCCTCCCAGGGCGATATAAATCCGCGCTACCGCGAATTATTCGCGAAAAGAGTCTTTCCCAAGCCCGCCGTTCTTTCCCGCGAGGCCTCTCTCCGAGCTAGCGCGGAGGCGGACGCGCCTCCTTTGAGAGGAAAAGCCACAAAAATAAAAATTCGCTCAAAAGGCGGTCCGCGCGCGGAAGAGCCGTCACTTTTACCACAATTTATTTACAAAGAGGAAAATTTAACGCTCTTTTCCGCCCGCGAGCGAAATTTTAAAATCGCGAAAGCGCCACAAACGCGCGCGTAAGCGTGACTCCATAAGGCAAATCGAGCCATCTCCAAAAAAATAGAAAATTTATCGGCTAGAGGCGTAAATAGTATTGTTAAATGTTTTCCGAACTGTTAAAAGAAAATAATTTTTCCTAAGGGATTATTTTCCAGGAAAAAGCGCGGCCCTTTTAAGAATCGCGGTATTATTTAGGAAATACCCCTTTTTGAGGATATTCACGGCAATGTGGTTTATTTATGCCCGAAAATGAAGCTACGGTTAAAATTAAAATCAACGAAATGCTTAAGAAAAGCGACTGGAGATTTATTCCGGACGAAAATGGACCGGCCAACGTTTTCGTGGAAGCGCGAACAAACGTTAAATTCGCGCCTCTTGATAACAATGATTCTAACATTGAAACATTTAGAAAGGGCTTCATTGATTATTTGCTTACGGATAACAAAAATCGTCCTTTAATGGCGATCGAAGCCAAAGCGGCGGGAGTCGATCCTTTAATTGGCAAAGAACAGGCAAGGCGGTACGCGTTAGCTGAAAATTGCCATTTCGTCGCTCTGTCAAACGGGGTTATCCATTATTTATGGGATATCAATGAAGGCAATCCCTATCCAATCTCACAATTTCCCACCCAAACTTCATTAATGGAGTATAAAAAAAACGTCGACGCTAAAAATGAATTCAACCATCAAAATATTGAAGCGGATTACCTGGCGACAATTATTAACCCCAATTATCAATTGGATCCGGATTGGATAAATGAGAATAGCCGCGAAACTTTCGTAAAAATGAACAGGCTTCGCTTTCTGCGCCCTTATCAGGTCGAAGCCATAAATTCTCTTCAGGAAGCCTTCGAAAACGGCAAACGGCGTTTCCTCTTTGAAATGGCCACGGGAACCGGGAAAACGACAGTCGCCGCTGGCGTTATAAAGTTTTTTCATACATCAGGATTGGTTAACAGAACAATTGTCTTCGTCGACCGCGTGTTGCTGCGCGATCAGTGCTTAAACGCTCTTATTGAGCTTTTATCCAAAGATTTAATTTGCCTTGACTTTGAGCGACATCATAACGATTGGCGTAAAGCTCATGTCGTGGTCGCCACCATCCAATCCTTGCTACGGCGCGATAAATACAAGGACATATTTTCTCCGACGGATTTTAATTTTGTTATTTCCGACGAAGCGCACCGCACTATCTCAGGGTCCGCCAGACCTCTTTTTGAGTATTTTGTCGGCTATAAACTTGGTCTTACCGCCACTCCAAAATCATATTTCCGCCAGATTGATAAAATAGAATTCCCCCAAGATAGCCCGATTGATATTGAGCGAAGGCTTCTCAAAGATACTTACGCGACCTTTGGGTGTGAATATTTAGAGCCTACTTACAGGTATACTCTCCTCGATGGCGTGAAAGACGGAAACCTCGTAAATCCAACTCGGGTTGACGCCAGAACTGAAATAACTAACGCTCTTCTTTCCGAAAGACGTTATCGCGTTCCGGTATTCAACGATAGCGGCGCAATCGCCGAGCTTGTTTTCGATCACAAAAAATATGAAAAAGTCTTTTTCTCTGAGCCTACGAATCGCCTTTTTTGTCAAACGTTTATGAAATACGCGTTAAGGGATGAAATTACCGGCGAAATCGGTAAAACTATAATTTTTACGATAAATCAGAATCACGCGCGAAAAATTACCAAAATCCTAAATGAATTAGCCGCTCAAGCGTTTCCGGGAAAATACAGTTCCGATTTCGCTTATCAGATAACGTCGAATATTAAAGACTCGCAAGAATTAAGCATTCTTTTCGCCAATAATAATTTGGGCGGCTCGGGTAATTTTGATCCTCTTTACAAAACGTCAAAATGCCGCGTTTGCGTAACCGTTAGCATGATGTCAACTGGGTTCGATTGTGTCGACCTCTTAAACGTCGTCTTAATGAAACCATTATTCTCGCCTACGGAATTCGTTCAAATTAAGGGGAGGGGAACTCGCGTCCATGATTTTCGGGGATTGGTGATGGACTCTGACCTGAAAAAAAACGTTAAAAATCCCCGTAAAACTACTTTCAAGCTTATCGATTTTTTCGCGGTGTGTGAATACTTTGAAAAAGAATACGATTATGATCAAATTATTCAATTGCCTCCTATCCGCGTGAATAAAGCCGCCGCGACCGGATTATCCCAGGCGAAAAAAATCGTCGAGGGGACTTATGAAAATTTCGATCCCGATAAATTAACAGATCTTACTGAACTTAAAATTGGTCTTAGCGGGATGAGAATTGACAGGGAATATTTTAACTGTTTTATTAGCGCCGTTAAAAATGATAAAACAATCGCCGAAATGGTAACCAATGGGCACATTGATTCCGCGTCTGAATATTTATCCGAAAATTATTTGGCTAACGGCGAGACTAAGTTTGACAGGGATACATTATCAAGATCTCTCTCCTTAGACCGCAAGGCGACTTTTGGAGAATTCCTACAATTAGCTTTCAATATAATCCCTGACATTAAAAACAAAGATCAATTATTGGAGGAATATTTCACGACATTCGCGAATATCTACAATCCGCCTGAAATTGACGATATCCTCCATATCAAAAATTTCTTTAAAATTTATTTAACCAGCAAAGAATTCCGCGATATCCTCGACAATGAGGATTACTCGTCTCTCTTCGGTTTTCAGGCTTTTTCCACAAAAGACTACGCTAAGGTACCGCTCAAATACCGCCAAATGATTCCTGATTTTATCAGATCATTTATTTTTCATGATCCTTTTGAGACATTTAGCTTTGAGGATTAGCCGTGATTAATGCCGATACCAAAAAGCTCCTAGACTTAGCTTTGAAAATTATTGTCAGTAAAATTTACGATCCTAAAACTCAATTGGAACAAATTATCTTGGCGATAATTTATAAAATCATTAACGACAACGACGAACGCGATAAATTGCCAAACGGCGAGCGCTTAATTTTTAGCGGCGATTACGCAAAATATTCCTGGGATAAATTACTCAGCTCAACAATTTCCAGTTATGAAAGGGTCTCTCTTTATTCGGAAGCGCTCTCTAAAATTGGCGAAAACCCAAATATATCTCCTTTACGCAAAGAAATATTCAAAAATGTCATTCTTCCATATAATGACCCTGAAATATTGCTTCGTTTCTTAAATATTATCAACGAATTTAAATCTTACGATGTCCGAAATTATAAAGACGTTTACGAATATTTACTCTCGACTCTAAGTTCCAAGGGAATTATGGGCCAATTCAGAACTCCAGTCCATATCGCCGATTTTATCGTGGCTATTCTTGAGCCTCAAAAGGACGAAATCACGCTTGATCCGGCGTGCGGATCCGGCGGTTTTCTGATTTCGGCGTATAAAAGAGTTTTGACCAATAATACCGACGATAATGGCGAGGTCACTCTAAATTCCGCGGAAATTTCGAGTTTGACGCGAAATATTATAGGATATGATATCTCGCCAGAAATGACGAGACTTTCGTTAATAAATCTATTTTTCCATGATTTTAAAGAAGCCCAAATTTTTGAGTACGACACGCTTAAATCAGAGGCGAGATGGAACGAGCGAGCCGACGTTATTTTAGCCAATCCCCCCTACATAACTCCAACTGGGGGAATACGCGCGCATAATTTATTTAAAATGAAAGTCAATAAAGCGGAAGTGCTTTTTATTGAATACATTTTAAATCACTTAAACGAGGCGGGCAGAGCGGGAATTATCGTTCCCGACAGCGTAATTTACGATAGAAACGTGGATTACCTTAACATTAGGAAAGCGCTCGTTGAAGATTGCCTAATCGCGGTTATATCTTTACCCGCCGGCGCTTTTTTGCCTCATACCCGCGTTAAAACGTCAATTCTTGTTTTAGATAAAAAATTGGCGGAATTAAGCGATTTTGTCGCTTTTTTTGATATTAAAAATGACGGATTCGCGGTATCCGTCAACAGAACGCCTATTTCCCTCGACGATATTCCCGATACGCTGCGCTATGTCAAAACGTACAAGGAAAATATACGCGCGTCCGCCGATTTTAGCGATCATAATTCAAACGACTATCAATTAACTCCCAAGTCAGAAATTTTAACTCATCCGAACTACTCATTATTCGCTCCCAATTACAAAGATAACGACAATCAAAAATTAAATTATTTAGTTCCATTCGCAAAAGTTTGCTCTCTGGAGCTTGGCGCGAAATTTAGCGTGAAACATGGCGTTTCTGGACCATATCCGATTATAGGATCCGGCGGCGTCTTAGGGTTCCATAACAATTTTATCGTTAAAGGCCCAGCAATTTTAATCAGTCGCTTTAGCCAATATTTTATGGTTAAGATTATTACCGAAAATTGCGTTCCGACGCGCGCCTGTTATTACGTAAAAATCAACGACGAGAATCTCACTAATTTTAAATATTTATTTTACGCGTTAAATAATATTGATTTTAAACCATTCATGGGCGGTACGGTTATACCGGCTTTAAATAAAGAAGAAGTCTACCGCAATATTCAAATTCCATTGCCACCTATCGCGATTCAAAAACAAATAGCGGCTGAATTGGATTGCTATCGCGACATCATTGACAACGCGCAAAACATTGTCAATAAATATCGTAAAACATTTACCGTTGACCGTAAATGGGAAAAGGTAAAATTGAATGACATTTCCGCTATCAGCTCGGACATAATCAATCCTTCCGTAAAATTCGCGAATACGTCATTTGGATATATCAATATCGGATCAATTAACAACTTGAATGGCAAAATTGTAAATATTCTTAAAATTATGGGAAATAACGCGTCAAAACTGACGGCGTTATCTTTAAAACCGCGCGATATTTTATTTTCCACTATCAATCCGTTACTTAAAACATGCGCCTATCTAGACGATATCGACCAAAACACGGTCGCTTCTAGAAGACTCGCGGTTGTGAGAACCGTTTCCGATAAAATAATTCCTTATTTTTTGTATTTGTCCCTAATTACCGATTACGTAGCTGAACAATTGGACGCGGAAATTATGGGGAGCACTATTAAAAACATAACTTTAAGAATGGTTAAAGCCATTGATATTTATATTCCCCCTCTTCCGATTCAGCGCCAAATAATCGCGGATATCAAGCGTGAAACAGCCATCGTCGCGCGGCAGGAGGATACTGTAGCGCATTTTGAAGATAAGATTTCGCGTACGCTTGAATTTTATCTTACAAATAAATGTTAAACAATCCTCTATTTCCGTTTATCGGAAACTCGCGAGTCGCGCCCGCGGCGCGGCTCGCGCGCCGCCAAAACCTATCCCTGGCCGCGTGTAGCCGCCCTTTTCCCGCTCTCTTTAAAGCTAAAATTGAACCGGCGCCCACTTTACGCGCCCGTCTTTTCCCATGTTTTCCCCTAACCTTTTGTCAAGCGTTATTCGCGAAGACAGGAGGCTTTTATTTCGCGACATTCGGAAATCGCCATTGTTTGAATTTACTTCGCGCGGGCTTGTTAATTATTTCCTTCCATTTTCCAACGCGAGCGACGCCGCGGAAAACCCGCAAAATTTCTTTTGCCGCGACACAATTATATCTAATTTTGTCGCCTTTATTCCCAAAATCCTTGGCGCCTCCAGCCCCAAAGTCGTTAACGCCGCTAAAAATCTCTTGCGCGAACTCCCGAGCCGTGATATAAAGATAAAAGTTTCGGTGGTTCTTAAGGTTCTTTGCCTTTACTCCGCGGCCGACTCAAACCGATTTGGGCCGCGGTCATTTTTACCCATTTTTCGCCAAAATTTTCCTTTTTTTGGTTTTTCCTTATTTCACGCCTTTTAAAGCGTTTCCCCCTGTCCTGAGCGACAAAATATTTAAGTTGGCGACGCGGTTAAGACCCGCAATTAAGGATCCAGTGTTAGATACCGCCACCAAAAATTTAATTGACAGAGCCCGGCGTATACTTGTCGGTAAAATTCCCGATCCTAAATCCCAGGTTGAGCATATCACCTTAGCCCTAATTTATAAATTTATGAGCGATATGGACGCTTTTAATTTCCAAATTACCGGCGCGCGCAAATTTTTCGCCGGGGATTTCGCCAAATTTTCCTGGGACAATTTAATCCACAAAGGTCTTTCGGGCGCGGACACCGTCTCAATTTACTTCGAGGCGCTGTCCAAAATTCCCGTAAACCCGGCCTTGCCGCCTTTTTTCAGGGATATTTTTAAGAACGCGTCCCTTCCCTTCCGCGATCCGGAAATTTTAATTAATTTTTTAAATACCATCGATCAGTTTAAATACGACGATTCGGAAAATCTCGGAGACGCTTACGAATATCTCCTTTCGTTACTCTCTTCCCAAGGCCTTATGGGTCAATTTAGAACTCCGAGGCATATTATCGATTTTGTCGTCGCTATCTTGGATCCCCAAAAGAACGAGACAATTCTCGACCCGGCCTGCGGCACGGCGGGATTTCTGATTTCAGCCTACAAACATATCTTGAAGGATAATACCCTCGCGGACGGCCAAAGCTCGCTCACTCCGATCGATAAAGAAAGACTCGCGCGAAATATCTCGGGATACGATATCTCTCCGGATATGGTTATGCTCGCGAAGGTCAATCTGTTCCTCCACGATTTTCTTCAGCCGCGCGTTTTTGAATACGACACGCTCTCCTCCGACGAGAAATGGGACGAGACGGCTGACATAATTTTAGCCAATCCTCCCGTCGTAACCCCCAAGGAATCGACAGTTTCCTACAGTCGCTTTTCATTTAACTCCAATAAAAGCGAGCTTCTTTTTCTTGATTATATCGCCCACCATCTAAAACCCACCGGCAGGGCTGGCGTTCTCGTTCCGGAAAGCGTCATCTACAATAGCAAAGTCGCCTATATAAAAACCCGTCACATTTTACTCAACAACGGGCTTATCGCCATAATTTCTCTTCCAGCGGGCGTTTTCGCCCCATACTCTCGCGTTAAAAGCTCCATCCTTATTTTAAACAGAACTCTCGCCAAAAATACCGATCATATCGCTTATTTCGACATCCACAACGACGGCTTCAAGCTTTCCCGCCGCCGGGAGCCAATCGAGCTTAACGATATTCCAAATGTTTTATCCAGCGTCAGGCGGTTTATTTCCGATTTGAAGTCGGCCAAGGACACGGGCCGTTTTAATCCCGAAGGTTACGTAATTCTTTCCAGATCCGAAATTCAAAACGATAGAACTATTTCCTTTTCGGTTTCCAATTATTTAACTGACAGCGACGCGGATTATGACCGAGCGCTTCCGTTTGAGGAAGTCCTCGCGCTTACGCGCGGAAGCAAAATTCCCCCCAAAGACCGCGTTCCGGGAGAGTACCCCGTCATAGGCTCCAGCGGCGTAATCGGATCGCATAACAAATTTCTTGTCAAAGGACCGACTATTCTCGTATCCGCCGCCGGCGACACAGGTTCCGTCTCAATTGTCGAAGAAGACTGTTTTCCCACCAATGGCTGTTTCTACGCGACAATCAAGGATCCCGACACTACCGATTTTAAATATCTGTACCATATTTTACAAAAATTGAATCTTAAAGAGTTCACCAACGCCACCAGCGTCAATAACCTTAACCGCGACGAAATTTATAAACACGTTAAAATTCCACTTCCGCCCATCAGGGAACAGGTCAAACTCGCGGCTGAACTGGATTCCTATCATAAGATTATAGATTGCGCGAAGAATATTATCGCCGCCTACAAACCCATTTTCCCTATTGACGCCGCTTGGGACGCCCAAAAACTTAGAGATATCGCGCTCGTTAATCCAGAATACATAGCGCCCGCTAAAACTTACCGCGACAGTTACTTTTCGCTTATTAACATCAGTTCCATCGAAAATTACACCGGCAAGCTTTTGACCGCGCCACGTTTTCGCGGAAATTCCTCGCCCACCCCGACGGCTCTGGTTTTACGCGCGGGCGACATCCTCCTTTCCACGTACAACCCTCAGTTACGCGCCTTCGCCTATCTGGAGGAAATTCCCGACGACGCTTTCGCGTCCCCCGCGCTCGCCGTTATCCGCGCGAACTCTCCGCTTATTTCGCCGCGCTTTCTTTATTCAATTCTTCAATCCGACTATGTAGTGGATAGATTGGTCTCTAAAATCGCCAACGAGTCCTTTCATAAAGTTAACCTTAGCGAGATTCGCGACCTTGATATTTATCTTCCCCCAATAGAAGAGCAGGAAAATATCGTAAACGCCCTCGCGCGCGAAAAATCGCTCATCGCCTCTCTTGAGGAAGTTATCGCCTGTTTCGCGGCTAAAATTGACTCTACCTTGAGCCATTGTCTCCAACGCGGAAAAAATGACGCTTCTCTTTGAGTCGCGCGGCGACGCGCGAGGAAAGGGCCTTTCTTCCGCTTTGGGCCAAAAATATTTCCCCCGCTCCGCGAAAAAGGCGGCGCGCGAGGCTCGCGATTTCTTTTTTGGGGATTCGCCTTTCCGGAACCCTTGGCTTCTTGGGAGCCGTTAAGCGAGCGGGGGAAAGGCGCGGGAACCCTTTGGCGCCGCCCCTCTAGAGGCGGCCCAAGCGCGCTTCCCCTCCCGCGCCCTTAGGGCGCGGCCGCGGACAGGTAATCGGCCACGTAGAGGACCGTGTTCACGTAGACCCCGCTGTTATTGTAGCGGCGGATCGCCTCGCGCCGGCCAGCTTCCGCGATTCCGGCCCCGGTCCAGCCGTTTTGCCGCAGATAATTGGCGATACTGAAGACGGCGTCGCTCTTGTTGAAGAGATCGATGATCTGGTCGCCGTCGCCGTCAGCCGCGTATTTCGCGATGTTGGAGGGCATGAACTGGCCGTAGCCGATGGCCCCGTAGACGGACCCTGGAAAGGCCAAGGGGTCTAAATTGTTCTCCCAGGCGTATTTGAGGAGGGCGAAGAGTTCGTCGCGGGCCCAAGCGCCCCTCTTGAGGCTGGTTTCGGCTAAAAAGGCCCTCTCCTCCCGGCCCGCGCTCAGATCGGCGACGTAGGGGGCTATCAGCTCGTAATCGCTGGAGGCGGCCATGGACGCGAGCTGCTGGGCGGCCTTATTCTTCCCGAAATAGCTCCCGTAGCCGGTCTCAATCCACATAATGGAACAGACGACGGCCCCGGGGACCCCGTAGGCCCTCCACGCGCGGTCAAAAAGGGCTTTGTCCGCGAGATAATGGGCCTTAATTTTGGCCAGCGCCGAGGCGTTGGTGAATTGGGTATGGGTGGCGGTCCGGTTGGGAGGCGCGGCCTTGGGCGGGGCGTATTCCGCGAGCGTCCTCGTCCTCCCCGCGCGGAGGGCCTCGTCGAGGCGCGCGTTTAGTTCCGGGCTGGGATCGGGCTTGAAAGAAAGGGCCCGGTCCCGCGCGAAGGCCGCGATAGCCTTTCTGGTGCCCGGCCCGTTACGCCCGTCGATGGCGACTTCGTAGCCTAGCTGGAAGAGCTTTTCCTGGACGGCCTTAGTGAGGTCGGAACGGAAAAAGATGGGGAAAAGCTCCCGTAACTTGGTTTCCATGGGGACCGGGGTAAAAGTTAATTCCCGGCTGCTAAAAAAAGCCCTAAGCTTGCGCGCGTCGAGGCCCGCGCTGGCGAGAGCCCCCGCTAGAGGGGCCCAGGGGGCGGGCGTCCCGCTTAAGGGAGCGCTGAAAACGGGGCGGGCGATCTGGCGCCCCGCGCCGGGATCCGCTGGGCCAACCGTGGAATGGCTGGGGCAACCCGCTAAAAAAAAACAGAGGGCGAGGGCGAGAAAAGGACTTGTGGCGCGCCAAATCATGGATGCTCAAGTGGACCGCGGAAGCGGCCGGGAGAGCCCAGGCTCGCGGGCGCGGCTGGGCTAGGGATAGCTGTCAAACTGGGCGGGGCTACTTTAATTAAATGTCCGCCCCAAGCGTAAGGCGGGCGAGCGGGAAAGATTTTTTTTACAGGACCAGGGTCCGCTTGATGCGCTTGACCGCTTCCTCGGGCTCGTCGACGATCTGAAAGGACTCCAAATCCTCGTCGGAGATATATCCGCTTCCCAGCATGCGCTCTTTAATCCACTCGATGAGACCGCCCCAGTAGGCCGACCCCATGAGAAAGGCGGGAAAGGATCTGATTCTTTTGGTCTGGATCAGGGTCAGGGCCTCAAAGAGCTCGTCCATGGTGCCGAACCCCCCGGGGAGAATGACGTAGGCTTGGCTGTATTTGACGAAGACCACCTTGCGGATAAAGAAATAGTGGAAATTCATTTTGAGGTTGCTGAAGGCGTTTGGCTCCTGCTCGTGGGGCAGCTCAATATTGAGGCCGATGGAAAGGCCCCCCGCTTCCGCCGCGCCGCGGTTGACGGCCTCCATGACGCCGCCCCCGCCCCCCGAGACCACCCCGAAGCCGCTTTCCGCCAGAAGCTTGGCGGTCTCCTCGGCCATTTGGTAGTCGGGCGACCCCGGTTTGGCCCGGGCCGACCCGAAGAGGCTCACGCAGGGGCCCACCTCGCTCATGGCCGTGAAAGCGCGCACGAACTCGCTCATGATGGAAAACATGCGCCAGCTTTCGCCTGGGCCCAGGGCGTTCACCGGATAAGGATCCCGCAGGGAAAAGGTGTTCTTAATTTGCCGTTTATCCATTTGCCTTCCAAATATCCTTCCCGCGCCAATTCTTTCGCGTCCCACGCCGTGGCGGCTCGCGCCGAATGTTCCCGCGGCTTGGGATTTGAAGGGGAAATTATAACATTTTTAGCCTCGCTAAAGGCAATTAATTTAAAATTTATCCCTTTTAGCTCTTTTTAGCGGCCCCGCCGCCCGGCGCGCGTCTTTTTCGCGCGCCCGCGCGGCGCCTCTTCTTGACGCCGCCCCGTGGCGGTTTTATGATTGATTGGCTCAAGTTATTCGCGTTTCTCGCGAGACCCTCCCCACCGTGGAGAGGCCTCACCTTTTTCGTTTTTTGACAATTTTTTCCTTTTGGAGGCAAAAATGACCGTTAATGTCGGCATCAACGGGTTTGGCCGCATCGGCCGCCAGGTGCTCAAGGCCATTATTGAGCGTTATCCGGATAAACTGCGCGTGGTGGCGGTAAATGATTTATACGACGTCAACACCAACGCCCACCTTTTTAAGTACGATTCTAACTACGGACGCTTTCCGGGCGCCGTGGAAATCAAAGGCCAGAACTTCGTCATCAACGGCCAGGAAATCCAAAATTTCTCCCACAAAGACCCCAAAGAAATCCCCTGGAAGTCCGCGGGGGCGGATCTGGTGATTGAATCCACCGGGGTCTTCACTGAGGCTGAGAAGGCCAAGGCGCACATTTCTTCCGGGGGAGCCAAAAAGGTCATTATTTCCGCTCCGGCCAAGGGAGAGGACCTGACGGTCGTTCTCGGGGTCAATTCTGAGCGATATGACAAAAACCAACATTTTGTAGTATCAAATGCGAGTTGTACTACAAATGGTTTAGCTCCGGCGGCCTACGCCGTCCATAAGGCTTTTGGCATTGAGTACGGCCTTATGAACACGATCCACAGCTACACCAACGATCAGCGGATCCTCGATCTCCCCCATAAGGATCTCCGCCGGGCGCGGGCGGCGGCGCTGAACATGATCCCCACCACCACCGGCGCGGCCAAGGCCCTGGCCCTCGTCATCCCGGAACTCGAGGGGCGCTTCGACGGCTTCTCCCTGCGCGTGCCCACCCCCACGGTCTCGGTCGTGGACTTTACGGTCACCCTCAAGAAAGAGACCGATACCGAAGGCCTCCGCAAGGCCCTCAAGGACGCGGCCGCCTCCGCCCAGCTCAAGGGTATCTTGGGCTACGACGAGGAAGGGCTCGTTTCCATGGACTACAAGGGCTGCCCCCTCTCCTCCATCGTGGACGGTCCCTTCTGCCAAGTCAAAGGCGGCAAGCTCGCTAAAGTCATCGCCTGGTACGACAACGAATGGGGCTACTCCTGCCGCGTGAGCGACCTGGCCGCCCTCATGGCGGACAAAGGCCTGTAGAAACGAAACTTCAATAACCATGGATCCCGCAGCCACTCTCGCCGAACATCTCAAACAGATCGTCCCTCCCAATCTGGCCTTGCTTGAGCGAGCCAACGAGAGGGAGTATTGGCTGGCCAAGCCCCGAGGCTCCTTAGGGCGCCTCGAGACCTTGGCCGCGCGGCTTTCTTCGGTCCAAAACGCCTCGCGCCCCCGCCATGAGAACAAACTCATGGTGGTGTGCGCGGGGGACCACGGAGTCACCGAAGAAGGCGTTTCCCCCTACGCCAAGGAGGTCACCTACCAGCAGATCCTCAACTTTGACTACGGCGCCGGGGCCATCGCGGTCCTCAGCAAAAACGTCGGGGCCAAAGTGGTCCTCCTGGACGTGGGGGTGGATTACGATTTTCCGCCTCTCCCCAGCCTGGTCAGCAAAAAAATCGCCAGGGGCACTAAAAACCTCTCCAAAGGCCCGGCCATGGACCGCGAAGGGGCCATTCTGTCCATCCTGGCCGGCGTTGACGTGGTTTTGGCCCAGGAACGGGTCGATCTCGTCGCCGCCGGGGAGATGGGCATCGGCAACACCACGCCCTCTTCCTGCATAGCCTGCGCTTTCCTGGGCCTTTCCCCGGAAGAGTCCACGGGTCGGGGCTCGGGGCTCAACGACGAGCTCGTCCGCCAAAAGACCCGAGTTATCGCCCGGGCCCTGGAAATCAATAAACCCGATCCCCAAGACCCCTTAGACGTTCTCGCCAAGGTGGGGGGCTACGAAATCGGCGCCATGGCCGGCGTCTACCTGGGAGGCGCCATGCGGCGCGCGGGGGTCATCATTGACGGCTTCATCGGGGCGGCGGCGGCCTTAATCGCGACCAAGCTCTGCCCGAACGTCTTAAGCTACCTCATCGCCGGCCACCGCTCCAAGGAAAAGGCCCACTCCGCGGTCTTGGAGCGCTTGGGCCTGGAGCCGCTTTTGGACCTTGGCATGTGGCTCGGCGAAGGCAGCGGCGCCGCCATCGCCATGTATATCGCGGAATGCGCCTGCGTCCACTTTAACGAGATGCGGACCATGGAAGAGGCCGCCATTAAGGATATCGTCTAGGCGCTCCCTCAAAGCCGCGACTGGGAGGATCGGCCCCCAAGCGACCGCCCGCCCGATCGATTGGCCGACCGAAAAGCCCGCCCCCTTCCTGGGGGGCGGGCTTTTTTTTTCGCGCCAGGGCGGGCGCGCGGCGAGCCCCCCCACGCCTTTGTCCCGCCCCTCTAGCCGTTGTCGCGGGGAACCGCCATCATGCGCTCCACGGCGGCCAGCGCGGGAAGGCGGATCTCCTCGGGGACTTTGACGACCGGGGAGAGCGTCTCCAGGGCCCGCGCGACGTCTTCCAAGGAATTTTTCTTCATGTTGGGACAGATCATGGGCGTCCTTGGGGTCAGAAAAACCTTGCCCGGATTCTTGGCCCGCAAGGGGTACAGGACCCCCTCCTCGGTGAGGATAATAAATTCCTCGCGCTCGCTCTCCGCGCAGTACTTGATGATCCCCGAGGTGGAGCCGATAAAGTCGGCCACGGCGAGGATCTTGGGCTGACACTCGGGGTGGGCCACGGTCACGGCCCGCGGGCGCTCTTTTTGGAGTTCCAAGACTTCCTTAAGGTTGACGCGGTGGTGCGTGGGACAGAATCCCGGCCACAGCAGCAACTCCTTGTCCGGCGCGAATTTTTGGACGTATTGGGCCAGATTGCGGTCCGGGGTCATTAAAATTTTTTTGCCGGGAAGCGATTTAATTACCGCCACCGCGTTGGCCGAAGTGCAGCATATGTCGCTTAGGGCTTTCACCGCGGCGGGGGAATTGACGTAGGTCAGAACCGGGACTCCCGGCGTTTCCGCTTTTCTGGCCGCCAAATCCTTGGCCTCGATCATGTCGGCCATGGGGCAGCCGGCCTCGGGGTTGGCGAGGACCACGGTCTTTTCGGGACAGAGAACGCTGGCGGTCTCGGCCATAAAATGCACCCCGAGGAAGATAATGGTCTTCTGGGGACTGCGGGCCGCCTCCTGGGAAAGCCCTAAGGAGTCTCCCACGTAATCCGCCACGTCGTGCGCGTCCGGGACGCAGTAATAATGGCAAAGGATAACGGCGTCGCGCTCCTTGGCGAGCTTCCGGATATAGTCTTTGCGTTCCTGGCTCATAAGGCCTCCTTCTCGCTCGCGGGGGCGCCTTCTTTAATCCGTCGCGTAGGCCTCGGTCACCACCTTGGTTCCCTTGGGCGCCCTGAACTTAAAAAAGGAGTCGTCAAGTCTCAGATTGAGCTCTAAGCCCGCGAGGGCGAAATTCGTCTCCTCCCCCGTGGGGGAGCCAATCTTAAAGCCCGTGATGACGGAATTCTGGTCAAGGTAGACCGTGACGATCCCCCGGCGGGCTGGTTCCTCCTTGGGGGTCAGGATCAGGCCGTATTCCCCCTCGCGCGCGGGGTCATCCCCCTCCAACGCGATGGAGAACTTTTGCCTCAGAGAGTCAATCCCGTCAAAAAAGGCGAGCAGGGGCATAAATTCCCCCTCTAAGTCCAGTTCTGGATAGACGTGGACGGTCTTTTCCCGGGGGATATACCACCAGGCCGCCGAGCCATCGGTGAGCATGGTCTCCGGGTCGGGCTCGTTTTGGTCCAACTTCAGGCGCAAGGGCTTTTGCCAGTAGAGGGTCCCCGCGGCGACGTGGCTCGCCTTGTTCCGAAAAATGGCGTCCGAAGCCGGCGTCGCCGTCGAGCGGACGTAGGAGGCCTTAAAGTTCGCCAGTCCCCGGTAGCGGTCGGAAAAGGAGTTGAGCAGATCGTTTAAGGAGAGCTCCCCGTCCGGGGCGGCCCGCGCCGCGCCGGCGAGGACGAGGGCCAAAAGGGCGAACGCCAGAAGGGCGGAGGCCAAAAGGGCGGGCGGAAGCGCGCGGCTTGTTGGGGATAATGACAGCATCTTTCTTTTCCGCGCGGAAGTCGTCAAGGATTCGTCAAAAAAACGTCAAATCCTTCGCCCCCGTTAGTATTTTTCCACGCTATAGCCCATTTCCCGAAACTTGGCGGGAATTCCCCGGGGGCCCACCGCGTGGCCGCTCCCCACGATGGCGAAGGTCGCGCCGTCCTCGCGGAAATAGGGTTTCAGGCGCTCCACCATAATATCGTTGCGCCCGTAGAGAACCCTATCCAGGAGCGGGGCGAATTCGGGCCAATCGTAGTAGGTCTCGAAAAAAATGCGCTCGAAGGCCGCCTCGTCGCCTTGGGTCCAGGCGGAGACCATGGAGACCATAAAAGCGTCGATTTTTTCGATCTCCAAAATAGCCACCTTCAGAAAGAGCTGGGACATTTCCTCGTCCATGTCCGCGAAATGGCTCAGTTGCTCCGTGGCGGTCTCCAGCTCCCCAATCGGGAGAGAGCGCCTTTTGGCCTCGTCCAAGAAATAACGGTCGACCCCAAAACGCGGCAGGTAGCCCTTTTTCTCGAGGGCCAAGACTTCGATGAGCGTGGCCGCCAGCCAGGGCTTGAGGGAGGTGTGGACCCCGGGGAAGCCCTCGAGGTGGGGAGCGGCCAAATCCCGCGTCTCCGGGTCCAAATGGGAAAGGAGGGTCTCCCCCAGGGGATAGGAACCCTTCTCGAGGATAAATTTTATAACCTCGGGGCTTCTCGTCTCGGCGTCGTCGTTGACCTCCACCACGATTCGCGTGGACCGGTCAAAGGCTTCCAAAATAGCGGGCTTTAAGGGGTAAAGGCTCTCCTTGGCCATATGCAGCGAGCCCAAAAGATAGACGACGGCGCCCCGCGCGTCCGCGATCTTCCACAGGAGGGCCTCGTCGGCGCGAGCCTCTCCCGCGCCCCACGCTAAAAGGCAAAAAAGAGCGAGGGCGCGCGCGAGAATTCGCGACCTTCCGCCCGGATTCCGGCCCGAGTCACCCCACGATCTCCGTCTGACGCGCGCTTCCAAAATTCGCGACCTCCCCCGTCGGCGAGCGCGCCTTTTTTCGCGGAAAAGGGCGCGCGCCGAGCGCCATTTAAGGTAAATCTTACTTTTAAGGGCGCCGCGCTGTCAACCCATAAACCTCGCGCCAAAGCCACCACGGCGCGCTTTTCCCGCGCGGCGCGCGCGTCCCTCGCCGTCCCGTCCCACGCGGCCTCCGTTCCACGTTCCGTGTAAGATAAGGCCCCCCAGCCCCCCGAAGCGTCGGAGGCCATGACGGTTTCGCGCGACTTTTTTCCCGCGCCGCGCGCTCTCCCGCGCCCCTCCGGCGCGCGCGAGCCTTTTTGGCGGAAATTCGCTATAATCGCTCTCGCGCCAAAAGCGAAGGCGCGCGGCGCGCCATTCCTTATTAAGCGCCTTTCTTTTCTGGCCCCCGCGCCACGTATACGGATAGACACCATGCGCGTCGACGATTATAAAAACGCCATCAAGCTCGCGGCCGCGGAACTCCGCCAACGGGATCCCAGCGACGTGGCCCGGGCCGGAGGCGCCGCCTTCGCGGACGGCTCCTTGCGTTTTTCCTATATGCTCAGAGAGGCCGCCATCGCCACTCCCGCCTGGACCGTCTCCTGGGCCCCTCCCCGCCAGGACGAGGAATTTCCCTTAACCGACCAGGTGCTCGCGCTGCACTATTTCCAGGGGGCCACCAACCTCGGGCTCACGGGGGAATTTATAGCCTACCGGGAGTTCCCCGGGGGCGAATTCTACTTCGACGCCTTCCGCCGCCGGGCCGAGACGCCCCTGGCCCAGGCCTTCGGGCGCGAGCGGGGACTTTTAACCCGCGCCGCCGCGGCCATGGGCGGGACGGAGCGCGCGGGCGCGGGCGACGAGGCGCTCCTCTTCCGGGTCCTTCCCCATATCGAAATCCTTCTGACGCTCTACTGGGGCGACGAGGAATTTGAGCCCGCGGGGGGGGTTCTCTTTGACCGCGTCGCCGGGAGCTACCTCTCCAACGAGGACCTTTCCTGGCTGGGCTCGGCTCTGGTCTACCGCCTCATGGGCGTCGCCAAGGGCCTTTCCCCCGCCTGATTCCCGGCCCTCGCGCTTCGCCTCTTGACCTTAGCGAATTCGTCCTTATCTTTAATAGAGCCGCCGAGAGATCGCTCCCGCCGGCCCCGAAAGAGAGGCCAAACGTGAAAATCGCCATATCCGGCAAAGGAGGCGTCGGGAAAACCACCCTGGCCGCCACTTTAGCCTATATCTTCAAGGAAAAGGGCCAGAAAGTCCTGGCCATTGACGCCGACCCCGACGCGAACCTGGCCGGGGCTTTGGGCTTTACGGACCTTAAGGGCCTGACGCCCATCTCCGAGATGAAGGAGCTCGTGGCCGAAAGGACCGGCAGCCAGCCCGGCTCCTACGGGACCATGTTCGCCATCAACCCCAAGGTGGACGATCTCCCCGACACTCTGGCCAAGGAGATTAACGGAGTCCGCTTTATGACCCTCGGCGGGGTCAAAAAAGGCGGAGGCGGCTGCGTCTGCCCCGAGAGCGTGATGCTTAAAAGCATCGTCATGAACCTCGTCCTCGCCCGCGACGAGGTCGTCATTATGGACATGGAGGCCGGCCTGGAACACTTGGGCCGGGCCACCTCCACGGGCGTGGACGCCCTTATCGCCGTCGCCGAGCCGGGCCAAAGGTCTTTGGAGACCTGCCGGACCATCAAAAAACTGGGCGCCGATCTCCGGATGAAGAGGGTGTGCGTGGTGGGCAACAAGACGCGCGGACCGGCTGACGAGGAGTTCATCGCCTCCAACGTGGACGGCTTGGAAGTCTTGGGATTTATCCCCTACGCCCAGTCCATCGTGGACGCCGACCGCCTCGGCGTCTCCGTCTACGCCAATTCCCCCGAGGCCGCCGCGGCCGCCCGGGAAATCCACCGCAAACTCGTTCGCGAATAGTCTTTTTCCCTTAGAGGGGATCCGACGCGCGGCCCCCTCTTTTCCCAAGGCGAGGGGCCTTCCGGCCCCTCGCCTTTTATAGCGTTTATGCCCGTTCCCCCCGGCGCCGCGAGCGCTCCCACGCCCAATCCCTACGCCGCTCGGCGCGCGCCTCTCACGGAACGCGAGCTAAACGACTTTATCCGCTCGCCCTTCGCCATCGACTGCGACCGGATCCTCTATTCCAAGGCCTATTCCCGGTATATCGACAAGACCCAGGTCTTCTATCTCGTCAAAAACGACCATATCACCCATCGCGTCCTCCACGTGCAGCTGGTCTCCCGGATCGCCCGAACCATCGGCCAAAAACTGGGCCTGGACTTGGATTTTATCGAGGCCGCGAGCCTCGGGCACGATCTGGGGCATCCCCCCTTCGGGCACGACGGGGAGCAATTCCTGGGCGAACTCGCGGAAGAGGCGGGAATCGGCCCCTTTCGCCACGCCTCCATGAGCCTGAGGTTTCTGGAAAAACTCGAGCGCGGCGGCTTGGGGCTCAACCTCACCCTCGGGGTCTTGGACGCCATTTTATGCCACGACGGGGAATCAAGCCTCGTCAGCCTCTCGCCCTCCGTGGGTCCCGCCACTTTCCGGGAGCTGGACCGCCGGCGCGACGCGCGCCTCGCGCCCACCGAATCCGCGGCGATCCCGATGACCCGGGAGGGCTGCGTGGTGCGCCTTTCGGACTCCATCAGCTACGTTGGGCGCGACTTGGAAGACGCGATTCTCTTAGGGTTGGTGAAACGGAGCGAAATTCCGCCCCTTGTCGCCCAAACTCTCGGGTCCACCTGCGGCTCCATCGTCTACCGCCTGGTCGCGGACCTTTTGGAGACCAGCCAAAACGAGGAGTCCCGGGTGGCCTTTTCCCCTCCGGTCGGGGAGGCCATAAACGTCCTCAAGGACTTCAACCGGGAGCGGGTCTATTTCAATCCCGTCGTCAAAAGGGACCGCGACAAGATTAAGCGCGCGTACCGGGTCATTTTCGAGACCTTCGCCGCCGATTTCCGCCGCCCCGAGGGACCCGGCGATTCCCGCCTTGGCCATTTCCTCCAAAACATGAGCGACGCCTACCGCGTGGAAACCACGCCCGAGGAAAAGGCCCGCGATTTTATCGCGGGCATGACGGACGACTATTTCCTCCGCGCGGCCGAGGATATTCTGATGCCTTCCTGGAGCGCGGGCTTCTAGGCGCCCTTAAGGGGGGCGCGCGCGTGGACTTTTGGGCCGCCGCCCCCTAAGATAGGCGTGTGTCGCCTCGCGCCTTACCCTTTAAGCGCCGTGACAACGGATACCTTTATGAGCCAAAAAATCGCCATCGGCTCCGTCCCCTTGGGGGGCGACGCCCCTTTGCTTTTAGTCGCGGGCCCCTGCGTCATCGAGAGCCTCTCCCTCTCCTTGGAGACCGCCCGGGCCCTCAAGGCTATCGCCTCCAAGCTCGGGGTGGGCCTAGTCTTCAAGTCCAGTTTCGACAAGGCCAACCGCTCCAGCCTGGAGAGCTTCCGCGGCCCGGGGCTCGACAAGGGACTCCAAATTCTCGCGGACGTCAAAAGCGCGGTGGGCGTCCCCGTCGTCTCCGATATCCACGAGGCCTGGCAGGCCCCCGTCGCCGCCCAGGTCCTGGATTTTATCCAGATTCCGGCCTTTTTGGCGCGCCAAACCGATCTCCTGGTCGCGGCGAGCGACTCGGGGCGCCCGGTCAACGTCAAAAAAGCCCAGTTCATGGCCCCGGGGGACATGGAACGCGCCGTCCTCAAGATGGCGAGCAGGCCGAACTTCCGGGGACTTTCCCTCTGCGAGCGGGGAACGACCTTCGGTTACCGCAATCTGGTGGTGGACATGCGCTCGCTCGTGATCATGCGCTCTTTCGGCTGGCCAGTCATCTTTGACGCCACCCATTCGGTCCAACTACCCGCCGCGGCGGGCGACAAGTCCTCCGGGGAGCGCCAGTTTATTCCGGCCCTCGCCCGGGCCGCCGTCGCCGTGGGGGTGGACGGGCTCTTCGTGGAGACCCACCCGAGCCCCGAGAACGCCCTCTGCGACAGCGCCAACCAATGGCCCCTCGACCGCTTGGAATCCCTCTTAACCTCTTTAATCGCCATTCGCGCCTCCCTCGGAGCGGAAGCTTATGCCCCCTAACCTTCACCCCACCGTCCCTTCCCCCGCCGACAAAGGCCCCCTTTCCCATATCCGCTGGGTGGGCTTTGACGTGGACGGGGTCTTAACCGACGGCGGCGTCGTCCTCTCCTCCGACGGGGTCGAGAGCAAACGCTTCCACAGCCGCGACGGGCACGCCATGAAGCTCCTCGTCCGCGCGGGGCTCAAGGTTTCCATCATCACCGGCCGCCGGAGCGAAATCGTCGTCAACCGGGCCGCCGAGCTGGGCGTCGTCTCCCTCTACCAGGGAGTTCTCGATAAACTCGCGGCCTTCCGGGAGATCTTAAAGGAGTGGTCCCTTGACCCCAGCGAGTGCGCCTTCGCGGGCGACGACATGGTGGACTTGCCCATTTTAACCAGGGTGGGCCTCCCCATGGCCCCCGCCGACGCCGCCTCCGAGGTCCTGCGGGTCGCCCAGTTCGTGAGCCCCTCCCGGGGCGGCCACGGGGCCGCCCGGGACATGGTGGAATTTATCCTCAAAGGCCAAGGGCGCTGGGACGCTATCCTCGGCCCTTACCTCGCTTAAGGGAGGCGAGGGAAAACCCATGGACCCGAGAGCCGCCCCCCCGCCCGCCGCGCCCGCGGAAGAGCCAGGGCCGAGCCTTGGGCCGAGCCTCGCGCCGGATCTTGGCTCGGACTTTAGCCCGGGCCTCGCGCCGGATCTTGGCTCGCCCCCCCGCGAGGGGGAACCCGCTCTCCCCGACGGGGAGCGCCTCTCGCTTTTGCGGGAAAAAGCCCGCGCTCTCCCGCTCTCCCCCGGGGTCTACCTGATGCGGGATCGGGCCGGCGCCATTATCTACGTGGGCAAAGCCAAGCTCCTGCCGCGTCGGGTCTCCTCCTATTTTCGGGAAAGCCCCGCCACTCCCCGCGTGGGCCTGATGGTTTCCCTGATCCGGGATTTTGAGTGTCTCCTCACCGCGACCGAAAAAGAGGCCCTGATCCTGGAAAGCGGCCTCATCAAAAAACACCGGCCCCGCTTTAACGTAATCCTCCGCGACGACAAGAGTTACCCTAGCCTGCGCCTCTCGCTCTCCGAGGAGTATCCCCGCCTGGAGGTGGTCCGAAGGCCCGTCAAAGAGGACGGCTCCCTGATTTACGGACCCTTTCCCTCGGCCACGGCCCTCAGGGAAACCTTAAAAACGGTCAATCGGCTCTTTCCCCTGCGCCGCTGTCCCCGGCCCGACGTCAAAAAAACCGTCCGCCCTTGCCTCAACTACCAGCTGGGCCTGTGCCTCGGGCCCTGCCGCCCGGAAGTCACGCCCCAGGATTACCGCCAGATTACCGACGGGGTCCGGCTCTTTTTCCGGGGCCAGACGGCCGAGCTCGTCCGCTCCTTGAACCAGGAGATGAAAGAGCGCGCGGACCGCTACGAATTCGAGGCGGCGGCCCTTTTAAGGGACCGTCTCCACGATTTGGAAAAGACCCTGGAGCGCCAGGTTGTGCAAAATTTCGGCGACGAGGACCTCGACGCCTGGGCCCTCTGCCAAAACGGGGGCTTTACCGGCGGGGCCGTTCTCCTGATCCGCGGCGGCGCGGTCACGGGTTGCCGCCCCCTTTTTATGGACGGCTCCAACCTCTCCGAGGGACAAGAGTCGCCCCTCGCCTCCCAGCTTCTTTTAAGCCTGCTCCACCAATATTACGGCGGCGGCGGCGTAAGCCCCCACGAAATCATCCTCCCCGCCCTGCCCCCGCCCGAGGATCTCTGTCTTTTGCGGGAAATCCTTCCCCCAAGGGACGGGAAAGCGGTTAAAATTCTCTCCCCCAAGCGCGGCGACAAGCAAAAGCTCCTCGTTATGGCCCGCGAGAACGCCGAGGCCATTTTAACCGAGCGTTTGGAGCGCCTCGCCCAGACCCAGGGAGTCATGGCGGAAATCAAAAACCGTCTGCGCCTCCCGACCTTGCCCCGCCGCGTCGAGTGCCTCGATCTGGCCCATCTGCGGGGAGAGGCGGCCGTGGGCGGCATAGTGGTTATGGTGGAGGGCGATTTCCAAAAAGGCCAGTTCCGACGCTTCAAGATTAAAGAAGCCGCGGGCGGGGACGATTACGAGGGGACCCGCGAGGTCATCCGCCGGCGCTTTTCGCCCGACAAAGATCCGGCGAAATGGCCGCGCCCCGACTTATTGCTTTTAGACGGAGGCCGGGGGCAAATCGCCTCGGCCCTCAAAGCCTTTAAGGATTTGGGCCTGGAGCCACCGCCCATCGCGGGAATCGCCAAGGACCGGGCCAACCGCGGCCCAGACCGGATCTTTTTGCCGGGCCGCGCCAATCCCGCCGACCTCAAGCCCGGCTCCGCTGGGCTCTTCTTTCTCGCCAAAATCCGCGACGAGGCCCACCGCTACTGCCGCTCCTACCACCATCAGCTGCGCTCGAAGGACATGCTCCTCAGCGTCCTTTCGGGAGTCAAGGGTTTAGGTCCGCAAAGGCTCAAAGCCCTCTCCTTGGCCTTTCCCACGCTGGAGGACCTGAGCCGCGCCGGGGACGAGGCTATCTTAAAGATAGCTCCCCTCTCCCCGGAAAGCCTCGCGGAGGCGCGCGCCAAGCTCCAAGCCCACCTCAGCGATCCCGGGCCCCAGGCCGAGGGCGCGGGCCGCGCCGACTTGAAGAGCCCCTAAAAAGCGCCTTGAGCGCGCCGCGCCTCAAATATTTATTTTTTAGGCGTACGTCGGATAGAGGAGACCGTAGCCCCAGGCTTTATGGTGGGGGCAGCCGCCCGTCGCGCCCGGCGAGAGGGCGGAAATGAGGCCCGCGGTTTCCCGCGCGAGGCTTTTCGCGCTCTCGGCGCTCAGTTTGGGAAGGGACTCGGGATTTTCTTGAGTCTTTTTCCGCGCCGCCCCCGGGGACAGGGTCACGCTGTCCTTGGGCCGCGCGCCGCTCTCCCCTTGTGGGGAACCGCGCGCGGCGCCCTCCGTCTCGCTTTTGACCGGCGGACGGTATTCCGTCTGAGGATAGAAGGGCCCAGTCTTCCCCAAAACGTTATAATTGTCGCGGTTCGTTACTCGCACGCGCGCCGCCCTTTTCCCCGCGCGTTACCCCCGCGGGACTCCGAATTTAGATAAAGTCGCCCCGTTTGAATTTTAAGGCCTCCACCGCGGCCAGGGTGGAAGTCTCGTCGCTTAAGCCTTTCAGGGGGCTCTCCGCGCCGATCCCCAAACTCATGGCGCTTAAGACATCGGAACTTAAAGACAGCTCTTCGGCCATTGGGGCGATATCCTTAAGGGTCATGGACGGATCCCCCAAAGCGATGGCGTAATCTTCCAAAAGCTTTAGGGTTTCGTCGATCTTTTGGGAGGCCTCCGCGGAACTGGTCCGTTCCGCCGCGCCTTGAGTCCGTAGCTGGCTTAAGCGCAGCTGGGCCAGGCTGTCCTGGGCCAGAAAAGCGGAGGCCGAGCCTTTCTCCGCGCCCGCCGTGGAATAAAGATCCGCGCCGGGAACGCTCAAGGGAGCGGAACCCTTGGCCTTTTCCACCAGGGCGGCAAAATCTTCCGCGGAGCCCGTCTTCAGGGGCGCGTGGGTCACGGAATTTTCTTGGGGCCTTAAAAAGACGTTAATGGCGGGGTTATTGTCGATTTTCATGGGCAATCCTTCAAAATTTGGCGCTGGGGGCCGCTGGGCCCGGTTTGTCGCGTCTTAGGTCAAGCAAAGACGGGGCCAAAAATCTCAAAGGAAAGAAACGCCGCCCCGGCGAGAGCTGGCGGCAAAGGGGAAAGCGCCCAAAAATCATTTGCGGAGGCGCGCTTAAAGAAGCGCGTCCGCGAGGTGGAGAGGCGGGAGTCAAAGAGGCGTCGCGTCAAAAGAAGACGGGCGGGACAGCTGGATTTGAGCCAGGGGCCTCTCTTGTCCCGCGCGCGGCGCTCCCGCGGGCGCTCTACGCTCGCGTTTGACGATCCCCACCCGCGAGATTCGCGAAAATCTCGCCTAACCCCCAGTAACCTCTCGGGCCCCTCCCCTATCTACCGGCTCCTCGGCTATCCGGAAAATTTCAGGCTCTAACTTCGCGCCGATAACCTGACGACTGGAAAAGGAGCGAGCCCGCGAAATTGTCGATCCCCGGATCGCGCTCTTTTGTCCAAGGCTCCCGCTTTTAAGGCCAAGCTCAAGCCATTTGGACAAGCTTCCGCTCCGTTTCATGGCTTCGCCCAACAGGCGACCCGCCGCAATCTTGACCGAGCTTCAGGCCTTTGACCAATCTTTCTTCGCGGTCGGCCCCGCGCGCGCCCCAGGGCTTCCCCCCTTAAGGGATCGCGTTTGGGCGAAGAGCCATAAGTATTACGTTAATTTAGGACCAGAGCCTAACTGGTGGCCGCGACGATCCGAATCGTCATCCGTTGACAATCGCGACGCGTTAATCATTTTTAGGACCGTTTCGATCTCGTCTTCGGGCGCTTTCCTATTCTTCTTCTTGAGCGAAAGAGCGTTCCAAGACTCCAAAAGCGCGCTTTTTTGCTCTTTCGATAACGGAGTATCTCTAAACTTTATAATAACTTCAGACGCGCTGGCGTTTGGATACGTCCATTTACCGTTTTGTTCGCGACTGTTTACGAATAACGCTAAATTATCCCTGTCACATATCGAAATTGAAGATAAAAAAGGGACGCTCTCAAGAAAGGCGATTGTTTGAGGCATATTATCATATGAGGCGTCATGGGCTTCTCGCGTAGTCCACCTCCCAAATCCTCGATTTTCTCTTTGAGTTTCGTACCTCTGATGAACGCCAAGGACGCTGAACTCCTTTTTTACGGCCAGAACTTTTAAATGGACTTTATAATTTAGGTTACGCAATCTTTCTATCGTGGCCGCTATGGGTCCGTGTTGACGCAAGGTGATTTCCAGAATGACGTTATAAGAATTTTCTATCGCGTGGCTTAAAAGCCGGCTTGTCCAATCCCTGACGTTCGGCTCCGTATATTCCGCGATATTCTTATCGTTCTGACAAACTATTTGGCTAAACCAAGGATGCCATTCCCGTTAATCGTCGCCGTTAATCACGATACAGTTATCATTTAGCGATCCCTTTTGAGCGAGGATCACATTTGACTTGCCCGCTCCAGGTTGACCTCCAACTATAATCGCTAAAGGCGCGTCTACCGGTACCGGTTTCCCAGTGGCGAAAACATATTCCATGAGGCTGTTAAAAACATCCTCATGCTGAGACGGAGTCAGCTTGAAGCAATCGGGTATCATTCGCTTAAAGACTCCCCGGCTTTAGCGGCCAGGAAAAGAGCCTTGAGGCGCGGGCAGTACTCGTCCAAAGCCTTTTTCATGATCGCCTTGTCGCCGGAATAAAATAAGTGGTACTCGCGAGCGAGCAAGCTCAACTGGTCTTTCAGCTCGCGCTTCCGCTCTGGAGTCAAATCAGGCTGGAAAAGCAACTGGTTGGCGACATGGCCACTCATCCCATTTATAGCCGACAAAGCCAGTTCGGTGGCGAGAAACTCCTCTTGCTGCCGAATCAAATTATCATAAACCTGTTGATCCATCTGGAAACCTCTTGAAGTCAGGCTTCAATCCCAGGGGGACGCTGACGCGCCTTGAAGAAAATTCGAGGACAGCGAAGGAGACGCGCGCTTAAAAACGCGGGCGAGCGATCGATACTCAATCGTCCTCCGAGCTGGCCCCAGGGCTTCTCGCCCCCCCGACGGACTATCCCATACGGAGTCGCTTCACCCAAATCAAAATATGATGAAAGTGCAAAAACCCTTCACCGAAGAAGCCAGACGGACAACGATGCCTTATATGGTATATTTACCTTATTAATAGCCTTTATTTGGCATTAAAAATGAGCGATAGTCAGTTCCAGGACTTTTTGCACTCTCATCAAAATATAGCGGTTTCCGTTTCCCGCGTCAATGCGATACGTCGTTACGCCACCCCGGCCCAATACGATTGGCGCCTCATCTCCCGCAAGCGCCTGGCGGCCCTTTTCTCGCTCGCGCCGGGGCGTCCGCCCCGGCCCCGCCCGCCTAGCGCCGCCCCCAGTCCCTGGAGGCGATCGCGGTATCATAGCGCGCGAGGGAGAGCGCCATGGCGAATCGTCCCGGCGCGGGCCCCATCCACGCGCGGCGCGCGGGCTTCCCTTGGAGGCGGCCTCTATCTCGCCGCGCTCGGCGGCGGCGGGCTCGGGCCAGGGAATAGTCGCGGAGGCGTTTATGACGCGGCTCCCCAGGGCCTTCGCGATGGCGAGCGAAATGTTGTCGCCGGGCGCGCGCGCCGCGCTCCTTATATCAGGGGAGAGCGCGATCTGGGGGACGAGCCGCGCGCTGGGGCGGAGCGGGGCGAAGGGCAAGGGGGAGGACGCGGCGCGCGGTTGGCGACGAGAGCGCGCTTGGAGACTCGGGCAAGGTCGGCGCGGATGGAGGCTAAAGGGACGCTTCGCGCTCCTCCAGCTTCAGCGCGACCGGAAAACGCCCCTCCCCCCCAAAAAAGCTAAGGGCGATTGAGCCACAAGTCCAAGCTTCCAGAGGGGGGAGTAATAAAAAGGCGGATGGTCGGGACAACTAAACCTTTAATTAATTATTCCGCTAAACTCATTTTTGGTAGTCTCCTTTAAAGACTACCATCTAGACTACCAAAACAAAAAAAATACCCACGCGAGGGCTTGGTTCCCCGCTAAATAGTGATATTTTTTCGTACTAACCTCTATATATGGGATAACCTCTATATATGGTCGGGACAACTGGATTTGAACCAGCGGCCCCTGCGTCCCGAACGCAGTGCTCTACCAGGCTGAGCTATGTCCCGAAAAAATCCCGAAATGGTCCCGCGATGACTCTCGGAGCCGCTTAGAGGCGAGCCCCAAAGCTTTTGCAATATACTTTCCGGGGCCCTCCATTGTCAAGCTATAAGGGCGCTGGCGCGGCGGGGCGCGCCGGTGGCCTTAAGGCTCAGGGGGGCTTATTTCGGGCTTGCCGCGGCCCATGAACTTCAGCCAGGGTTTGGTGTGCGGGAGGCGGTAGTCGGGGAAAACGTCGGGTTCTTGGGGATTGGGCGGCTTGAGGCGGCGGACCAGGGGCGCCTTTTCCTGGACGCGCAGGGTCGGTTGGCCTTCCCGCCACGCCTGGGAATTTTCCAGAAGGGGCCGCTCCTGGAAGAGGTAGCGGCGCATGCCCACGTTATTGATGGTGGCCACCGCGAGCGTGGTGACCAAAAGCGAGGTCCCCCCGTAGCTCACGAAGGGCAAAGGTATGCCCACCACGGGAAAGAGGCCCGTCACCATCAAAACGTTGATGAGCATCTGCCAGAATATGAGGGAAGTGAGCCCCAAGGCTAAATAGCGCCCGAAACGGTCCTTGCTGCGGCGCGCCACTCCGATGGCCGACCGCAGAAGAATATAAAAGAGGCTCAGAACCACCAGCGCGCCCACGAAACCCCATTCCTCGGCCAGGGCCGCGAAGGCGAAATCCGTTTTCGGGGCCGGCAGGAAGCCGTATTTCTGCTGGGTCCCGTCGTGGAAACCGCGCCCCAGAACCTGGCCGCTCCCGATGGCGCTCTTGGACTGGAGGATCTGCCAGCCTTTGCCGTTGGAATCCTCCTCGGGTTTCTGGTGGGTGAGGATCCGGTCTATCTGGTAGCCGTGGATGATCCCCTTCTTCTGCAGAAAATCCAGCCCCCCCAAGAGAAAGACCCAGATCAGCGCCCCCGCCGTCACGGAGACAATGGTTATGAGGAGGGCCCGAGAAAAACGCAGGAAGAGAAACATGGGAAGGACGGTGAGGCACAGGAGGCCCGCGGTCCCTAAATCAGGCTCACGCAGAATGAGAGCGAAGGGCAGCAAGGTGACGAGCGTGGGGGCGATAATCGTCGTAAGGGTCAGGCCCTTCTTCTGATAGTCGTCGCGCGCGAAAAAGGAGGCGACGAGAATCGCCAGTACGGGCTTGACAAATTCGGAGGGCTGAAAGCGCACCCCGAAAAGGGGCAGCCAGCGGGTGGCGCCCCCGGCCGTGATTCCCATGAATTCCACGAGGACGAGGAGGGCTATCCCAAAGCCGTAGAGTAGCGGGGCGGGTTTCCGCAGGAGCCGGTAGTCGAAGAACATGGCGAGAAAGGCGAGCGCGAGGCCAGCCCCGCAGAAAATGGCCTGCTTGCCGAATTCCGACACGGACCCCGTCGATGGGGCGTTGAGGGTCACGCTGTACAGATTGACGAGCCCGCAGACGATGAGACCCAGCATGGAAAGGACTAAGGGCCAGCTGAAGTTTTCCAAAAGCCTTCGGTCGAGGGTGATTTTTTTCACAACTCCCCCTTCCAACCCGAAGGTTTATCCGGCTGCGCCTGATAGGGAGGCATCAGGGTCGTGTCGATGGACTGGTCAAAATACGCGGCCAAGACTTTGCCCGCCACGGGTCCCGCGACGGCCCCGCCGCCGCCCGAGTGCTCCAAAAGCACGGTGACCACGACTTCGGGGTCATCGGCGGGGGCGTAGGAAGTGTACCAGGCGTGATCTTGGTATTTATAGGGCCGTCCGCCCCGCGCGTAGCCTTGGTATCTTTTGAGGCTTACGACCTGCGCCGTCCCGGTTTTCCCGGCGATACGGATCCCTGGCACCTGGGCCCGGCGGCCCGTGCCGCCCGGCTCCATGGCCACCGCCTCAAGCCCGCCGCGCACTTTTCGCATAAAATCCGGATTGATGTCCACCTGACTGATAATTTCCGGTTCCACGCGGCGGATAAGCTGTCCCTCAAAATCCGTGATCTCCCGCACGAGATGCGGACGCATGAGGGTCCCGCCGTTGGCCGCCACGGCCGTGTACTGGGCCACCTGCAAGGGCGTCGCCAGGAGATAGCCTTGGCCGATGGAGACGGGGAGGGTTTCCCCCGCGTTCCACGGGGCCTTGAAGCGCCGCGTCTTCCAATCCTGATCGGGAACCAGCCCAGGCTGTTCCGTGGTCAGATCCACTCCCAGGGCCCTTCCCAGGCCGAAAAAGGCGCGCGCTTTTTTCGCCAGGCGGTCGACTCCCAGGCGCCGGCCCACCTCGTAGTAATAGACGTCGCAGGACTCTTTGAGGGAACGGTGGAGATTGACCGAGCCGTGGCCCCTTTTGTTCCAGCAGCCGAAGAGGTGGTTGCCGAGCCTTAAGGCGCCCGCGCAGTGGAAGACCGTGTCCGGGGTAATGACCCCTTCGGAGAGCGCCGAGATGGACATGACGATTTTAAAGGTCGAGCCCGGGGGATACTGGCCGCTCACCGCCCTGTTTTCCATGGGATGGTTGGGATCGTCCACCAAAGATTTCCATCTTTCCGTGGAGATTCCCCCCATAAAATCGTCGAGGTTAAAGTAGGGGCTGGAGGCCAGCGCCAAAATTTCGAAATTGCGGGGATCCATCACCACGATGGCCCCGGCCCTTTCGCCCAAGAGGGCCTGGCTCACCCGCTGCATGCGGCTGTCGATGGTCAGGTGGAGGCTTAAGCCCGGGTCGGGGTATTTGCTTTCCAGTTCCTCCAAGAGGCGTCCCCGGGAGTCCACGGTCATGAGCCTTTGGCCCTTCTGGCCCTGGAGATAAGGCTCCATGCTCTGCTCCACCCCGCTCTGGCCGATCAGATCGCCCTGGGAGAGCCCGGGATACTTCTCGGACTGGAGTTGGGCCTGGTTAATCTCCCCCAGGTAGCCGATGACGTGGGGCGCGAAGTTGCCGTTCACGGGCCGCCGCATGCCGTTGACCCGCACGGAAAGTCCGCGGGTCTGGTAGCGGCGGGTCTCGAGGAGGGCAATGTCCGCCCGGGAAAGGCCCGTAATCCAAACGTTGGGCTCAAAAGCGCGCGCGTTCTGGAAGCCTTTGAACTTTTGGTAGAGCTCTTGGGGATCGCGGCCGGTCACGCGCCCCACTTCCGCGGAAAGGGCTTTGACCTCAAAGTCTTCCCCCGCTTCCTTGGGGGTCAGGAGAAGCTCGAAGCTGACGGAATTTTCCACCAAAACCCGTCCGTCCCGGTCCATAATAAGGCCCCGGGTGGTGGGGATCTGGGTGAAGCGGGTGTGGTTGGTGTCGCTTTTTTCGCGGTACTCTTCCCCCATGGCGATCTGGAGTACCCAGAGGCGGGACACGATAAGCCCGAAAGCTAAAATCAGCGCCCAATGGATCCAGAAAAAGCGCCCGCTTTCCCCGGCGTTGTCCGCTGGCGTCTCGCTCTTCCAAGGCATTGTTATTCCGTCTCCCTTATAAGGCAGGCGCGATCCAAAAAGGCGAAGGCCAGGGGCGCGACGAGGAGCGTTAAGAGCCCTTGCGCGCCATATCCGGAGATAGAGCGCCAAAGAAGCGAAAATGATCCCGTTCCCAAAAAGATATACATGAGTATTGGGTAAATAACAACGTTTATTATGAAGAATACGGCTAAAACAAGTAACATTAAAGATATCTCGCGACTCAATTCCATAAATTTATAAAGGCTTTTGAGCAAAAGAACCGTCAAAACGAGAGTCAGCGAAAAAATTCCCAAAGGATCCAAAGACGCCGCGTCGCGGGCGACTCCCAAGATAAAAACCGCCGCCGCGGCGAGCCAGGTCTCGCTCCTGAGGGCGAAATACACCGTCAGAAGAGCGAGCGCGTCGGGGGCCGAGCCGAAAAAAAGATGCTTGACCCGCGGGGCCGCTTGGAGGGAACAAACGGCGATCCCCAATAGGAGCGCCAAAATGAGCCGTCCTTGGCTCGCGGCCGGCGCGCCTCGCGCCGATTGTCCGATGGCCTTCACGGGGCGATGACCCCTCGCGCGCGCGCTAGTTTCAGTAAAACACGGATCACGGGAAAATTCCTTGGACGCGGAACAAAAAGAGCCTTGGGGAATGGCTCTTCGCCTATCTTGGGACGCTAAGGGGAAGGGGGAGGGGCGCCGCGAAGGGGCGGGAAAGGCGTTAGAAAGGCCACAAAGGCCTTTTCATAGAGCCCGGTGGCGGGTTTGGGGCGGGGCGCTTGGCGGTTCGCGCCGCGCGCCTTAGGGGGAGCTTATAATTTTAACGCTTTAGGAGCTTGGAAGCGAATAATTTTTTTAAAGGCTTAGAGGCGGAAAGTTTCCCTTTGGGCGCTCTAGCGCCTATTTCCTTTCTTTTCGTAGATCCCTTTGACGTTGGGGGCGAACGCGGTCCAATCCACGGGCGAGGGGGGATTGAGAATCACGGAGACTTCCTCCAAAACGGCGATGTCGACGCTGGGGCTCACCTCGGCCCGCATAAAAAAGCCCATGCTCATTTTGTCCACGAAGGTCACGGTCCCCAGGGAAAGCCCGCCGGGAAAAATCCCGTCCAACCCGGAACTCACGAGCAGATCCCCCACCCGCACGTCTTCGGCCTTGCGCGCGTAATCAAGGGAAAGCTTGCCGGGTCCCGCCCCCACGATCAGGGCGTTCACGCGATTGCGCTCCACGAAGGCGTCCACTCCCGAAGAAAGATCGGTAACCAACAGGACCTTGGCGTAGTTGGGGGAGAGCTCGGCGACCCGTCCCACGATCCCCTGATCCGTGACCACCGGGGCCTCCAGGGGAACTCCGTCCGAGGAGCCCGCCCCGATAATGAAAGACTGGAAAAAGGGCCCGGGATCCCAGGCCAAGACCTTGGCCGTCAGAAACTGGAAAGGACTTTGATTCTGAAAGGCCAAAAGCGTTTTGAGCCTTTGGTTTTCGAGCCGATCCTCGCGGTAGTCGTTGATGAGCTTGGACTGGCGGTTGACGATGGCCCGGAGCCTTTCGTTTTCCACCCGGGCGCCCACCAGGTTAAAATAGCGCCGCCAAAAAGTTTCCACGGCCCGCGCGAAGCCCGCGGTCGCCGCGGCCAGGGGGCCCTTAGCCTCCAGGGCGAGGGCGGACGGCGCCGTCTCGCGGCGGCCCGAATTCCAAACCCCTAAGGATATGACAGCTAAGCAGCCTAGCAAGAGGATGGCGGGGAGCGTGGTTTTCCAGCGTCTTTGACCCATATGGCGTGAGTTTGCGGAAACTGTCCGGAAAGGGGACGCCCAGCCGCGGGGCGCGAAGGGGGAACGCGCGGAGCGCTTTAAGGAAAGCCCAAGGACGCGTGGCGGCGCGCGCGCTAGAATGATTATTAAAGCCGCTCCGCGCGCGCCTTCCCCAAACGGCGCGCCGCCCTTGGGCCGTTAGGCCTCCGGGCGGACAATTGTCGCGCGGGCTTTGGGGAGGAACCCAAGGAAAACAGCGCGAAAGTCACGCGCGCCCCTTTAATGGAGAGCGCGGCTCGCGCGGCGGGGGAACTCCCTTAAGGAATAGTGATTTCCTTGAGGATATCCAGGCTCTCGAGGGCCCGACCGCTCCCGATGGCCACGGTCTTTAAGGGGTCGTCGGCGATGCAGATCGGCAGGTGGGTCTCCTCGGAAATGAGCTTGTCCAGCCTCTTCAGTAGGGCGCCGCCGCCGGTCAGGACGATGCCTTTGGTAACGATATCCGCGGCGAGTTCGGGCGGAATCTGCTCCAAGGCGCTCCGCACCGTGGTCAGGATAGCGTCCACCTGCTCGGTGATGGCCTTGCGGATCTCCTCGCTGTCAATGGCCACGGCCTTGGGGAGCCCGGTGACCGTGTCGCGGCCTTTGACTTCCAGGGTGTCCACCTGATCCGAAGGGTAGGCCGTGCCGATCTCGTGTTTGATAAGCTCGGCCGTGGGCTCCCCGATCAGGAGATTGTATTTTTTGCGGATGTACTGGGTAATGGCCTCGTCCATTTTGTCGCCGCCCATGCGCACGGACTTGGAGTAGACGATGCCCGCCAGGGAGATGATCGCCACTTCCGTGGTTCCGCCCCCGATATCCACGATCATGTTGGCCGTGGGCTCGGTCACCGGAAGGCCCGCCCCGATGGCGGCGGCCATGGGCTCCTCGATGAGGTAAACCTCGGAGGCGCCGGCCTGTTCCGCGGCCTCTCGGACGGCCTTCTTTTCCACCTGGGTAATGCCCGAAGGCACGGCCACGATGATGCGGGGCTTTAAGAGCCTCCGGAAGTGAGCCAGGCGGATAAAATGCCGGAGCATGGCCTGGGTTATCTCAAAATCGGCGATAACCCCGTCCTTCATGGGGCGTATGGCCTTGACCCCCTCCGGGCATTTGCCAATCATATCCTTGGCCTTTTCCCCCACCGCGAGAACCTTGCCGTTTTTGCCGTTTTTCTTCACGGCCACCACGGAAGGCTCCGATAAAACAACTCCGCGTCCCCGCAGATAAACCAAGGTGTTGGCGGTGCCTAAATCAATGGCGAGGTCGCTGGAAAAAAAGCCTAAAAGAGAGCGTAAAAACTTCATGAATTGGCTCCGAAAGAGGAAAAGCCAGATAAATTAAGGGATTGGAACGCGCTTGTCGCCCTAGCCCACGCCTTGGGCCTTCCTTTTTCCCCGGCGCGAAAGTCGGAAAAAAAAGGGCCCGTCCCCCGCGAACAAGGAAGATAGAGGGGAAAAAGCGCGCGAAACCTCAAAAACGGAACTCCCTTAATTATAGCCAAAGTGATGACTATATATTTAATTTATTATAGCCTAATCCCTCGCCTTCTTTCAAGAAATATTCGCCCCCGAGCGGCGCGCGAGCCATGGGCGCGCCCCTCGCGCGCGCGAAAAGCCGCTAGGAGCGCCCCTTCCGACCGTTCCGCGCCCGCCGCGCGCAAAAAAGAGCCCCGCGAGGAAAATCGCGTCTGGTTTCCTCGCGGGGCGGTTTGTGGGCTATTTGGGGCGCGCGCGGCCTTGGGCGCCGCGCGGAAGGATTAAAAAAAGACAAAGCGCGGAAGGACGATTATTCGCCCTTGGGCTCCTCGCCGCTCTCCGGGGTGACGGGAGCGTCCGGGTCTTCCGCGTCGGGCGCCGCGGCGCTCTCCGGGGGCTCCGCGGACGACTCCGTCGGCTCCGCCGAGGGCTCCAGGGGCTCCGCGGACGACTCCGTCGGCGCGGCCGAGGACTCCAAGGGCTCCGCGGACGACTCCGTCGGCGCGGCGGGGGGCTCCTGGGCCGGCTGAGGCTCGGTCCGGAAATCCCGGGGCGCGGCCACGGGGCTTTCTTCTTTAAGCTTGGCCTGGGAAGCGGCCACGCGAGCCGCGCGGTCCCGCTCCTTGGGAGCGTCCTTGCGTTTCTTGGCGGCCTTGTCTTCCGGGGGCGCCATGGCTAAGGACAGCTTGACCATGGTGGCCGCGTCCCCGGCCCGGGGGCCCAGGGGAGTCATGAAGACGCAGCCGCTGGTCCGACCGGGGAACCAATTCTCCGTCAAGACGTTTTTAAAGAAGGCCATCGCGGCCTTGTGGGAGGCGAAGAGCTTGCGGGCCCGGACAAAAGACGAGGGGGTATTCTTCCGGGCGAGCGTCACCAGGCGATCGACCAAGCCCTTTAAAACTTTGCCCTTGTGGATGGTGGTGGTGATGGATCCCGCCGCCAAAAGGCTGGTCGTCATGTTGCGGAACATGGCCTTCCGGTGACTGGCCTTGCGGCCGAGCTTGATATTGGCTTTCCGGTGCCTCATTTTAAAATCTCTCCTTCTCCCGAGGGGGCCCTCCGGCCCCGTCGGAAAAACGCCCGTCTAGTCTTCGGAGCCAGCCCCGGGACGCTTAAATTCTCCCACGTTCATGCCGAGGGACAGATTTATATTGCGCAGAACGTCCTTGATTTCATTGAGGGACTTCCGGCCGAAATTTTTGGTTTTGAGCATTTCGCTCTCGCTTTTTTGCACCAGCTCGCCAATGTAGTAGATGTCGGCGTTCTTGAGGCAGTTGGCCGCCCTAACCGAAAGCTCCAACTCGTCCACGGTTCGATAGAAGTTCTCGTTGAAGACCATGGCCGAAGGCTCTGGGGAGGGCCCCAAAAGGGAGTGGGTCGTAAAATTGGTGAAGATAAAGAGCTGATCCATGAGGATCTTGGAAGACTTGGTCACGGCCTCCTGGGGGCTCAGGCTCCCGTCGGTCCAAACCTCGATGGTCAGCTTGTCGTAGTCGGAGCGCTCGCCGTGGGTGGTCTCGATGACGCTGAAATTGACCTTGTGGATGGGCGAAAACATCGCGTCCACGGGAATGGGAACCGCGCTCTGGCCCTCCTCGGTCTCGCTTTTGCCAGCGGGCACGTAACCCCGGCCGTTTTGGACCCGCATGGTCATCACCAGACGACCGCCCGCGGCCACCGAGGCGATGTGCGCTTTCTTGTTCAGGACGTCCACGCGGTGGTCGGTGATAATTTCCGCCGCGGTCACGTCTTTGGGGCCCAGACAATCCAGGCGGACCTCCGCGGATTCCGCGCCATTAAGCTTTAAGCGGACCTCCTTGAGGTTTAAGATTATGTCCGGAACGTCCTCCTTAACCTTGTCGATGGTCGCGAGCTCGTGGAGCACCCCGTCAATGCGCACGGAGACGATGGCCGCGCCCTGCATGGAGGAAAGGATGACTCTTCTGAGGGCGTTGCCCAAAGTGAGCCCGAAACCGCGCTCCAAGGGGCCACAGACAAATTTGCCGTAGTTTAGGTTCGGCTTGTATTCGTCGACTTCAACTTTGGAAGGAATCTTCAGTTCAGGGAAATATTTATCCATGCCCTCTCCCGTTAACCACATGAATGGGGTTCGGCTAAAAAAATCATCGGGAAAGCAACCGACCCTTAAAAAACCCAAATATCCGCGCGCCATTCCGCGCTATTTCAGGAGGATCCCGCGGCCTTTCGCGCGCGCGGCGGAAGCGGCCCGGCGGAAAATGGGGGAGCGGGTGGCGGGTTGATTCCTTTTCGCGGGAAATCCCCTTGGCGGCCCCAGGGGCCCCCAAAGGGGCGGAGAGGGGCGGCGCGCGGGGGGCGCTTGGGGTTTTGGCGAAACAAAGAGGCCTCGCGCGAGGCGCTTCTTTTTAACAAATGGGGGGGTGAAAAAAAACGGCTATTTGCTGTAGAGCTCGACGATGAGCTGCTCGTTGATGGTGGGGGGGAGCTCCTCGCGGGTGGGGAGTTCCTTGACGCGCCCGCTGAAGGAGTCGCGGTCCAGGTCCATCCAGCTGGGGACGCCCCGGCGGCCCACCGTGTCCAGGGAGTCTTTGACGAAGGCGAAGTTTTGGCTTTTGGCCCGGAGCTTCACGACGTCGCCCGGCTTAATGAGGTAGGAGGGGATGTTCACCTTGCGGTCGTTGACGAGGAAGTGGCCGTGGGTGACCATCTGCCGGGCCTGGGCCCGGCTCTGGGCGAAACCCAGCCGGTAGACGGCGTTATCGAGCCGGCGCTCCAAAAGGATGAGGAGGTTTCCGCCCGTGACGCCCTTCATGCGCTCGGCTTTCTCGAAGAGGGCCCGGAACTGCTTTTCCAGGAGGCCGTAGGAGCGTTTCACCTTTTGCTTTTCGCGCAGCTGCGCGCCGTAATCCGTGGCCTTCCCGGGACGGCGGTTGCCGTGCTGGCCCGGGGCGGTTTGCCGCCGGTCAAAGGCGCACTTGCCCACGAAGCAGCGGGTGCCCTTTAAAAAAAGTTTGCTGTTTTCCCGTCGGCAAATGCGACAGCTCGCGTCGGTATATCTGGCCACAAAAATCCTCCCAAAAAATAAACCCGAAAAAAAAAGCCGAAAACGCCCCTCGCCCGCCTTAGACCCTCCGCCTCTTGGGGGGGCGGCAGCCGTTGTGGGGGATAGGGGTGACGTCGCGGATAGCGGTCACGTTCAGCCCCGAGGCCTGGAAGGCGCGCAGGGCCGACTCGCGGCTGTTGCCGGGGCCTTTGACGAAGACCTGGACCGTATGCATGCCGTATTCCTTCACCTTTTTGGTGGCGTCCTCCACCGCCGTCTGGGCGGCGTAGGGGGTGCTCTTGCGAGAACCCTTAAAGCCCATGACCCCGGCGCTGGACCAGGCCAGGGCGTTGCCCGCGGTGTCGGTGATGGTGACGATGGTGTTGGAAAAAGTCGCGTGGATATGGGCGACACCCACGGGTATATTCTTTTTATCCTTTTTTTTGCGCGTCTTGCGAACTGCCTTGGCGGACATATTCTTCCTTGTGCCGGGGCGCCGCGGCCGCGCCGCGCTCCCCCAAAAAACAAAACAATCGGAGGCCCCCCGAAGCGGGACGGGGGGCCCCTGGGAAAAGGCCTACTTGGACGGGGCTTTTTTCTTCCCCACCACGGAGCGGCGCGGCCCCTTGCGGGTGCGGGCGTTGGTGTGGGTGCGCTGTCCGTTGACCGGGAGGTTGCGGCGGTGCCTGAGGCCCCGGTAGCAGCCGAGATCCATGAGCCTTTTGATGTTCATGGTGATCTCGCGGCGCAGGTCTCCCTCGACCTTGTATTCCGCGTCGATGACCCGGCGGATGCGGGCGAGTTCGTCATCGGTCAAGGAATCGCTTTTAACGGCGAAATCAACTTCGGCCTTGGTTAAAATAGCCTTGGCGCTGGGCCGTCCCAGGCCGAAGATATAGGTTAAGGCGATATCGATCCGTTTCTGGCGGGGCAGATCAATTCCGGAAATTCTGGGCACGGTGGCGCTCCTCTAGAAGGCGGTTAGCCCTGCCTCTGTTTGTGTTTGGGATTCTGGCAGATGATGCGCACCTGGCCGAAACGCCGGATAACTTTGCATTTCATGCACATTTTTTTGACTGACGAGCGAACTTTCATGGCGAACACCTTATCTAAAAAGGGGAAAAAAGGGTCAAGTGAAAAGCGAAAAAGGCCGACGGCCGGTGACGGGGCTTTAGGACAGGGAGCGCGCGATAGCCTCCGCGACCCGCGCGGGGCTCTCGGAGCCGTCGACCTCGCGCAGATAGGCCTTTTCCCGGTAATAGCCGATGAGAGGATCCGTGAGGTCGTTGTAAACCTTCAGGCGGTTGCGGATGGCCTCCTGGGAGTCGTCCGCCCGCTGGTAGATCTCCCCCTGGCAACCGGGGCAGACGAGGGAGGCGGGGGGCGGGTTAAAGTCCACGTGGTAGGTGGCCGCGCAGCCGCGGCAGACCCTGCGGCCCGCTAACCGCCGGGTCAAAGCGTCCTCTGGAACGCTCAAAAAGAGAACGTGGTCAATGGCCTTCTTCTGGGCGACGAGGGCCCGGTCAAAGGCCTCGGCCTGCGCCAGGGTGCGGGGAAAGCCGTCTAAGAGAACCCCCTTTTGGCAGTCGGGAAGCGTCAGCCTGTCCGCCACTAAATCCAAGATGAGGGCGTCGGGGACCAGTTCCCCCTTCTCCATATAGGCTTTGGCCTCCAATCCCAAGGGAGTCCCTTGGGCGAGGTTGGCGCGCAGGATGTCCCCCGTCGAGACGTGGGGGATCCCGTAGCGCTCTTTGATGGCCGTCGCCTGGGTGCCCTTTCCCGTTCCCGGAGGGCCTAAAAGAACGATTATCATTTTTTCCTCCCCCCCTGAAGCGCCCCCGCCCCTTTGGGGGGGAGCGCCAGCCCCCCAAAGGGCGGGGCCGGTCGACAAAAGGCCAATGGATCCCTAATTCCCCGAAAAGAGAAGCAACTTAGTATTATGGTCCCTCTTTTCGCGATTGTCAAGTTACGCCGGATCGCTAGAGCCTCCGGCGGGGCTGGATCTTCCCCACGCCGCTGAGGCCTTTTTTGAGGAGGCCCGCGTACTGCTGATTCACGACCAGGGTATAAATCTGGCTGATGGTGTCCAACGCCACGCCCACGACGATTAAAAGGGCCGTGCCCCCAAAATAGAAGCTCACGTTGAAATAGCGGCTCACTAAGCTGGGCAGCAAGCAGATGACGGAGACGTAGAGGGCGCCCCAGAGGGTGACCCGGGTGAGGACCCGGTCGATAAACTCCGCCGTTTTGGCCCCGGGGAGGATCCCGGGGATAAAGCCACCGTTTTTCTGCATGTTTTCCGCGACATCGGTCGGGTTGAACTGGACCCCGGTGTAGAAGTAGCAGAAAAAGACGATTAAGGCCACGTAGATGACGTTGTAGAGCCAGTTCCCGCGGTTGAGCCACTCGGTCATGCCCTGAATGGTCTGGTTGTCCACGAATTGCCCGATGGTGGCGGGAAACATGATAAGGGAGCTGGCGAAAATGGGGGGAATGACCCCGGCGGGATTGAGCTTTAAAGGGAGGTGGGTGGAGCGGCCGCCCATCACGTTGCGGCCCACCACCCTTTGGGCGTACTGAATGGGTATGCGCCTTTGGGCCCTTTCGCAGAAGACCACCCCGCAGACGATGGCCACCATGCCCGCGACCAGAAAGGCCATCCGCAAAACGGACTGGTCCCCGGCCTGAACGTCGGAGAAAACGTCCCCGATGGCCGAGGGTAGGCCCTCCACGATGCCCGCGAAGATGATGAGGGAGATCCCGTTGCCGATGCCGCGCTCGGTGATCTGCTCGCCGAGCCACATGATAAAGCAGGTGCCCGCGGCCAAGGTGAGCATGGTCATCAGCCGGAAATAGAGTCCCGGCTCAATAACCACCGAGGCGGTCTCGCTCATCTGCATGCGCTCCAGGCCCACGGCCAGCATGAAGCCCTGGAAGAGGCTGAGGCCCACCGTGAGGTAGCGGCTGTATTGGTTGAGTTTGCGGCGCCCCTGCTGTCCGCCTTCTTTTTTGAGGCGGTGGAGGTGCGGCCAGACCACGGTCAGAAGCTCAATAATAATGGAGGCCGAGATATAGGGCATGATCCCCATCGCGAAGATGGAGAACTGCGACAGGGCCCGGCCCGAAAACATGTCGAAGAGCCCGAGAAGGGTGTTTTCGTAGCGGGTGAAAAACTCGGCGAGCACCCCCGTGTCCACCCCGGGCGTGGGGATATGCACCCCCACCCGGTACACGGCCAGGATGAGGAGCACGTAGAGGATACGGTTACGGAGTTCCTTGGATTGGCCTGTCCTGGAGCCTGACAACGCTCGTTCCTTTGCCCAAAAGGGCTATTGTTACGCGGCCCGTGAAAGCCCCAAGCGCTAAACGCCCGCGGCCCGTCGCCTAAATCGGGGAGCGCGAGGGGCCGCGGCGGTTGGCCCCAGGGCCTAAGCCGCGCCCTTCGCTTGGAAAGAGAAGAGAAGAAAGGGGAAAGCCCTTGGGTTAGCTGTCCTCGGGGGGCTTTTCCGCGTCGGCCTCTCCGGGCTCTTCCGGGGCGCCGTCCTCCGCGGGGGGCGGGCCTCCGTCGCTGGCGGCGGAGGCCCCCGTCACTTCCAGCGCCGACTTTAAGACCTCCAGCGCTTCCTCGGGCTTCTCCTCCCGGAGGGCGACCACGGCCGTCTCCAGGGCGCCCTCGAGGCGCAGCGCGTAGCTATCGACGAGCTTCCAAACCTCCTGGAGAGGCGAGAGGATTACCTTGCCCCCGACGCTCTCGATCTTGGCGATGGCGCTCTTGGACGCGGCCTGGACGGTCACCGCGACGGGGTAGTCAATTTCCCCGACGGCCAGGAGCTTGATGGGGTTATTGAGGTCGTGGACGATTTTAAGGGTCAGAAGGTCGAAAGGCGAGAACTCCGCGCGCCGCTCGCGCGTCGCGGGATCCTCGTGGCCCACGAGCTGGGAGATATTGACGAGGGTCCATTTCTTCTTGAAGATATTGGTGAAACCGCGCTTGGGCAGCCGCCTCTGGAGAGGCATCTGGCCTCCCTCGAAGCCGGGGGAAACGCCGCCGCCCGAGCGGGCCTTCTGGCCTTTGTGGCCCCGGCCCGAGGTTTTGCCGACCCCCGAGGCCTCGCCCCGGCCCAGCCTCTTGCGCGCTTTGCGGGAGCCTTTGGGGATGGATAAATTACTGAGGGTCAGCATTAGACTTCCTCCACCTTCAGAAGGTAAGAGACCTTATTAATCATGCCCCGGATCGCGGGGGTGGCGTCGTGCGCCTTGCTTTGGCCGATTTTTTTGAGGCCCAGGGCCCTCACCGTGGCGCGGTGGGAGGGAAGGCGCCCGATGACGCTTTTGACCTGAGTGACTATTATTTTGCGTTCGCTTGCCATGATGCCATTCCTCTTGGGTTACACCCGCAGGCGCTCGGGCGGCACGCCGCGCTCTTTGGCGACCGTCCGGGCCAGTTTCATCCCCGCGAGGGCGTTAATCGTCGCGCGGACCACGTTGTGGGGGTTATTGGACCCCAAAACCTTGGTGAGCAAATCCTTGACCCCCGCCGCTTCCACCACGGCCCGGACCGATCCCCCGGCGATGACCCCCGTGCCTTTGGCGGCCGGCTTTAAGAGCACCTGGCCGCTGCCGGCGTTGCCGATGGCCCGGTGGGGAACCGTGGTCCCCGCGAGGTCCACGGAGATCATGTTCTTCTTGGCCTTTTCGGCGCCCTTGCGGATGGCCTCGGGCACCTCCAGGGCTTTGCCCAAGCCGTAGCCCACCTTGCCCTGGCCGTCGCCCACCACCACGATGGCGCTGAAGGAAAAGCGGCGCCCGCCCTTCACCACCTTAGCCACGCGGTTGACGTGCACTACTTTGTCGATTAAAGCCGATTCTTCCGGTTCTGGTCTAAACGCCATAACAAGTTATCCCTTAAGGTAAAACCTTTAAAACTCCAAGCCCGCTTCCCGGGCGCCCTCGGACAGGGCTTTCACCCGACCGTGGTACAAAAAGCCGTTGCGGTCAAAGACGACTTGGGTCACGCCCTTGTCCTTGGCGATGGCGCCGATGGCCAGCCCGACAATCTTGGCCTTCGCGATCTTCTTCTGGCCCGCGAGCTGCGTCTGGATGGCTTCGGAGAGGGTCGAGGCCGCCGCCAGGGTGATCCCCTTCTGGTCGTCGATGAGCTGGGCGTAGATATGGTTGGCCGAGCGGAAAACGGAAAGGCGCGGCCGCTGGCTTACGCCCCTGACCTTCTTGCGCACCCGGGCTTGCCGAATCCGGCGCGATTTCTGACGTTGGTTGGTCACTTTATCACCAAAAGAGCCCTAGGGGGCCCTCTCCTCAAGTCCCGCGCGCGGCCGCGGGCCCAAAAAAAACCGAGGCCGCCGTAAGGGGCCCGGAGCGGGCGCGCGGGGCTTACTTCGCCCCGGCCTTGCCGACCTTCTTCTGGATGACTTCCCCGGCGTAGCGGATGCCCTTGCCCTTGTAGGGCTCCGGGGGCCTAAAGGCGCGGATGGTGGCCGCGGTCTGGCCCAAAAGCTCGTTGTCGATGGAAACGAGGGTCACCCGCCCGGCCTTGGCCTCCACGGTGGCCGCGACCCCCTGAGGGACCTTAAAGATCACCGGGTGGCTGTAGCCCAGGGCCATCTTCAGGACCCCAGGGCTTTCCTCGTCCACCCTCCAGCCCACGCCCGTAACCTCGAGGATCTTCGTAAAACCGACGGAAACGCCGGTCACCATGTTCTGGACCAGGCTCCGGAAGAGCCCCCAGAGGGCGCCCGACTGACCTTCGCGGCGGGGAAGGACCCGCAACTCGGTCCCTTCGGCGACCACGTCGATGGCCGGATGGATCTGGCGCTTAAGGGTCCCCTTGGGGCCTTTGACCTCCAGGAGGCCTTCCCTGAAACTGAAGCTGACGCCCTGGGGAAGGCTAATGGGTAATTTCCCGACGCGGGACATATCTCACCTTTACTTGAAACCGCGGCCTGGGCTATTGGCCCCGGCGCGCGAGCGCTACCAAATTTCGCAGATGGACTCGCCGCCCAGGTTGTGGCGGCGGGCTTCCTTATCGGTCATGACCCCGTGGGAGGTGGAGACGATTAAGATCCCCAGGCCCGAGAGAACCGGCTCGATGTCGTCGGCCTTCTGGTAGACCCGGCGGCCGGGCTTGGAGACCCGGGTCAGGCCCTGGATCACCGGGTTGTTGGCTTCCGTGTACTTGAGAAAGACGCGGATCACGCCCTGGCGGGTGTCCCGGGAGACCTTGTAATTCTTGATAAAGCCCTCGTCCTTGAGGATGCGGACGATGGCCACCTTCAGGCGGGAGGCCGGAACGTCCACGCGGTCGTGCTTGGCGACGAGAGCGTTGCGGATGCGCGTTAAGAGATCGGCGACGGGATCGGTCATAGTCATAATTTGGATTCCTAAGCTACCAGCTGGCCTTAATGACCCCGGGAATCTCGCCCGCGAGAGCCATCTTCCGAAAGCAGATGCGGCAGAGGTTGAAGCGCCGGAGGTACGCGCGCGGCCTACCGCACACGGGGCAGCGGTGGTAAGCCCTGGTTTTGAATTTCGCGGGCCTTTCGGCTTTGACGATCATGGACGTTTTGGCCATCGGAAAAATACTCCTTGTGGGGTCGGCTCTTCCCTAGTGGGCGGCGCTTTTCTTGAAGGGCATGCCCAGCTGGGCCAAAAGGAAGCGGGCCTCCTCGTCCGTCTTGGCCGTGGTGACGATGGTGACGTTAAGGCCCTTAATCTTGTCGATCTTGTCGTAGTCGACTTCCGGAAAGATGATGTGCTCGCGGATGCCCAGGGTGTAGTTGCCCCGGCCGTCGAAGGCCTTGGGGCTCACCCCGCGAAAGTCGCGAACTCGGGGGAGGACGATATTGATGAGCTTGTCGAGGAAGTACTCCATTTTCTTCCGGCGCAGCGTCACCGTGGCCCCGATGGAGTTGCCCTCGCGCAGCTTGAAGGCGGCGATGGAGCGGCGGGCCTTGGTGATCACGGCCTTCTGGCCGGTAATGGCCGAAAGCTCGCCCACGGCCGCGTCCAAAACCTTCGGCTCGGACTTGCCTTCGCCCAGGCCCATGTTCAAAGTGACCTTCGTCACTTTGGGAACCTGGTTGACGTTTTGGTAATTAAACTCTTTCTGGAGCTTGGGAACCACGGTCTTGGCGTAAAATTCGCTGAATCTGGTCGTCATCGTTGTCTTCCTCTGGAACGCCCAGCCTCCTCCGGGCGGGGGAGGCCTCCCTTCGGCCAAAAGGGGCGCCGATGGATTTAAGGGCGGGGTCTGGGGCCCGGAATCGCTCCTAGGGCCTTAAGTGCTTGTGGCAGTGGCTGCAGATCCGGACGTATTTAGTCTTGACCCGACCGTTGGGGAGCTCCACGGTGACGGGGCCGCGTTTGACCCGGGACGGGAGGCCGCAGTGGGGGCAGACGATGGCCACGTTGGAGACGTGCGCCGGACGCTCCATTTCGCGGATCTCGCGCGTCTCGCCCTCGGTCTTGGGCCGATAGCAGGTCCGGCCCATTTTGAGGCCCGCGACCGAGACCCTTTGGGACTTGGAGAAGTATTCCAGAAATTTTCCCGTCTTGGTCTTGACGGCGACCCCGGAGCGAATCATCAGGACATCGTCCTTGCGGAAGCCCGAGGGCTTATACTTGGTCTGGAGCCTCAGCTTGTTCTGGTGATGGAGTTTGTTCTTGCGGGGCTTCATTCTAGAGGACCTCCGGGGCCAGGGAAACGATCTTGGCGAAGCGCCGGGCCCTCAACTCGCGGGCCACGGGCCCGAAGATGCGGGTGCCGATGGGCTCGCGGTCCTTGTTGATGAGCACGGCCGAGTTGTCGTCGAATTTGATATAGGAGCCGTCAACCCGGCCCACTTCCTTGGCCACGCGCACGATAACGGCCTTGGCCGTGTCGCCCTTCTTGACCTTGGAACCCGGGATAGCCTCTTTGATCGACACCACGATGACGTCGCCCAAGGAGGCGTAGCGCCTCTTGCTGCCGCCCAGGACTTTGATGCAGGCGACCTCCTTGGCCCCGGAGTTATCGGCGACCGTTAGTCTGGTTTCCGGCTGAATCATTTTTAATAGTCTCCCCCCTCTTGGGAAAGCCAAGGGCGCGCGGCGCGCCCGGCGCTGAAGCTAGGCCTGGCTCGCCAGAACCTTGGTCAGCCGCCAGCGTTTGAGCCTGGACAGGGGCCGGGACTGGATGATTTCCACGGTGTCCCCCATGTGGGCGATGTTCTTTTCGTCGTGGGCCATAAATTTGGCGCGGCGACGGATATATTTTTTGTAAACGGGATGTTTGACCAAGCGGTTCACCAAAACCACGCAGGTTTTGTCCATCTTGTCGGAGACCACCACCCCGGTGAGGGTTAAATTAGGGCGCCTATCTTCCACGGTTTACCCTTCCCTTCCGGCCATCTGATCCGGGTTTTTGAGTTTTTCGTTGATAATGGTCAGCGCGCGGGCGATCCGCCTGCGGGTCTTGCGGATGGCGCGAACGTCCTTGACCGCCGCGCCGCCAGCGAGGAGGCGTTCCCTGACGAGGTCCAGCTCTAAATCGTTCCGCAGCGTCCGCAGTTCCGGCACGGTCATGAGCCGCAATTCACGGAGCGCGTCTTGGCGCGTCGTTTTAGGCTTCATTGAATCTCCCCCCTCGCCACGAAGCGGCAGTCAAACGGGAGTTTGTTGGCGCACAGGCGCATGGCCTCGCGGGCCACTTCCTCGGAGACCCCGTCCATCTCGAAGATAAGCCTGCCGGGCTTAATCACGCAGACCCAACCCTCGGGGGCGCCTTTGCCCTTGCCCATGCGGGTTTCCGCCGGCTTTTTGCAGACGGGCTTGTCGGGGAAGACGCGGACCCAGAGCTGGCCGCCCCTTTTCACGTGGCGGTTGATGGCCACGCGCCCCGCCTCGATCTGTTGGGCGGTCATGTACCCGCGGGAAAGGGACATGAGGGCGAAGCGGCCGAAATCGAGGGAGAAGCCCCCCTTGGCCTGTCCGCCGCGACGGCCCTTCTGCCGTTTGCGGTATTTGGTTCGTTTGGGAGAAAGCATAAGGAAAAAAACTCCTTTGGCTGGAGCTTTGGGCTCGGCTCCCCTCGCGGGGGCCTCCGGGCCGGACGCGTAAAACGAATGGGGACTATTCCGCCGGGGCGGGATCGGTCATGATCTCGCCCTTGAAAATATGGACCTTGACCCCGATGATGCCGTAGGTCGTCTTGGCCTCGGCGAAGCCGTAATCGACGTCGGCGCGCAGGGTGTGCAGGGGCACCCGGCCCTCCCGGTACCACTCCCGGCGGGCGATTTCCGCGCCCCCCAGGCGGCCCGAGCAGTGGATTTTAATCCCCAGGGCCCCGAATTTGAAGGCCAGGGACATGCACTTTTTCATGGCCCGGCGGAAGGCGACCCGGCGCTGGAGCTGCTGGGCCACGTTCTCGGCCACGAGCTGGGCGGAGACCTCCGGCTTGCGGACCTCTTTGATGTCGATGAGGATCTCGCGCTTGGGGGCCTCGGCGGCCGCGGAGTCTTCCGGAAAGCCGCCGCGGCGACGTTTGTGGATCTTCTCGATGAGTTTTTCGAGGTCGTGCCGCAGGTTCTCGATCTCGGCGCCCTTCTTGCCGATGACGATGCCAGGGCGGGCGGTGTAGATGGAGAGCTTCACTTTGGAGGCGAAGCGCTCAATCTCCACGGCGGAGACGCTGGCCGCCTCCAGCTTCTTCTTGACGTAATCCCGGATTTTACGGTCCTCGACGACGAAAAGGCCGTAGTCTTTGCCGCCGAACCAACGGGATCCCCAAGTTTTGATAACGCCGAGGCGAAATCCGACGGGGTGTGTTTTCTGACCCAAAATAACTCTCCTTGCGGCCCGGGCGCGCGCGGCCCCCCGGCCCTAATGGGGTCCCCTCGCGGGACTACTTTCTTTTGACCCAGACCTCAACGCGGCACATTCTCTTGAGAATGGGCTTGGCCGTGCCGTGGGAAACGGGGTGGAACCTCTTGAGGCGCGGGCCGTCCCCGACGAGAATTTTGTCGATCACGAAGTCGTCAAGCTCTTCCACTTTCCGTTCCAAGACGCGGGCGGCGTTGGAAATGGCCGAAAAGATAACGGTCCGCAACAGGCGCGCGCTGGAGCCCGGGGCGCATTTGAGGGCCTCGACGGTCGCGAGGACGGGCGCCCCGACGAGCCCCTTGGCCCGCATCTGGGCCTTGCGGGGAGGACAGCGCAGGAATTTGCCGACGGCCGAGAGGCCGCGCCGCTCCTTGCGCAGGGCTTCGCGCGCGTCTCGCTTGAGTTGTTTATTATTGATTTCGCTCATGGAATGGGCCTCATGCTCCCGCCAAAAAACGCGCGGGCGTTATTTGCGGGCCTGCTTTTTCAGCTTTTTATCCGCCGAGTGGCCGTAGAAAATCCGGGTCGGGGAAAATTCCCCGAGCTTGTGGCCAACCATGTTCTCCGTCACGAAGACCGGCAGGAATTTTTTGCCGTTGTGCACCGCGAAGGTGAGGCCGACCATTTCCGGAAGGATTGTCGAGCGCCGGGACCAAGTCTTGATGACTCTGCGGTCGTTGGCCACCCCGGCGGCTTCCGTCTTGGCCAGAAGGCATTCGTCCACGAAGGGCCCTTTTTTAACGCTGCGGGGCATAGATCTCCTCCAATCCTATTTTTTGTCGCGCCGCTTCACGATAAAACGGTTCGAGGGTTTGTTCTTCTTGCGGGTCTTGTAGCCCTTGGTGGGTTTCCCCCAGGGGGTCACGGGATGCCGGCCGCCCGAGCTTTTGCCCTCGCCGCCGCCCAAGGGGTGGTCCACGGGGTTCATGGCCACGCCACGGACGTGGGGCCGGCGGCCCAGGTAGCGCTTGCGCCCGGCCTTGCCGAGGGAAACGCCGCTGCGCTCGCTGTTGCCCACCTGGCCGATGGTGGCCTTGCAGACCGCGAGGATGAGGCGCGTCTCCCCCGAGGGGAGCTTCACGAGAACGTAGGCCCCTTCCTTGGCCATGAGCTGAGCCCCGACGCCCGCGCCCCGAGCCAGCTGGGCGCCCTTTTCGGGCTTCATCTCCACGTTGTGGATCTGGGTGCCCAGGGGGATGTTTTTGAGGGGCATGCAGTTGCCCGGCTTGATGTCCACCTTTTCGCCGGAAATCACGCTGTCGCCGGCCTTGAGGCCCTGGGGCGCCACGATGTAGCTCTTGTGGCCGTCGGCGTAGAAGAGGAGAGCGATGCGGGCCCCGCGGTTGGGATCGTACTCGATGGAACGCACCTTCGCGGGAATGTTGTCTTTCTTGCGCAGAAAATCAATAAGCCGATACCGCCGCTTATGGCCGCCACCCCGAAAGCGAGTCGTGATCCGGCCCAAATTGTTGCGGCCCCCGGTGGAAGGCTTAGGCCGGAGGAGGCTTTTTTCCGGCTTTTTCTTGTCGAGCTCCGCGAAAGAGGGGTAGGTTTGAGCCCTCCGGCCGGGGGAGGTGGGCTTAACTTCCTTGATAGTCATCGTCTGTCCTTGGCCAACGGCGAAAGTGGGGCGAGTGGGGAAAGAGGGAGGCGCGGCCTACTCGACCGTCATCTTGGCTTCCTCGTGGGAGAGCTTGAAGCCAGCTCGGAGCGTTAAGACGCACTTCTTGCGCTCCGGGGTGTAGCCGCCCAGCTTGCGTCCCCTGCGGCGGTATTTCCCGGGCTTGATGAGAGTGCGGAGAGAATGGATATTCTCTGGCTTCAGGTCCGCGTAGGCTTGCGTGAGGGCGGCGCGAATCATGGGTTTGGTGGCCTTGACGCTGACCTCGAATAAGTAGGCGTTGCGGCCCGTCGCGGCGACGTCCTTATCGCTGGCCCGCTCCGAGACGAAAACTTTCTTAATGATCCGCAGTTTAGACGTGGGTTCCATTATTTCCTCATGAGCCTCTCGTGAATCTTAGGCAGGCTGTCCTTGAGGACCACCACGAAGTAGTGATCTAAGAGGTCGAAGCAGTTGAGGCCGTCGACCCGCAAAACGTCCAGGAAAGGGTTGTTGCGGGCGCTCTTCTCGAGGTTCCCGTCGGCTTCGGGGGTTAAGATAAGCGTTTTAGGCCGGAGGCGGCGCAACGCCGAGCGGCTCTTCTCTTTGCCCGTCCGGCGGGCCGCGAGGGCCGGGGGAGTCTCCTGGAGGCCCAAGGGGGCGAGGGTGGACTCCAGAAGCTTCGTCTTAATCTCGGCCAGGGCGAGCTCGTCCAGAAAGATCATGCGCTCCTCCTGGAAGATATCGGTGAGGCAGCTCTTCAGGGCCCCGCGGCGCACCGCGGCCGGCGGCCTGAACCCGAAGTCGCGGGGGTGGGGGCCGAAAACGGTCCCGCCCTTGCGCCAGAGGGGGGACTTGCGCGTGCCCGCGCGGGCCCGGCCCGTCTTTTTCTGGCGGTATGGCTTCCGCGTCGAGAAGGCCAAGTCCCCGCGCGTCTTGGTGTTGGCCGTGCCCGCGCGGCGGCTGTTGAGCTGCGCCCGGACGACCTCCTGGACCATGTGGGGCCTTATTTCCGCCTGAAAGATCTCGGGCTCCAGGGAAACGGTCCCCACGATCTCTTTGTGGACGTTTAACAGTTTAGCTTCCAGCATAACAACCCCTAATTCTTCCGGAGCTCCAAAAGGCCCCCGTTGGGTCCCGGAACGGCCCCGCGCACGAGGATCACCCCGTATTCCGGGCGCACGTCAACCACCTCGAGGTTTTTGACCGTAACCCGCTCCGCCCCGTAGTGGCCGGCCATTTTCTTGCCGGGAACGACGCGCGAGGGGTCGGCGGCCGAGCCGATGGAGCCGGCCGACCGGGGGGTCAGGCAGCCGTGGGTTTTGCGGCCGCCCCCGAAACCGTGCCTTTTCATGACCCCGGAAAAGCCGCGCCCCTTGCTCGTCCCGGTCACGGACACGGTCTGCCCGGGCTGGAAAAGCTCAAGGGTCACGTCGTCCCCAGCGGCGAGTTCCTCCCCCGCGTCCAAAGGGAACTCGCGCAGGAGCTTGAAGGCCGTCTCCGTCCCGGACTGGGCGGCGACGCCACGTTCGGGGCGGTTCCCGTGGAACTTGGCGCCGAAGCCCAAAACGACGGCGGAGTAGCCGTCCCTCGCGGGGGTCTTCACCTGGGCCACCCGGTTGGGGCCGGCCAGGATCACCGTCACGGGCACGGCGGAGCCGTCGCCCACGAAGAGTCGGGTCATGCCCAGTTTTTTGCCGATTAAGCCGTTCACAGTTTAAGCTCCACGCCCACCCCGGCGGGAAGATCGAGCTTGATAAGGGCGTCGACCGTCTGCTGGGTGGGTTCCAGAATGTCCAGAAGCCGCTTATGGGTCCTGACCTCGAAGTGCTCCCGGGATTTCTTGTCCACGTGGGGGGAACGCAAGACGCAGGTGCGGTTGATGGAGGTTGGGAGCGGCACGGGGCCGGCTACCCTCGCTCCGGTCCTCCGGGCCGTTTCCACGATCTCCTGGGTCGAGCGGTCCAGAAGCTTGTGGTCGTAAGCCCGGAGGCGAATGCGGATTTTCTGATTATTAAGCATGTCAAAGCCTAGGGTTTAGGTCCCTGTTGGAAGCTATTCGATGATATCGGTGATGACGCCCTGACCCACGGTCTTGCCGCCCTCGCGGATGGCGAAGCGCAGCTCTTTCTCCATGGCGATGGGGGTGATCAGGGAGACCTCGCAGGCGATGTTGTCGCCGGGCATCACCATTTCCACGCCCTCGGGGAGGGTGAGGACCCCGGTCACGTCCGTGGTGCGGAAGTAGAACTGGGGGCGGTAGCCGGTGAAGAAGGGGGTGTGGCGACCGCCGTCCTCTTTGGTGAGGATGATGACCTCGGCCTTAAATTTGGTGTGGGGCACGATGGAGCCGGGCTTGGCCGTGACCTGGCCGCGCTCCACGTCCTCGCGCTTGGTGCCGCGCAGGAGGAGTCCCAGGTTGTCGCCCGCCTGGCCCTGGTCCAGGAGCTTGTGGAACATCTCCACGCCCGTGACCACGGTCTTCTGGGGCTTGCGGAGGCCCAGGATTTCCACCTCGTCGCCGACCTTGATGACGCCACGCTCCACGCGTCCCGTGACCACGGTGCCTCTCCCGGAGATCGAAAACACGTCCTCCACGTTCATGAGGAAGGGCTTGTCCTTGTCGCGGACCGGCTCGGGGATAAACTCGTCCACCGCGTCCATGAGCTCGAAGATGGGCTTGCAGTTCTCGCACTCGGGCTTGCCGCAGCCACACTCAAGGGCTTTGAGGGCCGAGCCGCGGATAATGGGGGTCTTGTCCCCGGGAAAGCCGTTCTTGTCCATGAGATCCCGCAACTCAAGCTCCACGAGTTCCAAAAGCTCGGGATCGTCGACCATGTCGCACTTGTTGAGGAAGATGACGACGTAGGGGACGCCCACCTGGCGGGCCAAGAGGATGTGCTCGCGAGTCTGAGGCATGGCCCCGTCGTCCGCGCCCACCACAAGTATTGCGCCATCCATCTGCGCGGCCCCAGTTATCATGTTCTTAATGTAGTCGGCGTGACCGGGACAGTCAACATGCGCGTAGTGACGATTCGCGGTCTCATATTCGACGTGGGCTGTTGCAATTGTTATGCCACGCGCTTTCTCTTCCGGCGCCTTGTCGATCTCGTCAAAAGCCACGTAGTTAGCGCCGCCGTGTTTGGAAAGGACCAAGGTGATCGCGGCGGTGAGGGTAGTTTTTCCGTGATCGATGTGGCCGATGGTGCCAACGTTCACGTGCGGTTTGTTGCGGTCGAATTTCTTTTTGGCCATGGTTATTGCCTCCAAAGCAAAAGGCTAATAAGAGAAATGAACAACGGGTCCTTTAGGCTCTCCCGCGCGATTTCGTCTGTTTCTCTTTGTCCGTGATGAGAGAGAGCGCGATGTTTTCCGGGAGTTCTTGATACTTGCCGAACTGCATGGTAAAAACGGCGCGGCCTTGGGTCCGGCCGCGCAGTTCCGTCGCGTAGCCGAACATCTGGGCCAAGGGGACCTCGCCCTGGATCGCCTGAATCTTCCCCTGGCTTTCCTGGGACACCACGTGACCCCGCCGGGAGGAGATATCGCGGATCACGTCGCCCACGTAATCCTCGGGGGTGACTATCTCCAGGTCCATAATGGGCTCCAAAATCACCGAGCCCGCCTTCTTGAGGCCTTCCTTGAGGCCCAGGGAGCCAGCGATGGAAAAGGCCATTTCGCTGGAATCAACCTCATGGTAGGAACCGTCCAAGAGGGTAACCTTGAGGTCGGTGACGGGATAGCCGGCCCGGACCCCGCCCTTTTTGGCGGCGCTCTCCACGCCCTCGCCCACGGCGCTCCAATATTCCTTGGGAACCGTTCCGCCCACCACCTTGGACTCGAAGACCACGCCGCTTCCGGCGGGCAAAGGCTCCAGGCGCAGCTGGACCACGCCGTACTGGCCGTGCCCGCCGCTCTGGCGGACGTGGCGGCCCTCGGCCTCCACGGTCTGGGTCACGGTCTCGCGGTAGGCCACCTGGGGCGGCCCCAAGGCCACGGGCACCTTAAACTCCCGGCGAAGCCGCTCGGCGATAATCTCCAGATGGAGCTCGCCCATGCCGCTCATAACCGTTTCTTGAGTCTCCGGATCCGTCCGCACCCGAAAACTGGGGTCCTCGGCGGCGAGCTTGCCCAAAGCCGCGGTCAGCTTGTCCTGGTCGTCCTTGTTCTTGGGCTGGAGGGCCACGTGGATCACCGGCTCGGGGATGAGGAGGTTTTCCAAAACGATAGGCCGCTGGAGGTCGCACAGGGTGTCGCCGGTGGCGGAGTTCTTGAGCCCCACGGCGGCGACGATGTCGCCGGCCTCGGCCTCCTTGATCTCCTCGCGCTTGTTGGCGTGCATCTTCAGGAGGCGGCCGACCCGCTCCTTGCCGCCCTTCACGGAATTGAGGACCTGCTCCCCGCTCGCCACTTTCCCGGAGTAAACCCGTAGGAAGGTGAGGTGCCCGGCGTAGACGTCGTTCCAGAGCTTGAAGGCCAACGCCGCGAAGGGGGCCTCGCGGTCGGCCTCCCGCGTCTCCTCGTTCCCCTGGGGATTGAGGCCCGCGACGGGCTTGATGTCCCGGGGGCTCGGGAGGTAATCCACCACCGCGTCCAAAAGGGGCTGGACCCCTTTGTTCTTGAAGGCGCTGCCGAGGAGCACGGGAACGCAGCTGAGGGAAAGCGTCCCCTGGCGGATAATCTTCTTGAGCCTGGCCGCTTCCACGTCCCGGCCCTCCAGAAAATCCTCCACCAACGAGTCGTCCACGTCCGCCAGGGTCTCGATAAGGCGCGTCCGGGCCTCCCGGGCCTCCTCCGCGAGGCTCGCGGGAATGGGCGCGATCTCCAAGGCCTGGGGCTCGGCGGGGTTGGTCGAGTAAAGATAGGCGCGCGACTCGACGAGGTCCACGACCCCCTCAAACTTCTCCTCGCTCCCGATGGGGAGCTGAAGCAGGAGCGGGCGGGCGAGCAGCCTTTCCTGGATCTCCTGGACGCATTTGCGGTAGTCGGCCCCGTGCCGGTCCATTTTGTTGATAAAGGCGATCCGGGGGACCCCGTAGCGGTCGGACTGCCGCCAGACGGTTTCGCTCTGGGGCTGGACGCGGCCCACGGCGCAGAAGACCGCCACCACGCCGTCGAGAACCCGCAGGCTCCGCTCCACCTCAATGGTGAAGTCCACGTGCCCCGGGGTGTCGATAATGTTAATCCGGTGCTCCCGCCAGTAGCAGGTGGTGGCCGCCGAAGTGATGGTAATGCCCCGCTCCTGCTCCTGATCCATCCAGTCCATGACGGCCTTGCCGTCGTGCACTTCCCCTATCTTCTGGGAAACCCCGGTGTAGAAAAGGATTCGCTCCGAGGTGGTGGTCTTGCCGGCGTCAATATGGGCGATAATGCCGATATTGCGTATGGTGGCTATGTCGCGGGCTTTGGCCAAAAATCGAGTCCCTTAAAAAAGCGCCCCCCTCGGGCGCCTTCGGATAACCGGGGAAATCGCTCCCCGGCGGCAAAAAATATAAAATGTGGTATAACGCGCTCGAACTACCAGCGGAAGTGGGCAAAGGCCTTGTTAGCGTCGGCCATGCGGTGAGTTTCTTCCCGCTTCTTCACCGAGGCGCCGCGGCCCTGGGCCGCGTCCATCAGCTCGGCGGCGAGTTTGGCCATCATGCCTTTTTCCCCGCGGCCCTTGGCGTAGTTGATGAGCCAACGGATGGAGAGGGCCTGCCGGCGGTCGGGCCTGATTTCCACGGGGACCTGGTAGGTGCTGCCCCCCACGCGCTTGCTCTTGACCTCGAGGGAGGGTTTGACCTGGTCCATGGCCCGCTCGAAGACCTTCAGGGGCTCTTCCTTGGTCCGTTCCTTAATGAGCTGCAGGGCTCCGTAGAAGATATTCTCCGCGACGCTCTTTTTGCCGCGCCGGAGCAGGCAGTTGATGAAACGGGCCGCCTGCCGGCTACCGTATTTGGGATCGGGGAGGGTTTCTTTTTTGCTGACTTCTCTACGCCTGGGCATCTTTGTTCCTAAAAAAAGGTTCCTGAAAAAAGCGACCGTGGGCTCGTCCCCGTCGCCGAAAAAGGGCTATTTGGGGAGTTTGGCCCCGTACTTACTGCGCCCTTGGCGACGCTTGGCGACCCCGATGGAGTCCAGGACCCCGCGGATGATGTGGTAGCGCACGCCCGGCAAATCCTTCACGCGCCCGCCCCTGATGAGGACCACCGAGTGCTCCTGCAGGTTATGGCCTTCCCCGGGGATATAGGACGTGACCTCCATGGAATTGGAAAGGCGCACGCGGGCGACCTTCCTTAAGGCCGAGTTCGGCTTTTTGGGGGTCGTGGTGTAGACCTTGATGCAGACCCCACGTTTCTGCGGGCACTGCTTGAGCGCCGGAACGGTGTTCTTTTGCGCCAGGGCCTCGCGGCCCTTGCGGATCAGCTGGTTAATGGTCGGCATCTATTTCGCGTTCTTTCTTGCGTCTCCGCCTTGCGGAGAAAAAAAACCCCTTCTCCAGGTCTTAGCACCCTACTGGGCCGCGATTTTTTTCTCGCGGTCCCGGGTTCACCAGGGAAGGACGGCGGAGCGGGGCTCCGGGCGGATATTTCCTGGGCTAGCTCCAAGTGCACTCGGTTGCTTAAGAGCTCGCCAAATGAGGTTCTAGTCTTATACCAAAGAATATTTCCGTTTGCAAGGGTTTCGGGGCCCAAAATCAATTTTTTTCGCGGGCGCGATGATTTTAGGCCCAGGCGCCCTTCTTGGAAAACCTCGAGGCCGGGCCAATATACACATATTCCCCCCTCCGCGCAATACCCCTTCCCCCGGGAAGATCCAAGGCCACGCCCCGGCTCCCGGCCAGGCTTTTTAAAGCCATGAGGACCGTTTCCAGGGAGACGGGCTCGCCCCCCGCCTTGCAGCGGGGAATCTCGACCAGGCGGAACAGGCGCCCTAAAAAACGCTTCTTTTCGGCTTCCGCGAGAAGGCTAAAAAAGGCGAGGGGAAACTTGAAGCCCAATACCGCCACTTCCGCGCGCCGCGCGACCACGCTCTCTTTCCAGTCGCGATCCAAAAAGGGGTCCGGGGGCGCTGGCGCGTCGGGATCGGCCGGCGGCGGCGGAGCCGCCAAGGCCTCCGCTAAGGCCCGCGCCTGGGGCGCGCGCCGCCTAAGCCCATTGGCCTTGGCCTCCCTGGCCTGTTTTTTCGCGGCCTCCTCTTCCATATACTCGCGCTCCGCGCGGTCCCACTCGCGCGGGTCGTAGATTTTCCCGGGCGTTATCCTTTGTTTCTTCCTGGGCCGGATTTCCCCCTGGGCCTCGAGCCAATCGATTATTTCCACCTTTCCCTCAGCGCAAAGCCTGTTCAGGCGCTCCTCCCAATAATCCTCCTCGCCCAGGGCGATTTGGGCCGCGCGGGAAAGGGCCTCGTGGAAAGCGGGATTGAGTTCGCTAAAGAGGGGCGCGAGGCGGCGCCGCGCGAAATTGCGGCCAAAACGCTCGTCGCTATTGCTGGGATCGTCCAAATAGGGAATTTTAACCGTTTTCAGAAACTCCCTGAGGCGCGCCCGGCGAAAGGGCAAAAGGGGCCGTAAGATCCTCCCGACTTTGGGCCGGATGCCCACCAGGGCCCCCGGGCCGCCGCCCCGGGCGATTTTGAGGAGTATCGTCTCCACCAGATCGTCCCGCTGATGGCCGACTAAAGCGTAGTCCGCCCCGAATTTGACCCTTTCCTCCTCCAAAAGCGCGTAGCGGCAATGTCTCCCCGCCTCCTCCAGGCCCTTCCCCCGCGTAACGGCTATGTAGGGCACGTCTTTGATGAAAATCTCGCTTTTGATCCCCAGGTTTTGGGAAATGATGGCGGCCCGAAGGGCCTCCTCCTCGGAATCCGGGCGGCAACGGTGATCCAAGATCACGGCCTTGAGGCGAGAGCTATCCACCGTCTCCGCGAGCAGGGCCGCCAAGGCCACCGAATCCCCGCCCCCGGAAAAACCCAAGACATATCGGCCGCTCTCAAAATTCGGGCACAGCCTCGCCATCTCCCGACAAAACTCCTCCCTGAGGGCTTGGGCTTCCGCGAGCCTCGCCTCTTCCGGGGAAGAGAGGACCTCGCTCTGGCTATTTTCGCTCATTGTCTCCGCGCCGCTCCTTCTTACCTTGAGGTTTTTCCGTAAATTTTTCAAAAATCGCGTTGACTCTAAAATTTAGATATTATTTTATAGTATTTTTTAACACTTTTACACTTATTTTTTTAAGCGTCAAAAGAACAAACGCGAATTTTTTTTTGCCCGCGCGGCCCGCGCCTCTTGGCGGGCTATTTTTTTAAAAAAAGGGAATTTTTCGCGCGTTTTTACGCCTTTTAACAAAATTTGCCATTTCCGTCCCGCTTTTTTGGGGCGCGGCGCCCCTTCCTCTGGCGCGCGCCCGCGGAGAGCGAAAGAGCCTCCCAAAAGAACTCCGCCCGCGTCTCTTTTCTTTCGCGCTCCAATTTAGGGCTTAAGGCGGCTCAAGTCCACGGCGCGCCAGCGCCGACGCGCGCCGTGGCCCATGGCGAGCGCCCGGGGGAGAGACGCCGCTTGAGCGTAAACGCCCGCCCCCGCGCTTGAGGGGGGCTCGGCGCCCAAGGGCGTCAAGCCCCCCCCCCTGGCCTTTTCCCGCCCTCGCGGCGCGAACCCAAAGGCCGCCCCAAAGCCCCGCCCTTCTTTTTCCTCCCTTATTTTTCCAAAAAAGGCGCTTTTCTTTCGCCTTTCAATCGCTTAATATTTTCCTTTACCGCTTCAAGGCCTCGGGCGCTCCGGCCCCTTTGACCCACCCTTATAGAGAAAAAAATTTTCCCCCTCGTCTTTTTCCTTTTTTTCGGGCTTCTTTTTCGCCACTTTCCTCCCGGCCGCGCGCTCCGCGACCCTCTTTTCCCCACGCAACGCCCCTCTCGCCTCGTCAGGCCAACGGCCCCTGGCGCGCCTAGGAGCGCGACCTCTCTTAAAGAACGCGCGCCGCGAGGGCGCCGTCTCTAACCTTTTCCCCCTCGCGGCGCCGGAGGAGCGACATGACTAACCCCTTCGCGGCCCTCCTCGCCCTCAAGGCCCGCCTTCCCCGCTCCGCCGCCGAGAGAGACCCGCGGCCCGCTCCAGGGCAAGGCGAGGCCAACGCCGCTCCTCTCCCGCCCCCCGTCCCCAAGCCCCTTACCGAGTTGGATCTCTTCCTCCGCGAGATGGCCGACGTGACTCCCCTGGGGGAGACCGCCCCCCAAAGGGTCCCCCGCCCGAGCCCCGACCCCTCTATGTTTAAAAGCGACCCCTCCTCCGACGAGGATCGGGAAGTCCTCCGCTACTTAAACGATCTGCTCGCCGGAAACGTCGATTTTGACATCAAGTATACCGACGAGTACCAGGAAGGCCACGTCAAGGGCCTCCCTCCCCTGACCGTCCAAAAGCTCCGGGACGGGCTTTTCCCCGTCCAGGACCATTTGGATCTCCACGGCCTCAGCTTGAGCGAGTCCCAGATCGCCATCCACAAGTTCGTGACCCAAGCCGCCGCCTTAAGAAAACGCTCCCTTTTAATCATCCACGGACGGGGCCTGCGCTCCCCCGACGGGATTCCCGTTCTGAAGATCAATTTGGGCAACCTTCTTTTGCGCAGCCCCGTCAAAAGACACATCCTCGCTTTCGCCACGGCCCTCCCCGTTGACGGCGGCCCGGGATCCAGCTACGTCCTTTTGCGCCGCCACCCGCCCGCGCTTAATCGCGGCCAATAGCTTGACGAGCGCTCCCGCCGCGCGCGCCGGCCCCAAGGGAAGCCCCCCGGCCCCGCCGCGCCCTCCCTTATCCGAACGCCCCAAGGAACGCCATGTTCGCCAACGTCGCCCTGATCCTCTTTCTCTACGTTTTTCTGAGCTATATCTATCCCCTCCCCCTCAAAAAACGCCACAAAGCCCTTTTAGGGCTTTTAGCGCTCCTTTCCGCCGGCCGGCTCGCCATTTTAAGGTTCTTCTGGGGAGGCTACGGGGGCGTGGAGGTCGCCAAAGAAGTCCTTCTCGTCACTTCCTTTTTCCAGGGGCTGATTTTCGCGCTTTTTTTCCTGGGCCTCATCCGCGATCTCGCCTGGCTCCTCTCTTTTCTGGGATCTTTTGGCCATCTCAAAGAAAAAGCGGCCCGCGCGCGCGAATTCCTCCGAGGCGTTCCGGCGACTGTCGCCATCGCCCTCTTTTCCGCCTTCCTCTCCCTCTATACCCTCCACGAGGGCGCCCGGGTCCCCGACGTCGTGGAGACCGAGGTCACCTTGGAGCGCTGGCCCTCCGAATTGGACCGACTCCGGGTGGTCCTCTTAAGCGATCTCCACCTCTGCCGCCTCTTCGACGCCCAATGGGCCGAGGAAGTGGTCCGCCGGGTTAACGCCCTGTCCCCTGACCTTATTTTAATACCCGGGGACCTGGTGGACGGGGAAGTTAGTCTCCGCGCCCCCGAGACGGAACCACTCGCGCGCCTGCGGAGCCCGAACGGGGTCTATATTTCCATGGGGAACCACGAATATATCTCGCGCCTGCCGGACTGGCTCCCGGCCTTCAAGGCCTTGGGCCTGCGCGTCCTTTACAATTCCCACGAAGTTATCGAAATCCGCGGCGCCCCGCTCGTTTTGGCGGGGGTCACGGACCCCAGCGCCGAACGTTACGCTCTCCCCGGCCCCGACTTAAGGAAGGCCTTGGAAGGCGTTCCCCGCGACGGCCCGCCGACTATCCTCCTCGATCACCGCCCCGCCCGCGCCCACGGCAACGCCTTGGACGGGCGGGTGGACCTGCAGATTTCCGGCCACGCCCACGGCGGCCCCGTCCCCATTGTCTCCTGGTTCGTCCGCGCCGCCAACGGCGGTTTTCTGAAAGGCTGGTATCAGGTGGGCTCCTTAAAGATGTACGCGCACCCGGGCTCGGCCCTCTGGAGCGGCTTTCCCGCGCGCCTTTGGAATCCTCCGGAGATCTCTTTGCTGACTATCCGCTCCCCCGCGCCCCGGGACGTTTAAAAGCCTCCCCTCGCGCGCGGGAGCGAGGCGCTTTGCGCCCCGCTCCCGCTTCCTTTATTATCTAAGCGCTCCCTTTTCCCCCGCGCGCTCGCCAAAGCGACGCGCTCCCCTCCGCGCGAGCCCCCGCGCCCGCGCGGAGACCGAACCCCGCGACAGGCGCCCATGGCAAATTATTTTAAGTTCCAAGACGAGGGTTTTTCCCCCGCGACCGTGGAGGAAGCCCGCTTTATCAATCTCGCCGCTCCCAGCCAAGACGAGCTTATCGCCCTCGCGCGGGATCTGGACATTCCCTACCTCTTTTTGGCCGATCCCCTGGACCCCGGGGAACGGCCCCGAGTGGACCAGGAAAACGGCGTGACCTTGGTGATTGTCCGCGTCCCTCTGGTGCGGCTCGGGGCGAGCCCCAATCTTATTCACGACGAATTCAAATTCCATGGGCTCCCCACCATTCCCGTGGGGATCATCGTCAAGGACGGCTTGGCCGTCGTCGTCTGCAGCGACCCCTTTCTTTCCCTGGAGCTTTTAGGGCGGATCACCCGCAAGCCGCGGCCCAAGAGCGTGAACCTTCTCCTCTTTAAAATCCTGATGGAAACCAGCACCGATTTTCTGCACCATCTGGAGCGCCTGGAAGACGAAACGGACCGCTTGGAGCTTAATCTCCCCAAGGCCCAGCAGAACGAGGAGATCATGACCCTCCTCGCCATGGAAAAAACTCTCATCCATTACGGCGTGGCCTTAAAGTCCAACCGCGGCATTATGGAAAAGCTCCTGGGCCCCTCGCTCCTCTCCCTTGACGCCGAGGAACTCTATATCCTGGAAAGGGTCCTGACCGAAAACCAGCAGGCCATTTTTATGGCGGATATCTTCGGGCAGGTCCTGGGGTCCATGGGCGACGCTTTCGGGACCATCATCTCCAACAACCTGAACAAGGTCGTCAAATTCCTGACCGGCATCACCATCATTCTCATGCTTCCCACCTTTATCGTGGGCCTTTACGGCATGAACGTGCGGCTGCCGATCGAGAAAGAGCCCTGGGCCTTCTGGGCGCTTCTCGTCCTCTGCGTCTGCTCCTGCGCCCTGCTTTGGCTCTTTTTCTCCCGCAAAAAATGGGTCTAGGCGCCCCTTCCCCGCCAGCGGCCGGCGGAGGGCGAAAGGGAAACGGGCGAGCTTAAAGCAGTGAGGCCAACTCGCGGATTTTGCGGGCCAAAAGACTTTCGGGCGCGGCCTCCAAAAGGGGAAGGCGCCTCTCCTCGGAGCGGGCCTGAGCCTCAAAGTCCAAAGGAACGCGCGCGAGGACCGGAAGGGAAAATTTCGCCGCGAGGGAGGCGACCCTTTCCGGGGGATAGATGACGATCTCCTCCTGGCACTTGGGGCAGACAAAAGATCCCAGGCTGTCCACCACCCCTTTGACGGAGGCCTTGGCCGCCTTTAAATAATTGATGGCCTTGGCCGCGTCCGCCAGGGAAAAGCTATGCCCCGTGGTCACCACGAGGGCTTCCAAGTCCGGGATGTCGCGGGCGATGGCCAGGGCCTCGTCGCCCGTGCCGGGCGGCGTGTCGATAAAAAAATAGTCCAGCTCCCCCCAGGCCGCGTCCCCCAGAAACTGGGAAATCGCCCGGATCTTCCTGGGGCCCCGCCAGAGCACCGCCTCGTCCGGATCCGACAGGAGCGGCTGGGCCGAGAGCGCGGCGAGATTGGGCAAAACTTTTAAGGGGATAATCTGGCCGCGCTCGTCGGCCTCGACCGTCCCCTCCAGGAAAAGGGCCCCGGCGAGGTTGGGGCCGTGGAAATCCACGTCCAAAACGCCCACGCGCTGGCCTTCCCGCGCCTTCGCGAGGGCCAGGGAAGAGCAGAGCGCGGTCTTGCCGACCCCGCCTTTCCCACTCATGACGAGGTATTTTTTCCCCATCCGCGCGAGTTTGGCCGCCAACTCCTTGCGGCGCAGGACTTTGTCCAAATCTCCGAGGGTCGTAATCATCTTGGGCCGGGCTAGTCGCCCGGGGTCGCGGAGCCCAAGGCCCCTAAGCGACTTTCGAGGTCGGCGATTTTAGCGGCCATGTCGTCCATTTGCCTTTTGAGGCTGAGGTTGTCCCGCGTCAGGCCCTCGACCCTCCCTAAAAGGCTCGCGAGGCTGTCTTGGGAGAAAGTCGCCGGGGGACTCGCGGAATCTTGGGTCAGCCTGGACTCCACTTGGGGCGCGGAAACTCCCGCGTCCGCCGGGACGACAGCCCTGGGCGCGACGCTTTCCGCGGGCTCGGGAGGCGCGAGAGTCTCCTCGTCGGACGCGAGAGTCTCCTCGCCGAAGTCCTCGCCGTCAAGAGGCTCGGCGACCGCGGGCGGCGCGGCCATGGCGTCGTCAAGGCTTAAGGGAGGCGCGGGCGCGCCGTTAGGGGCCGCCTCTTCCTCCCCGGGAATCATGAAAGGAGAGGGCGCCTCGTCTTTATTCACGTAAATGGTCGTGTCCGGGCCCAAGGAGCTTCCGGGCCGCAAAGAGAGCGGGCTGACTTGGGGCTCCGGCGCGGGCGGAAAGGAGCCTACCTCCGCGGGATCCGGCGTTGAGGCGGGAGCGGGCGCGAAACCCGCGGCGGGCGCCGCGACTCTTTCGCCGTCGGGGTCGCCTTCCGCGCCGGCGGGGGGCTCGCCCGCGGGGGCGGCGTCCTGGCTCTCCAGAGCGACGGTCGGCGTCGCTTCCGGCGCGGCGGCGGGCTCGGAAACCGGCTCGGCCGCGGGCTCGGAAACGGGTCCGGGGGAGAGAACGGGTTCGGTCTCTGGCTCTGGCTCTGGCTCGGGAACGGGCTCGGGCTCGGGAACTGGCTCGGGAACAACCTCGGGTTCGGGAATGAACTCGGGTTCGGGAACGGCGACGGACGGCGCGGGAGCGGCGGGGGTCGGGGAGATCTCGGCGGTGGGCGAGGGCTCGCCAGACCACAGAAAAGTGCCGGTGGGCGCGAAGGAGCGGACCGTCTGGGCGGTTCCCGCCAAGGATTCCGCGGCCCTCTGATTGCCCAGAAAGCCGAAAACGAGAAGGAAGAGGCAGGCGAGCCCTAAAAAGAGCCCCGCGTTATGCCTTCCGCCCGGGCCGGGGGACAAAAGGACTTTCCATTCGTAGCGGAAAAAGAGGAAGGCGGCGGCCAGGGGAATCAGAAAACCGAAGAAAAAGGAGGGCCGCAGAAACCAGGGGAGAAAAAAGAGAAAGCGCGGGCTTTCGTTCAGATACTCCAAGGTCAGGTTGACGTTACCGCCAAAGAGGCCCAAGAAAGCGAAAAGCAGGCCCAAAAAAGGGTAGAGCAGAAATATCCCGAGCCCGATGGCCAATTTCTTGCGTTTGACGCCAAAGATCTTCCAACAGGAAAGAAGCGCGTACAACCACAGGGAAGTGACCACCACGGCCCACACCAAGGCCATGGGGAGATAAAAAATCATATCCACTTTGGGATTGTCGATCCCGGTCACGGCGAAGGCGAGACCCGTTCCCAAAAAGGCCACGCCGGCCTTGGTGGGATTCTTGAGAAAGCGGAAACTGGGGAAACTGACAAAAATAACGGCGGCCGCGATGAGCAGGGCCAAGAACTCGAAGGGGGCGCCCCTAAAAAAGGAGCCCGCGACCCAGAGGGCCAAAAAGAGCTGATTTAAGATGAGAAAGAATTGCCAAAGATAGTCGCCCGCGGCGCTCTCGGGTTTGGGAGCGATGGGCTTAATCGCGGCTTTGCTTTGGGCGAGTTCCTCGGCGCTCATGTTATTGAGATCCTGCACCGCCTGGCTCACGGGGCGCGCTTCCTCGCGCGTAAGCGCCGCGCCTTCGCTTTCCGACGTGGCGTTCGCGTCCTTGGCGGGCTCCGGATCCTTGGTCGGCTCCGCGTCCTTGGTCGGTTCCGCGTCCTTGGCGGGCTCCGCGTCCTTGGCGGGCTCCGCGTCAGGGCTCAAATCCGCGTCCGCGACGGGCGCGGATTCCTCCTGGACGCTCGCGGGCGCGTTTTCGCCGTTAAAATTCGCGGAATCTTTCTCTTCACTCATCGCCAGGACCTCCTGCGGAATTAAAAAACAAAGGATCCTCATTTCGCGATGATGCTAACATACGCTTAAATGAGGCGCAATAGCGCGATTAATCGCCCTTTTTTAACCCCCCAGTCCTTAAGGTTCCGCCGCCTTAGGGGAGGAAAACGCGAAAAAGGCGCGGCCTTTGGCCTTCTAGCCTTCCGCGGCCCAGGCGGGCCCGTCCCCCTAGAGATAACTATATTATTAATTGAGCCGCGCCGCTAATCGCGTCGCGCCGCGCCAAACGGCGCTTTGGGGATTGGAGCCAAAGCGCGGGCGCGCGGGCGTATGCTATAATTTAATCGCTCTCCCGGGCGCCCCTTGTTATCGGTAACGGGGCCCGGGAGGCCCCGCGCCGGAGGGGATTACCCCCCCGGCCTTTCCCGCCTTTCCAGACCCGCCGAAGGATTCCCCTTGCCGATACCGCCGCGCGCCCAACCGCCTTCCCTTCTGAGGATCACCCGCGCCTACCGCAACGTGGAGCGCATCACCGAACTCATGAAGGTCATGGTGAAATTCGGTTTCGGCGATCTTTTTATCGCCATCGGCCTGGGGGATCTGCTCTTGCGAGTCAAAAGGCTCGCCGGCTTGGGCAAAGACTCCCTGGGGCCCCTCCCGCGCCCCAAAAGGCTTCGTTTGGCCTTAGAGGAGATGGGCCTCGTTTTCGTCAAACTCGGCCAGTACCTTTCCACCCGCCAGGATATTCTGCCCCAGGAGTATATCCAGGAATTCGCCCTGCTCCAGGATAACGTCCAGCCGATCCCCTTCAGCGAAATCAAAAAAATCATCGCCGCGAGCCTGGAGGAAAACGCCCTTCTGGACGTGGAGGAGACGCCCCTCGCCTCCGCTTCCGTGGGCCAGGTCCACGCCGCCAAGCTCCCTGGAGGCCAAGAAGTGGTCGTCAAGGTCCGCCGCCCTGGCCTGACCCGCCAGGCGGTGACCGATCTGGAAATCCTCTGGGAAATCGCCACCCAGATCGACAAATTTCTGCCCTCCCTTTCTTTTCTGCGGCCCCTGGAGATCGTCGCGGAATTTAAGCGGAGCCTTTTAGCCGAACTCAACTACCGTCTCGAGGCCACCAACGCCTTGCGCTTCGGTCGGCTCTACGCCCGTAGCGCGGAAGTGAAAATTCCTAAGCTCTACCGCTCCCTCACCACGGAAAACACGCTCGTCATGGAAAGGATCCGGGGAACGCGCTTTGACGACGCGGCGGGGCTCCAAAAGGCGGGAATCTCCCCCGTGGCCCTGGCGCGGCTCACCTCCAAGATTTGCCTCGAACAGTTTATGTCCCTGGGCTTTTTCCACGGCGATCCCCATCCCGGCAACCTCTACGCCCAGCCTGGCCCCAAAGTCGCCTTTATGGATTTTGGGCTCATCGGCCAGATCGACCCTAAATCCCGGGACGAGCTGCTCAAGCTCGCCCTAGGGGTCATCCGCCACAACCCCAGCGCCATGGCCCGCTCGGTCTTGTCCCTCACCATCCACGACGGCAAGGTCGACCGCGACAGCCTGGAAACGGAACTCACCGCCCTTTTGGACAACCACCTCTCGGGCACCCTCAAAGAGATCAACCTCCTCTATTTTATCCAGGATATCATTGAGCTCATGACCCAGCGCCAGCTGCGCCCGCCCTCCGATCTCCTGCTTTTGGCCAAGGCCCTCATTCAGTTTGAGCACCTAGGCCTCGTCCTGAACAGCGATTTCAACCTTTTGGAAGACGCCGGCCCCATCATCGCCAACCTCTACCGCCGCCGCTTCGACCCCCGCTTTTGGGTGGAACGCCTCTTCCGGCGCGGGGAGGACTTCCTCTACGCGGTTCAGAGCCTCCCCCAGGACCTCGCCCCGATGGTCGCCAACCTCAAGAGGGGTCGGCTCCAGGTGGACTTTGAGCTCACCAACCTCAACGCGATGCGCCATTCCGTGCGGGAGGCCAGCCAACGCCTCTCCTTCGCCCTCCTCTTGGGCTCCCTCCTGATTGGCTCGGCCCTGGTGATCCACGCCCATCAGCCGCCCTTTTGGCGGGGCGTTCCCGCCCTGGGGGCCATAGGGCTCATTTTGGCCTTTTTATTGGGGATTTGGTTCTTTATCGACTTTATCCGCGGAAAGAAATTTTAACGCGCCGCTCGCGGAGCCCTTCGGCTTCCCTTAGGTCGCGGGCGGAGGCCCTTCCCGGCCCCCGCCGCGGCGTCTTTCCCCTTAAAAGCCGCTTTCTCCTTTGTTTGCCCGCGGTCGTGTGGTATATTTTTCCCCGGGCGCGGTCCGTCAAGAATTTTTCTTGGCATGGGCCTCCGGGACCTCCCGCGCCTTCGCCGCGGAAAAGCCCCGAACTTTCGTCAAAAAAAGTTGGCGCCAAGGCGCGCGTTTCCCTCGCGCGCCCCGGCCGATTTCTGGCTTTTCCCCCTAGAGGCTTTTCCCTTAAAGGCTTCCTTTAAGGGACCACAACGTTTTTTTCGCCAAAAATATACCGAGAGGAATACCCTATGCCATCCACCGATCCGAAGGTTCTTGAGGATTTGCGGGACGCTTTCGCCGGCGAGTCCCAAGCCAACCGCAAGTACCTGGCCTACGCCAAAAAGGCCGAGCAGGAAAAGATGCCCTACGCCGCCAAGATCTTCCGCGCCGCGGCCGAGGCCGAAACCATCCACGCCCATACCCATTTCCGCAACATGGGCGGCGTCAAAGACACCAAGAGCAACCTCGAGGACGCTATCAACGGGGAAACCTACGAGTTCACCAAGATGTACCCCGCGATGCTGGAGGACGCCAAGGCCGCCAACGACTCCCTGGCCGTCACGGGCTTCCACATGGCCAACGAGGCCGAAAAAGTCCACGGCGCCCTCTTCCAAAAGGCCCTGGCCAACCCCGCCCAAGAACCCCCCAAGATTTTCGTCTGCAAAGTCTGCGGCCACGTGGCCGAAGGCGAGGCCCCGGAAATCTGTCCCATCTGTGGCGCCAAGCGCCAGGTTTATCTCGAAATCCAGTAACCCTCGCGCGCCCCGCCCCTTATGGGGCCCGCGTCTTAAGCCGAGCCGCCTCCCCCCACGGCCTTTTGGGCCCGGGGGGAGGCGGTTTTTTCTTGGCGAAAAACGCTTTTCGTGATTCAAAACGTAAACGCTCGCGCCGCTTTTAGTCCTGGGGGCGCCGCCACGGCGACGGATTTTCACGCCGCGTTTCAATTTTGAAACAAAAATCCCGCCCAGCGGGCCCCCGGCGACGCCGGGGGCCGCTTTTTTTTACAATATTTTAACCACCCTCAAAATATTTTTTCGTGTCGCCTAAGCCCCCGCGATCGCTTAATAAATCGGCAATGTCGGCCTCTTTTGGCCGCTTTCGGCGCCCGTGGGGCCTTCTTTTTCTCTTGCCTTTTCCGATCCGAGCCTTCTATACTGTCTCCATGATCACTTGTTCGTATCGCCTGTCAGTCGTTTCCCCCAGGGCCCCGTTAAGCCCTTCCCGCCAGGAAGGCCTCTTGGCCCCGCCAGTTTCAGCGGAAAACTGGACGCCCCGTCGCCCCTTACCTCTCTCGCCTTTCCCCAAAAGGCTCCGTCGGAGAGAAACAGCCCGAGCCGACCGCTTTTCCTTGCTTTTTTCGTCGGGCATCGGTTAAAGTTCATTATATGAACATTCGTTCGTAAAAGCTGAGAAAGATCGCCCTCGCGGGGCCGCCCCTTCCTTTGGCTCGCGGCGCCTTTAAGGTTTTCTTCCGCCAACTGTTATGAACCCTCGCTTGCCTTTAGATAGATTCTCCCCACGCCGGCGGCGCCCTCAATTCCCTTGAAAGCCCCCCCGAGCGCCCCTTTGGAGATTTCCGAGCCATCCGGCTCATGGCTTATTTCTGGTTGATCGCGGGTAATCCCTCTTGAATTTCCTCGCGCCCACTTTTCTTCGTAAGCCCTTTTAAGCGAAAGGGCCGCGCGGGAAAGCGAAATTGAGGGATCCTCCATTTTAATGGTCGCGGCGAGAATCCCCCCCTTAGGGCTTCCCGCCTTTCGCGCCTATCCGCTCTTTTTTCCTCAAAGAGCCGGGTTGGCCGCCCTTTTACGGTTTCCCCACCGCGCGCGGCGCTCCGGGACTGTTCTAACGGGCCAAAAACGCGAAGCCCTTAAGCTTTCCGCCGTGGCCCCGTTAAGTCCCCCCGCGGGGCCCCTCGCCACGCCGATTATTTAAACGCCCGTTTAATAGTTGGCTTTTCCCCGGCGCTCCCGCTTTGAGCCCCGCGCGCCTCCCTTAAGTCTCTTCGCGGCGCGGCGCCCCAGGGAAGTTTCCTTGCAGCGGCGGCCAAGCGCCCGTTTCTAGCGACAATATCGCGCGCCGCTAAATTAAACGCGCCTTTAATTTAGGGCCCACACAAGCCTTTTAGTTTTCTTGGAGCGAAGTTTAAGCGCGAAATTCCGCGCGCCTTCTAATTAAACCTAGGTTTAATTTTGACCCAGCGCCTGGGGGTCCACCAGCGCCCCGGAAAGTCGCCTTTTCGCCACGAGCCGCTCTTTCCCCTTTAATTAACGTTCTATTTAATATTTTTGCCGGCGTATTTGATTCAATAGTGAATCAAACGCGTCTTTACCCGCCCGGGCGCGCGGGACTTCCGCGAGAGCGGCGCCCATGGCCGCGCTCGGCCCTCGCCTCCCTGGCCAACGCGTTTTTCCGCGCCTTTTGTCCTTTTACCGCTTTCTTGAAATAGGTGACTGGCATGAACCCTCCTATCAAAATTGAAGCCATCGAAACCATGCCCCGCAAAAGACTGGTCGGCTACTGCGCGATCTTAAACGACAAAGCGGTCCGCGACTACTACGAGAAGCTGTGGGTCAACTTTATCGAGAGGATCCAGAGCGTCCCCTGCCTGGCCGGTCGCGAGCTTTACGGGGTCTGCACCAACCTCCAGCACAACAACTTTTTCGAGTACTGGACCACCGTGGAATGCGCCAAAGACGATCCGGTTCCGCCGGACCTCGTCTCCCTGCCCTTGGACGGGGGCATCTACGGAAGCCGCATCGAGCGCCCGGACACCAACCTCCCGCTCATGTACAGCCAAAAGGTTTCCACCTGGAACGCCCCCGACGACTACACCCTGGACTGGAGGCTCCCCTTTTTCGAGGTGCACCGCCCCAATTTCTTCAAGCGCTCCTCGGTGAAAATCTGCGTCCCCTTGAACTTTTCCCTCAACTCCATCTACCACGGCGTTTACCCGCCTAAGTAGAGACCCACTCGCGGCGTCCTTCCGCCGCGAGCGGCGCGCGGGGCGCGCCTCGCTTCCCCTTTCGCGCCGCGAGGGCCCGGCGCCCCGGGAATCGGTGGAAAGTTTTTTTAAGGTCGCCGCGCGACTCGCGCCTCCCGACTCGCCCCCTCGTAATTATGGCGCGCGCGCCCCGCGCGCGCCGTTCGCGCGCCTTCCCCCAAAAGACGCGCTTGCCCCCCTCCGGGCCAGAGGCCGCTTCGCCCCGCGTCGCCTCCCGCCGTAAAGCGACAATAAATAAGAACGACAATTAGTTTTTTAATGCCTATTTTCTTGCGCGAACGCGAATTAGGGATTATTATAGCCACCAAACCCATAGGCCTTTCGCCTCGCCTGGACCCGCTTTGACATTAGCCAACCCCTCCGCCGGGGAGACCTTGTCCTCCAAGAATCCCTCCCGGCCCCTCCCCCCGTTAACTTTTTTTTCGCCTCTTTCCGCCAAATTCAAAGGCCGCGGAGGCCAAAAGGGGCTTTTTAGGCCGCTTTTGCCCTCCCTCTCCCTTCCAATCGGGCCGTAAATGAGCGATAATAACAATCTAAGAGAGACGCGCGACCGCCCCGACGGGCCGCCTCGCGGTCGCGACGTTCCGACTCTATTTTGAATCACGCGCCCATCTCCAGAGGGGAACCGCGCTTAATTGAGGCGTTTTTCCCCAGCCGAGGCGTTTCCCCGCCAGCTTAAGTTTTTTTCCCTAAGAAATTTTGAGCGGGCGCGCTGGCCCTCTCCAAGACGCCCCTTAAATTTGGGGAGCGAAACGCGAGGGGACTTGAGGTCTACCCATGAGCGAAAAAAAAACCATGGAATTCAACGTCTTTGGACTCTCCCAGTCTCTTCCCATGAGACCCGAGCCATCCAAAACCAAAGACATCATCATGTTGGAGTCCACCATTCTTTTCGCCAAGCGCGGCTACGAGGCGGTCTCCATCCGCGACATCGCCAGTTCCATTAAAATTAAGCCCTCTTCCCTCTACAACCATTTTTCCGGGAAAGAGGCCCTCTTCGACGCCGTCCTCACCCACGCCGAGGACCTTTACCTCCTCTATTTTCGCTACTTGGACGACCGCATCTCCAGGGCCCGGACCTTCTCCGAGGTGTTGGACCTCATTTTCCTAGAGCCCATCAAGATGAGCAACGATTTTACCTGCTACGCCTTCAGCCTCATCTTAACCGAACAGTTTCGGGACACCCACTGCTCCAAGATTTTTAACGAGACTTTCCTGGACTACAGCGTCAATTTCATGAAAAACTGGTTTGACCGCTGCGTTGAAAAGGGCCTGGCCTTTCCCTTCGACACCAAGACCATCGCCACCCTCATCATGCACACGACGCTCATCTGCATCAATCTCAAAGTCCAGGAATACATGGATCACCGCCCCCCCATCAATTTCGAGGAGCATTTCCAAGACTTGAAGCGCCTCGTTCTGAGCGTGGCCAACGTCAAAAACGACGGCGAAACCGATACCTCCTCCCCGCCCCTCCTCAAGATAGGCTTCCCCGACGATCCCTTTCCCGCCGCCGAGGAGACGGAGAGGGAGCCGGAGAGGGATACGGACTCTCTCTTAAGCGTCCGCGAAGACCCCCGCCTCCCCAAGCCCAGCGCCACGCCCCGCCGCCGGCCCGGAAAACCCGATCCCCCCCGTTAAACCCCGCCCTCGCCACGCCTTGCCCCACCAAAATCCGCGCCTTCCCCGCTAACGCGCGGGGCCTCCGCCCGCTTTCCCCCGCGCCTCCGGGAGCCTTCCGCGCCTCCGCGCCGCCGGCGCGCCGCTTCTTTCCTTGCGCGGAGGCATAATTAATCCTATTATGTTCCAATTTAACCCCAAGGGCCCGGCCCCAAGCGCGCGCCGCGCCGCCCGCCCTTCCCCCCCCCCAACGCTTTTAACTTTTCGCGAAAGAGGAAACTTCACTTTAAGGATTTTAGCCATGGCCGAGGATCTCTTTGATTTTCAGCGGATGAACCGCCTCCCCCCCTACGTTTTCGCCACGGTCAACGAATTTAAGATGGCCGCGCGGCGAGCCGGCGCCGATATCGTCGACTTAGGCATGGGCAACCCCGATTTGGGGACCCCGCCCCACATCGTCGCCAAACTGGTCGAGGCCGCGGCTAAAGACACCAATCACCGCTACTCCGCGTCCCGGGGCATAACCAAGCTCCGCCACGCCATCGCGGGCTGGTACAAAAGGCGCTTCGACGTGGATTTGGATCCCGACTCCGAGACCGTGGTCACCATGGGCGCCAAGGAGGGCTTGGCTCACCTGACCCTGGCGACCATCACCCCCGGGGAGGTCGTCTTGGCCCCGGATCCCACCTATCCCATCCACGCCTACGCGGCCATCATCGCCGGCGGCGATCTCCGCAGCGTCCCCATCGGGCCCGACAGGGATTTTTTCGCCGACCTGCAAATCGCCGTCCGCCAGACCTGGCCCCGACCGCGGATGCTGGTCATCTCTTTTCCGCACAACCCCACCGGGGCCGTGGTGGATTTGCCCTTCTTCGAAAAGCTCGTCGACTTCTGCCGCGCGGAAAGAATCCTCATCGTCCATGACCTGGCGTACGCCGATCTCTGTTTTGACGGCTACCGGGCCCCCAGTATCCTCGAAGTCAAAGGCGCGACCGATATCGCCGTGGAGGCCTTTTCCCTCTCCAAGAGCTATAGCATGGCCGGCTGGCGGGTGGGTTTTATCTGCGGCAACGCCAAAATGGTCGGGGCCCTTACCCGCGTCAAGTCCTACCTCGACTATGGGGCCTTCCAGCCCATCCAAATCGCGGCCATCATCGCCTTAAACGGTCCCCAGGACTGCGTCGAGGAGATTCGCGGGATCTACCGCGAAAGGCGCGACGCCTTGGTCGACGGCCTCCAAAAGGCCGGCTGGCCGGTGACGGCCCCCAAGGGGACCATGTTTCTGTGGGCGCGGATCCCCGAGGAGTTCCAGGAAATGGGCTCGGTCGAATTCGCGAAAACCCTTATCGCGGAGGCCAAAGTGGCCGTCTCCCCGGGCTTGGGCTTTGGGTCCGGCGGCGAGGGCTTCGTGCGTTTCGCCCTGGTGGAAAACGTCCAGCGCGTCAAACAGGCCACCCGAGGCGTCAAACGCGCCTTAAACGCCGCCGTCAAACGCCGGGCCGTGGGCTGAGGCGCGTCATTGAGCGGAGCCCGCCAATGGCTATGGGAAACGGTTATCCGGTCCCACGCGGAAAAGCGCGTCGACAGAGCCTAGCGCTTACGGTAAAATACTTTAGCGAAGGATTGGCGCCGCCCGGGAGCGCGCCTCCCTCTCCCGTAGCCCGTTCGCGGGCGACCCGCGACACGAAAGGCGGCGTCCCACGTGGAACACAGACATCTTAACCTGACGGAAGAAACGGCTTTCTGTCCTCCGGCGATCGATGACATAATTTCCCGAGGCGCGTGGCGGGACTGGGTCGACTTGCGCGAAGCGATCCGTAAAGATAGATCGTTACTCGCCGATGTCGAGCGCATATGCGAAAACTATTTGGCGACTTCCCCCCCATGCCCTCAGCGCTATTTTTTTTGGTATAACTTTGTCCAAAAACGAAAATTGCTTACTGATTGGGATGTCCCGCTGTCCTCTTTCCGCGGGTCGCGCTCAATTCCCAAAACAACTCTCATTGATGGCGTGACAGCCGCTCTCAACGCCAAACGACAAGCGTCTCGAGCCACTAGCCTCGACGCCGCCGACACAAGCCAACGTCTCTCGGAAATTATAGGTCAGCCTCAATCCGCTCTCCGTCAATCGGCGATCGCCGCTATCATTTCCCGAGGATCGTTACAGGCCTGGCGCGACTTACGCGACGCGCTCTGGAAAGACAAATCGCTACTCGACGATATCGAGCTTATCTGCGCGCGAAATTTCGACACTCCCAACCCAGGGCGTTATCATTTTTGGAATTACTATGCCAAAACCCGTAAAGCCTCTTCCTGATTGGGAGGATTTGCTGTCAGCGGCCTGCGGGTTACAATCTATTGTTCCGGGGACCACGCTAGTTGGAGGAACGGCGGCGGCTATCCACGCCAAACGCCACGTGTCAAATGACGCGGATCACGTCATGACCGATTTACGTCGTAACTTCAACGAAATCCTCCATCAACTTGAATCCGCGGTCGGCTGGAAAACGAAGCGCCCCGTCGCTCCGGTCATGGTTCTCGGTAGTCTAGACGGGATAGAGACTGGCGTGAGGCGGCTAATCAGGTCCGAGCCATTGGAGACGGTAGACATCGACTTTCGCGGCGAGAAACTTACCGTGCCTACGGAAGCGGAAATCTTGCGGATAAAAGCCTTTCTCATCCTCAAGCGTAACGCTACTAGGGATTACTTAGATTTCACCGCGCTCGCTGACCATATGGGCGCCGTTAAATCCAATGAAGCTTTACGTAAATTCGATAAGCTGTATCCGCAAGAAAGCGGTGAATCCGCCTTGCAGCAACTCATGGCCCAGACCTCGTACCCACTTCCCCACGATCTGGCCGAAACCGATCTTTCCACGTATAAAAACCTCGCGCCCAGATGGCAAAACTGGAAAAATGTCATGGAAACGCTCATGCGGCTGGCGGTAGACATTTTCGATCTCGCGCCCGCGCCAGCGCCGCCCCCCCAAGTCCGCCCAAGCCCAGTTTCTAAGGCGAGCGGCCCGGAGGATCGCCGCGACTCGCGAGCCCGCGCGGCTCCAAAAATTAAGGTCCCTTGAAAGCGGAGGCCCGCGCCATGTCGCGCGGGCCTCCGCTTTGTTCATGAGGGGAACGCGCGCGAATTTTAACCCGCCGCGGCGGCGATCTCCATGGAACTCGCGCCACGGTACTCGTTAAGCTTGTTTCTCAGGGTCCGAACGCTGATCCCTAAAAGCTTGGCGGCCATTTTACGGTTGCCTGAGGTTTCGCGCAAGGTCCTTCCGATGAGACGCTTTTCCATCTCGTCAATGGTCATGAGCGGCATGCCCGTTCCCGCCCCCGCCGGGGGATCCTCCGCGAGCGCGATCGGGTCGCCCGCGCTCTCGTCGTCGTCCGGGGCGGCCTTCAGCGCCGGATCCAAGGGCGGGTTAGGCGCGGGGGACGCGCCCGCCGCGGCAAAGCCTTCCGGGACGGCGAGGGCGATCCGCGCGGCCGCGGCGGGTTGGGCGGGTTGGGCGTTTTGAGCGTTCTTCTCGTTTTTGTCGTTTTTGTCGTTTTTGTCGTTTTTCTCCAGGGCGCTCAAAAAACCCTTCTCGTCCATGAAAATGTCCTGGGCCTCAATGACGGACCCCATGGTCATTAAAGTGGCGCGGGCGACGGCGTTTTCAAGCTCGCGGACGTTGCCGGGCCAGTCGCTGGACATGAGCGCGTCCATGGCTTCCGGCGCGACGCGGGGGATAGGGAGGCCGTTTAAGGCGGCGTGCTTTTCCGCGAAATATTCCGCGAGGGGGACGATGTCCTCTTTCCGCTCCCTTAAAGCCGGGATAAAAAAGGGCATGACGTTCAGTCGGTAGTAGAGGTCCTGGCGGAATTTCCCCTCCTCGACCCAATCCATAAGCCTACGGTTAGTGGTGGCGATAACCCGCGCGTCGATCTTGTGCGGGCCTTTGCCGCCCACGGGGTCAATCTCCCCTTCCTGCAGGGCGCGCAGGAGTTTGGCCTGCAGCGCGATATCCATTTCGCTAATCTCGTCCAAAAGGATAGTGCCGCCCGAGGCCAGGTCAAATTTGCCGGGCTTGCGGTTTAAGGCCCCGGTAAAAGCGCCCTTTTCGTGGCCGAAGAGTTCGCTTTCCAAAAGGCTCTCGGGAAGCCCCGCGCAGTTGATGGCCACGAAAGGCCCGTCGCGGCGGACGGAGTTTTCGTGGATAAAACGCGCGAGCAATTCTTTGCCGGTCCCGCTCTCCCCTTGGAGCAAGACCGTCGCGCTGGAACCGGCGAGGCGCCGCGCGAGAGCCAGCAGCCTTTCCATGACGGGGCTCTGGCTGATTATCGGACGCCGCGCGGGCTCGGACGCCGGCGAGGCCGCTGGAGCGGGCGCCGATTCTTCCCCCGCGCTAAAGACGCGGTTCACCGCCTCTTCCACCACTCCGGCGGGAAAAGGCTTCAAGAGGAAATCCCAGGCCCCCTCGCGCATGGCCCCCACGGCCTCTTCCACCCCGCCGCCCTGGGACATGGCGATAATGGGGGTCTCGGGCCGAGCCTGGAGGGCCTTGCGCACGAAGAGCGGCCCGGAGAGCTTGGGGAGCCTTAAGTCGCACAGGACCAGGTCAAACTTTTGGCTTTGGGCCTTGGCCAAGGCCTCCTCGCCGTCTTCCGCCAGCTCCACGGCGTGACCCAAGCGGGTCAGGGCCGTAAAAAGGGCCGAGCGCATGTTTCTTTCGCCGTCGGCGACTAGGATATATTTCGCCCTCATTTTAAATTTCCTCGCTCTTCGTAAAAAAGGAAAGGCGCGCCTCTATTGGCCCCCCAGGGCCCCTTAGTTAAGGCTCGTCAAGTTTCCGATTTCCCCGGGGATATAGGGAAGCGTCACTTTGACCCGCGCGCCCATCGTCTCGTCCTGGCCCACGGCGACGGAGCCCTGGTGGGCCTCGGCGATGCGCTGGCTCACGGGAAGGCCCAAGCCCAAAGTTTGCTTTTTGGTGGTGTAGAAGGGGTTAAAAACCTTGCGGGAATCCTGGAAATTGACCCCGGGCCCGCTGTCGGTAAAAATGATCTCGGCCTCGCCGCGCCGGTTGATTTCCACGCGGACAATCAGCCTCCCGCCCCCGGGCATGGCTTCCGCGGCGTTTAAGAGCACGTTTATAAAGAGCTGGCCCATAAGGCCCCGGTCCATTTCAATGACGAGATCCTTTTGCTCCACGAGGACCCCGATTCCTTTGGCCTTAAAAATCCCGTTTAAGGATTCCAACGCCCCGTCCAAAACCGCGGACAGGCGCTCGGGCTTCAAATCAAGCTTTAAGGGGCGGGTCATGGACTCAAAGCTCGTGAGGCACTCGTTGACCTCGCGCGCGGAATAGCGGATCTCGTCGATTAAAGCCAAAAGCTCGCTTTCGCCGTTTCCGCCCAGCTCTTCCCCCACGATGGAGGCGCACAGCTCAATGCCCGCCAAAGGCCCGATGACCTTCTGGCTCACTTCCCCCGCCAGTTCCACGCTTTCCGCGAAAGCGCCGCCCCGCTGGAGCGTGGGGGCGCGCGGGACCATTTCCGGGACCAGGCCCGTGGCCAAAATGAGCCCACCGGGCCCGCCCAAGGCCAGACGCTTGAGCGCGAAGGCGTGGAGGCCCTCCCCGCTGGCCCCGGAAACCGTGACTTCGCGGCCCCTATCGTAGAGCTCCAAGCGGGCGCCCCCTTTGACCAAAGGATACAGGTAATCCGGCAGCTCCTGGCCTTCCCGGCCCTCGAGGCCCAAAAGCGTCCTGGCTTCAAGGTTCGCGAGAATGAGCCGCCCGTCGGCGTGGTAAACCAGGGTCGGCGAGGCGAGTTGGTCAAAAAGGCTGACCCAGGCTTCCGCGTCCCATTCCAGCGCCGGAAAAAGGCCCTCGTTAAAAGGGTTATGGCGGCTATCGCGCGCGTCTTGCAAAAACATATGGCTTCCTCCTCCGCTTCAAATAAGCGACGCAATCGTGTTTAGCAAGCGCGGCGCCACATAATTTTTCTAATGATTACATATTCTTGCGCCTATAGCCGCGGCTTTTCCTCCGCGCGAGCCGGATAATGTCAAATTTTTGACAGCCCCCCTTTCGCCCTCCTGCCCGGGGAATAGCCCGCCCGCTTAAATTGAGGCGCGCTTCGGCGCGCGAGCTTTGGCGCGCGAGCTTTGGCGCGCGCTTTGGCGCGCGAGCTTTGGCGCGCGACCTTTGGCGCGCGAGTGAGGCGCGCCCTGGCGCGCGCGAGCCCGCGGCGCCCGCCCGCGGCGAGCCAACTTAAAAAATCGCGAGCGCGATACTTCAAGGGCGGGCGCGCGCGACGCGCGGCGCGCGGAAAGGCTTGGGAGCGGAAAGGCTTGGACGGCGTTGGCCGTTCAAGCCGACCTTTGGCGGGCTCTGGCGGGCTAACGCTGGCTAAGGAAGATTTAGGCGACTTAAGGCTACGCGAGGCTATCCAGCGCGAACCTCAGGCGAGCGAGGCCGCCCTCCGAGCGCGCCGCTCTCTTTGGGGGAAAAGCTCAGGCGAGACTTTAGGTAGCCAAAATTTCCAGCGCGAAGGCCCGTCGCGCCCCAGCGGAAAGTTGGCCGGCTTTTCGCTTTAAGCCCAGAGAGCGGCGCCGGTCGCGAGCCTTAAACGGCTCGCGCCTCCGCGCCAAAAAGGTTCCGCGCCGTCGCGTGACCCGTCTTTTCCCTTTTCTTTCCCCTTTTTTTCCCGTCCCGCTAGAGGGACGCGCGGGCAAAAAAGACCCATCCCCTTTGGCCTTTAATTTGCTTTAATCCTCTCTGAAGGAGTTTTCCATGTTCGTCGGACCCTATCCCTATCATTCAGGCAACACTTATCTGGGCATGATGGCCCAGGAAGAGCGCATGAACCTCGCCTCCAATAACATGGCCAACGTGAACACCGCCGGCTATAAAAAGGACGTGCCCATCTTTGAGGGGTATCTGGTCAAGCAGTCCAAGACCTATTTCGGGCAAGGGCCCTTTAAGCTCACGGAAAACGATTTGGACATGGCTTTGAACGGACCCGGTTTTTTCCAGATTGAGACGCCCAACGGCGTCCGCTACAGCCGCAACGGGACCTTCAGCGTCAACGGCGCGGGCGAAATAGTCACCGCCGACGGCTATCCCCTCGTGGGCGCGGGCGTGGTCCCACCGGGGACCCTCAAAGTGATCGTGGAAAGGGAAGGCCAAGTGCAGGCCGTCAACGAGGACTTGGAGTCCGCGGTCATCGGCCAGATTGAGCTCGTGGAAATAGACGATCCCAATATGCTCATTAAAGAAGGCTACGATTTTTACGTCCCCAAGTCCCCGGACTTCGTTCCCCAGCCCGCCGCGAACACGACCATCGAGCAGGGCTTTCTGGAAATGAGCAACGTCAACCCCGTCAGCGAGTCCGTGGAACTCATCGACATCTACCGCGTCTACGAGGCGCTGCAGAAAATCGTCCACACTAAGCAGGAAATGGATCAGAAGGCGACGGGCGAGCTCGGCAAACTGACCTAAAGGCGCGTTCCGCGCCCGCGCGCCCCCCTCGCGCTTCTTTTTTTCCTGAAGACGAATTACGCTAAGACTATAACGAGGCGACTTATTATGATGCGCTCCCTTTACACCGCCGCCACCGGCATGATCGCCCAGCAGACCCATCTGGACGTCATCGCCCATAACCTCGCCAACGTGAACACCACGGGTTTTAAGAAGAACCGGGCGGAATTCCAGGACCTGATCTATCAGACCCACAAGTTCGCGGGCACCGAGACCATCGGCGGCCAGCAGATCCCCGTGGGCGTTCAGGTCGGCTTGGGAACCAAGGTGAACACCACGGCCAAGATCCATACCCAGGGCGACTACGTCAAAACCGACAGCCCCTTAGACGTGGCCATTGAGGGCGAGGGCTATTTTAGGGTCTTGAGGAACGGCGAAATCTACTACACCCGCGACGGGGCCTTTAAGCTCAACAGCGACGGGGTCCTGGTGAGCCAGGACGGCAATCCCCTGGACCCGGAATTCGTGGTCCCGGCCGAGGCCGTGCATATCGCCATCGATCCCTTTGGCTTTATCTCGGCCATGGACGCCCGCCAGAACATTTTAGCCGAAGGCCGCTTCACCACTTCCCGCTTCGTCAACCCCCCGGGCCTCTTCGCCATGGGTTATAATATCTACGAGCCCACGGAAGCCTCCGGTCCCCCCATTGACGGCAACCCCGGCGAGGAAAGCTTCGGCACCATCGCCCACGGTTTTCTGGAACTCTCCAACGTCGAGGTGGTCATGGAAATGGTGGAAATGATCACCGCGCAAAGGGCCTACGAAATGAACTCCAAGGCCATCACCACTTCCGACGAAATGCTGGCCATCGCCAACAACCTCAAGCGTTAAGCCCCCAAGGGCGCCCTCTCTTGAGCCGGAGAGCGACGCGCCTATTATTTTAAGGATACGCGCCGCGCCTCTCTTCGCCCCGAAAGACTGAGCCATGCCTCCCGCAGCCTCCCGCCCAGCCCGCTCTCCCCAACCGCGCTCCCGGTGGGCTCTCGCCGCGCTCGGCGCCCTCCTCTCTCTCCTCTGGGCCGCCTCTCCCCTCTGGGCCAGGGTGACCGTGATTGTCCCCGCGCAAAACTCCGTGACGGGTCCCCGCGTCCTTTTGGGGGACATCGCCAACGTGGTCCCCGACGGACCGGAAGACCAGGCCCTCGCGGCTCTCTTGGAGGCCGCCGATTTAGGGGGCGCCCCGGGCCCCGGCCAAAAGCTGACCTTGCGCCGCCAGCAGTTCGAAAGCCGCCTGGAAAGCTCCGGGGCCCCGGTCAACGACGCCCGCTGGCTCATCCCCGACGTCGTGACCCTCACCGGCGGCGGCCAGGAGGCGGACTCCGACGTTATCCGCCGGGTTATCCTGGACTACCTCCAAAAATCCGAGCCCTACGCCTCGGGCCGCTTCGAGCTTATCAGCGTCGGCTCCGCCCCGGCCCCGGCCCTCCCCGCGGGCCAGGTCGAGTATCGCTTCGCGCCCCAGCCTTCCTCCAACCCCGGCTACTTGGCGGGGACCGTTTTTTTCTCCGTCGACGGCCGCGAAGCGGCCCGCCTCCGGGTCACCGCCCTCGTCGATCTCGAGGTCCCGGCCCTCTTGGCCGTCCGGGATCTTTCCCGGGGACATGTCCTCGCGGAAGAGGACTTGACCGAAAGTTACGTCTCCTTCAGCCGGGCCAAAGGATCCTTAACCGATACTTCCCAAGCCGCGGGCCAAACCCTCAAGGTCAGCGTCCGAGCCGGCTCCCCTATCCGGGATAGGGATCTGCGGGTCACCTCCCTCATCTCCAAGGGCGACACGGTCTCCATCGTCGCCCAGGCCGGAGGCCTCAAGGTCACCGCCCTCGGCCAGGCCAAGGAAGACGGCGCCCTGGGCCAGACCATCTCCGTCGTCAATATGGACAGCAAGAAGATCGTCCTGGCCAAGGTTATCGGACCCGGCCAGGTGGAAGTGCTTTTTTAGCCCCCTTTGGCTCTCTTTTCTATTTTCAGTAAACCAAAACTTTAAGTCCACCTTAATCTCGCCTCGCGCGCGCCGCCGCGCGCCCCGCGAGCCCCTTCTCCCCCTTGGGCCTCCGTCCATGGGGGCTTCTTTTTTTAAAAGCGCCTTTCTATCCACCTATTAATAAAGAGCCCCTCCCTTGGGCCCCCCGGCCATGGGGGCTTCTTTTTTTAAAAGCGCCTTTCTATCCACCTATTAATAAAGAGCCCCCCCCTTGGGCCCCCCGGCCATGGGGTCCTCCGCGCGCGGAAAAGCGCCTATCCATTATAATTAAGGGCCTCCCCCCGCGCGTCAAGAAGGGTCTCCCTCCGCGCGCCTTTCCGCCCCCCGGGCCGGGGAAAAAGAGGCCTTATCCCCTCTTCTCCCTTCTTCCCCTTTCCCCTTTGGAATCTCTCGTCTTTTCCCCCGCGATAGCGTATAGTCGCCTCGAACGCGAGCGCTTTTCCGCCCCGCGCCGCCCTCCCCCAGGGCAACCCCCACGCCCTTTCCGCCTCCGCTCAATAGCCCCGACGGCCCCTTTCCCACCGCGCGGGCGGTTTTTTCCTCAGCCTCAACGAATTTCGGTGTACAAAAACTTCTCCCTCTCCGCGGCCACCTGAAAGGCGTCGGCCTACTGAAAGGGCCGGACCGGACCGGCGCGAGCCCCTGGCGCGGATCCGGCGCCCCGGGCAAGAGGGCGGCGGCGGGCTCTGATACGAAAAAAAACTAATAAATTCAGTGAGTTAACTTGCAACTCGCCCCCTTAAGCCCCCCTTGGCGCCCACGCGCTCCCGACCCTCCCAGACCCTTTCCGGCGATTGGCGCCCAATTTGCTTGACCGTTTGTCAAGATTCGCTTGTTTCGGCTTTACGCTTTGCAATAATCTTCAGGCCTCAGAAACCTGAAAAAATTAACCGGCCGCCATTTAGGCCGCGAACTTCACAGGAGTCCTCAACATGTTTGCCAAATTAACCGAGAAGCGCGAAGGCTTCACTCTTATTGAGCTTTTGATCGTCGTGGCCATCATCGGCATCCTGGCCGCCATCGCCATCCCCCAGTACGCCCGTTATCGTAAGGGCGCGCAGGACAACGCCGCTCAGTCCGCCTATCACGCCATCGCGACCGCCGAAGAAGCTTACTTCGTGCAGCATCCCGAGATTGGTTACACCTCCGTTTATTCCACCGCCTTAGGTCTCGAAGCCGGCCTGGTCCGCGACCAGAACGTCATCTACGGCTCCCTCAAAAAGACCATCAGCTCCAATGGCACCCCCGGCTTCACCTTCGCCGTCCGCCACAAAGCCGAAGGCTCCACCATTTACTACTATGACAGCGCCAGCTCCGTCACGGTTCACTCCGGCACCGGCAACCTCTCCAACGGTTGGAACTAAGCTTTTAAGCGCTTAAGGCTCTCCGCTCGCGCTCTTTGACAACGCCCCCCCGACCCTTCCCCCGCGGAGGGTCGGGGGGGCGTTGTTTTTGGGGACATGGTATAATATAGCCCAGCGGGGCGCCCCGCCGCGGCCTCCAGCCCCACCGCCCGCGTTCGCCCTTAGCCTTTGTTTTCGGTCAAGGCCCCATCCCCATGCGCGACCACGCCCCCCCGCCAAGCTCCCGCCTCGAAGCCATCTTCGACTCCAATTTCGCCCTCCTCTTCCTCGCCCTCCTCGCGACCTTTTTCTATATCGCCGTCGCGACCGCCGGCTACGGCTGGCGCGACGGACCCGAATTCGCCGTCACGGCCACCTATCTGGACGTGGCCCACCCTTCGGGATTTCCCACCTATAACCTCCTCGCCAAAATTCTGACCTGGCTTCCCCTGGGCGCCATCGGCTTTCGCGTCACCGTCTTTACGGCCATGATGGGCGGGCTTTCCCTCTTTCTTCTCGCCGCCCTCGCGCGCTCCCTCCACAAGCTGGACCCCGCGCGCCCCGCTTACGGCTCCCTTTTAGCGCCCGTCCTCTTTTACGGCCTGTGCCAGGCGGTCTTTGTCGCGGCCACGGAACTGGAGGTCTATTCCCTCAACTCCGCTTTTCTCCTCCTTTTAATCCTCCTCGCCACCAAGTGGCGCGAAGGCCGCGGGGAGGGCTTCCTCTATCTGGGCGGCTTCGTCTACGGGCTCTCCTGCGGCAATCACGCGGCCATGAGCCTTTACCTCCCCTTCCTCGCGCTCCTCGCCTGGTGGGGCGAGCCGTCCTCTTTTCCCCGCGCGGGCGCGCGCTCGCGCAATTTAAAGCGCCTCGGGATCCTCGCGCTCCTCTTCCTCGCGGGGCTCTCCGTCTACCTGCTGCTTTATGTCCGCTCCCAAACCGACTCCCTCCCGGTGGATTTCGGGAGAACCAACAGCCTCGCGCGTTTCTGGAACCATATCTCCGACGCCAAGGACTCCGAGTACCACTTCAAAGGCGTGACCCAGACCGAGGATTTGCTCTTTTTTCTTCAAGTCCAGTTCAGAAACCTCACCTCTCCCCTCTTTTGGCTCTCGCTCCCCTTCGTCGGCTGGGGCCTTAGGTTTCTCTGGCGGCGCTTTCAGATCCTCTCCGTCGCCTTAGTCGCCCTGATCCTTATCAACATGGGCTTTTTCTATTACTGGATCGACGGGAGTTCCGCCTTTATCCCCAGCGTCACGGCCTACTTTATCCTCTTCTGCGTGGGCCTGGGGCAGGCCGGACGCTGGCTCCGGGAGCGCCCCGCGCTCCCCCGCGAGATAGCGACCGCCCTCGGGGCCGCCGTTTTGGCGCTCTCTTTTCTTTCCCTGGGGCGCGATAGGCTCCAAAACGCCGAGACCGTCTCGGGCTTCCAGTCCACGGAACTCTTTTTTCCCGACTTGGCCGCCCTCCCCCCCGACTCCCTGGTCATCCACCACGCCGCCTGGTTTCCGCTCCTCGCGCTGCAATACGTCTACGGGACGAGGCCGGACGTTTCCCTCATTTTCGCCTCGGGCCTTTTGGCCCCGCGGCTGATGGCCCCCCCGGAGCCGATCAAGCTCCCCTTGGCCTATTTCCCCACCGACGGCGACGGCGACCTCTTAAGCCCCCTCACCCCGGGGTTTCCCAATTTCTTTTTAAACGCCAATATGGACCGCGGCCGCCATGTCTTTACCCAATACGGGACGGAAATCGCTTTTCTCACTCCCTACCTCCGGCCCGGCGAGGAATTTCTGTGGCTGGCGGAAATCAAGCGCGACCCCAACGCCGGGATTTCGGCTATCCTGGACGGGACTTACGAGCGCTATCTGCGAAGGCTTACGCGCTATTTTTCCGCCTTCCCGGCGGAAGAGGGCGTGCCGATCCCGCCCAAGGCCCCGGCGCAGATGTACTACGTCCTCCGGGAAATTTTGGAGTTTACCTTCAAGCACCGCGAGTACCTCCTCACCGCCGAGACCGCGGACAAGTTCCTCGCCGCCTTTTCCCTGGGAGGCTTAAACTACCTTCTCCCGACCGACGTTCTTTTAAACGCCAAGGGCCTGGTCGCCAACAGCTACCGCCTGGCGCGCGATTTCCCTAAGGCCGAGGCGGCGACGCGAGATCTGATCGCCCTGCGGCCCCATCTGGTCATCAACTGGATCCTTTTGGGGCTTATCTACGATAACCAACGCCTCATTCCGCAAACCTTGGAAGCCTGGCGCAAGGCCGTCGACCTCGATCCCTATTCCAACACCGCCGTCAACCGCTACTTTTTGGCCCTCGCCAAATACCGGAGCCTTAAGGAGGCCACGGACTTTATCGGGCCCCTGATCGCCCAAATGGATAAAGACGGCCTCTATTTCACCCGGGATCTCTACGCCTATTACCGGGATTGCCTCGCGCTCCCGCCCACGCGGGAACTCCCGCCGGAGGGTAACTTTCTCTACCGCTCCATCTATGAGGGGAAAGAGTAGATGCCTCAATTTACGCGCAAGCCCTGGGCGCGCGCCCTGGCCCTCATTATCCTTTTTCTGGCGTTTATGGCGGCCTTTATGGAAATACGCGCCTCCGGCGAACTCAAAAAGGCCCGCGCTTTCCAAGAGTCCGGCGCCTCCGAGAAGGCGATTGTCCATTATTTCCGGGCCCTTAACTGGTACTCCCCCGTGGGCGCGTCCGCGAGCGCGGCCCAAGAACTCTACGATCTCTCCGCGAGCCTTAAGAGCCAAGGCGAAAGCGCCCAAGCCTACCTTGGCTTTTTAAGATTGCGCGCCGCCCTTAACGCCGCCCGGAGCTTTTATTTTCCGCGCGCGGATCTCCTCGACGCCTCCAATCGGGAACTCTCCGGATACCTCGCGAGCCTTAAAATCAAAGAGGCCCGCGCCCTGGGGACGGAGAGCGCGCTTCCCGCCGATTTCGCCGAAAATGAGACGGAGCGCTATTACCGGATCTATTCCACTTATCCCGTAACCCACGAAGGCTCGCTTTTCGCGGCGGTCGTGGGTTTTCTCGCGTGGACGCTCGGAGGCGCTTGGGCTATCGCGCGCTTCTTCCGCGCCGGAGCGGAAGGCTTGCCCCTTTCCGCGAGAGCCAGCCTGGCGCGCCGTCCCCTCGCCCTTTTCGCGCTGGGCTATATCATTTGGATAGTGGGCATGGCTTGGTCCTAAAAGGGCTTAGGGCGAAACGGGCTTATGGCTCAAAAAGGATTGGAGCTTAAGAGGCGCGGAGCTTTAAGAGGCTTGAAGCTTTATGAGCCTTGAAGCTTTATGAGGCGTGGAGCTTAAAAAGGCGCGGAGCTTAAAAAGGCGCGGAACTCCAAGACGTTTGGAGCGCGTGGCTCCTCAAGCCTCCCCCCTCCCTTTGGGGGGAAAATCGGCCAAGACGCTTGTCCGCTCTCGCGCGGCCTTCGCTTTAACTGGAAGCGAAGCGCCGACCCAAAAAATTATCCGTAAGGGAAAAACGCCAGGGGTTTCCAGAAAGCGCGCTATGACTTACTCCATCGACAGAACCGTCAAATCCCTTTTGGTCATCTCTGGGTTCTTGGCCCTCGTCTATCTCTCTTTTATCTACAAGTGTTTTTTCAACGGCTTTGATTTTACCGACGACGGCGTCTACCTTTTGGTAATCGAGCGCCCTTGGGAATACGACACTCTCCATATTCTTTCTGGCTTTATCCACCATCCCCTCTATCTTTTGGTCGGGGGCGACATCGGCTGGCTGCGCTCCGTAAATTTTACCCTTTATCTTCTCGCCGCCTTCTATCTTTGCTCCCTCGTTCTGCGCGCCATATCGCCCCCAGAGGCCCCGCTGAAGGGGTTCTGGCTCTGTCTCGTTTCTTTCTCGCTTTCCTTCGGGTCCCTGACCCTCTTCATTCTCTGGCTTCCCTCGCCCAATTACAATATTTTAAATTTTATGGCCATCGTCCTCGTGGCCATCGGGGTCTTCTCCGTCACCCTCCAAAAAAGGAAAAAGGAGCGCGCCCTCGCCTGGAGCGGCTGGCTCTGGATAGCCGTCGGAGGCTACCTCGCGGCGATGTCCCGGCCCCACGCGGCCGTCGCCTTGGCGCTCCTCGTCGCGCTCTGGGGCTTATGGAGCTATTGGCCCGACTGGCGCGGCCCCGCCCTCGCGGCGGCGCTTTCCCTCTTCGCCCTCGCGGCCACGGCGATAGCCATCGACGGAAGCCTCGGCGCCTTTGTTTTAAGGTTCCAGACGGCCGTTTTGGAGGAGTCCATTTCAGGCGGCCACAGCGCGAGCCATATCTTTTCGCTGGGCGCCAATACCCTTTGGCGGGGACTGACGCTCAATTTCTCGGCGGTACTGGCCCTCCTCTTTCTCGCGGGCTTCGTCTTGGGCTTTACGGAAAAGAGCCCGCGCGCCAATGTCCGGATCTCCGTCCTCGTCGCCGCCATTCTGGCCCTCAATCTCTATATTTCTTACTCCGACCGTCTGCGCTGGCATAATGTTTTAGCCGGCTACCTCCTTTGGGCGCCCGCTTTGGGACTCTTCGCGAGTTCCCAGTTTAAAGACTTCGCGATCGATCCCAAGCGCGCCAAGCCGCCCCTTTTAAGACTCTTCTTTTTCGTTCTGCTTTTGACCCTCGTCTATGGGGCGGGGAGCAACAACTCCGTCTTTCTCTCCGTTTCCCTCGCCTCCTTTTTCGCCTTTCTGGCCCTTTTAATTCTCCTGGCGCGCCAGACTCCGCCCCGCTTCTGGCTTTACCGGGCCTCCTCCTTAAGCGTCCTTGCCCTTTTCATTTCCGTGGGGATAGTCGTTTCCTCCGTCGGGCAACCCTACCGCCAGCCGTATTCCCTCGTTTCCTACGGCGTTCCGCAAAGCGTCCGGGACGGAGGCGCTCCCTTAAACTTCGCCCCGCCCGTGGCCCGCTACCTTATGGGCCTCAAGTTTATCGCGCGCGAGAGCGGCTTTACGCCCGGAACGCCCTTAATTGACTTAACCGGAAGGGTCCCCGGGGCTATCTACGCCTTAAATACCTATACCCCCAGAGCGTTCTGGCTCGATTCCCTCAACCCCGGCGCCCAGGAGTACGCCCGCCGCTTTTTTGGCAAGATGACCTGCGCGCAAATCGCCTCGGCCTGGCTCATTTGGGAAAACAATCCCGCTAGCCCTCCCTTGAGCCCGCTCCTCTTAAGGGATTCCGGAATCGATACCGAGACCGATTACCTCCTCGCGGGCGCGACCGTCTACGCGAGCCATTTTAGAGAAGACAAATATTACGCCCGCGCGCAATATCTCCTGAAGCCCGCCCGGCCCCTCGCGGACGCGATCGCGGCCTGCTCCCAAAAACGCGCCGCCGCCGCGCCTTAAATAGCTCATGACCGCTGTCGCGCGCTTGGAGCCGTCTTCGCGCGCGCGGCGCGCGCGCCTTCAAACAAAGAAGCTCGCGCTGGGGACGGAGAGCTCGCTTCAGGCCTATTTCGCCGCGAACGCGACGGAGCGCTAGCGCCGGATCGACTCCACTAATCCCACCCACGAAGGGTCTCTTCAAGCGGCGCTCGTGGGTTTTCTCGCGCGCGCGCCCAAAGGGGCTTGGGCTACTCGCGCTTCTTTCGCGCCGGGCGTGACGGCTTGCCCCTCGCCGCGAGAGCGGCCTGGCGCGCCGTCCCCTCGCCCTTTTCGCGCTGGGCTATATCCTTTGGATAGCGCGCGTGACTTAGCGCGAAAGGGATTAAGGCGTGACGGGCTTATGGCTCTAAAAGGCGTGGAGTTTCAAAAGGCTTGGAACTTAAAGAGGTTTGGAGCTTAAAGAAGCTCGGAGCTCAAAGAGCCATGGAGCGGGTGGGGCCCTGAGCCCTCCCCCTCGCCTTCTTTGGGGTAAACCGGCCAAGGCTTTTTTCCGCGCGCGGCCCTCGCTTTGACTGGAAGCTTGGAACGACGGCTAAAAATAATTATCATTGATGGAGAAACGTCCGGGTTTCCAGAAAGTTTTTTTATGACTTACGCCATCGACAGAACCGTCAAATCCCTTTTGGTCGTCTCCGGGTTAATGGCCCTCGTCTATCTCTCCTTTATCTACAAGTGTTTTTTCAACGGCTTTGATTTTACCGACGACGGCGTCTACCTTTTGGTAATCGAGCGCCCTTGGGAATACGACACCCTCCATATTCTTTCGGGTTTTATCCACCATCCCCTCTATCTTTTGGTCGGGGGCGACATCGGCTGGCTGCGCTCCGTAAATTTTACCCTTTATCTTCTCGCCGCCATCTATCTTTGCTCCCTCGTTCTGCGCGCCATATCGCCCCCAGAGGCCCCGCTGAAGGGATTCTGGCTCTGTCTCGTTTCTTTTCTCTTTTCCTTCGGTTCCCTGACCCTCTTCAATCTCTGGCTGCCCACCCCCAATTACAATATTTTAAATTTTATGGCCATCGTCCTCGTGGCCATCGGGGTCTTCTCCGTCACCCTCCAAAAGAGGAAAAAGGAGCGCGCCCTCGCCTGGAGCGGTTGGCTCTGGATAGCCGTCGGAGGCTACCTAGCGGCGATGTCCCGGCCCCACGCGGCCGTCGCCTTGGCGCTCCTCGTCGCGCTCTGGGGCTTATGGAGCTATTGGCCCGACTGGCGCGGCCCCGCCCTCGCGGCGGCGCTTTCCCTTTTCGCCCTCGCGGCCACGGCGACAGCCATCGACGGAAGCCTCGGCGCCTTTGTTTTAAGGTTCCAGACGGCCATTTTGGAGGAGTCCATTTCGGGCGCCCACAGCGTGAGCCAAATCTTAACGCTGGACGCCGATATCCTTTGGCTGGGACTGACGCTCAATTTCTTGGCGGGCCTGGCCCTCCTCTTCCTCGCGGGCTTCGTCTTGGGCTTTACGGAAAAGAGCCCGCGCGCCAATGTCCGGCTCTCCGTCCCCGTCGCCGCCATTCTGGCCCTCAATCTCTATATTTTTTACTCCGACCGTTTGCTCTGGCAAAACTATTTAGCCGGTTACCTCCTTTGGGCGCCCGCTTTGGGGCTCTTCGCGCGTTCCCAGTTTAAAGACTTCAAAATCGCTCCCAAGCGCGCCAAGCCGCCTCTTTTAAGGCTCTTCTTCTTCGTTCTGATCTTAACCCTCGTCTACGGGGCGGGGAGCAACAATTCCGTCTTTCTCACCGTTTCCCTCGCCTCCTTTTTCGCCTTTCTGGCCCTTTTAATTCTTCTGGCGCGCCAGACCCCGCCCCGCTTCTGGCTTTACCGGGCCTCCTCCTTAAGCGTCCTTGCCCTTTTCATTTCCGTGGGGATTGTCGTTTCCTCCGTCGGGCAACCCTACCGCCAGCCGCCTTCCCTCTTTTCCTACGGCGTTCCGCAAAGCGTCCGGGACGGAGGCGCTCCCTTAAACTTCGCCCCTCCCATGGCCCGGTACCTTATGGGCCTCAAGTTTATCGCGCGCGAAAGCGGCTTTACGCCCGGAACCCCCGTAATTGACTTAACCGGAAGGGTCCCCGGGGCTATCTACGCCTTAAATACCTATACCCCCAGAGCGTACTGGCTCAATTCTATCAACCCCGGCGCCCAGGAGTACGCCCGCCGCTTTTTTGGCAAAATGACCTGCGCGCAAATCGCCGCGGCCTGGATTATCTGGGAAAACTATCCCTCCCTCCCTCCCTTGATCCCGCCCCTCTTAAGCGATTCCGGAATAAATTTCAAGACCGATTACCTCCTCGCGGGCGCGACCGTCTACGCGAGCGATTTTAGCGAAGGCGAATATTACGCCCGCTCGCAATATCTCCTGAAGCCCGCCCGTCCCCTCGCGGACGCGATCGCGGCCTGCTCCCAAAAACGCGCCGCCGTCGCGCCTTAAATAGCTCCTCGCCGCTTGGGGCGCTTGTAGCCGTCTTCGCCCCGCGATCCGCGTTTGGCCGTATCGCCACGCCAGCTCCGCGCGCGACATGACGCGGGCCTTTACGCGGGAAGACGCGCGGGCCCCGTCGCGCGAAGAAAGGCCCCGACTTGGGGACGCGAGGCGCGAGCGGGTCAAATATAAAGCGAGGCGAAAGGAGTAAACGAAGGCGGGGGGTATCGCGAAAGATTATGGCGAGTCCGAAACCCTTTCGAAGAGACGCGGGTCAAGGCGACGAAAAGGCGCCGAAAAGGGCTATCCCGACGCGCGCGCCGGGGCGAGTTAAAGAGGCGCGCGTAGCGGGCCCGTTCCCCGCGGGACCGATCGTCATTGGCGAAATTCGCGCGCCCAGACGCTCCCGCGCGACGCTTATGGGGAGAGCTTGAGGCGACAAGAAACGGTCCCGCGCGGAAGAGAAAACGGTCGCCGGAAGAGGAGGCGCGCCACCAACGGAACGTGGCTCGCCCAAAAAGCCAAAGGGCCCAAATCCGCGAGCTTTCCAGTCTGGCGCCGCTCTTGAAGGCCCCCGCGAGGCTTCCACGCCCTCCGCGCGGGGCGTTCCTTTTGAGACGGGCGAGGGAGGCGCGCCCCGCGCGCCTCCGGCGCGCGGGGCCTCTCGGGAGGCTAAAGCTTATAGCCCGCGCCCTCCGCGTCCCCCTTGAACATCTTGACGGTGTCCAGCGAGTATTCGGTTAAGTCCTTGCCGACAAGGGAGAGCTTTTTAAGGATGTCGTTGGTGGCGGTAATGATATGGCAATTTACCTGATCCGCCTGAAAGACGTTTAAAAGCTCCCTGGGGCTCGCCCAGATGAGCTCGATGTCGGGCGTGGGCTCCAAAAGGGCCACCGCCGCGGCCATGACGGGGATAGGGTCCACCCCGGTGTCGGCGACGCGCCCCGCGAAGAGGGAGACGTAAGCCGGGGGGCCGCCCCTTAAGGCTTCCTGGATCTCCCGAACCTGGGCGAGGGTCATCATGGCCGTGACGTTCAGTTGGACTCCGGCCTGGGCGAGGGTCCGGACCAGGGGCGCGGAGGACTGGGCCGCGCTGTTGGTGACCGGGATCTTCACGTAGACGTTTTTCCCCCAGGAGCCGATGAGCTTGGCCTGGCGCTCCATCTCCGGAAACTCGTCGGAAAAGACCTCAAAGGAGAGGGGCCGGTCGGGGATAGCGGCGATAATCTCCTTGGCGAAGGCCTGGTAATCGGTGACCCCGGCCTTGCGCATCAGGGTGGGATTGGTGGTGAAACCTTTGATTAAGGGATTTTGGTACATTTCCAGCATCCCTTTTTTGTCCGCGCCGTCGGCGAAGAGTTTAACCTTAAGATCTTTTGCCGTCTTCATAATTTAGGGCGTCCTTTCCGTGAGGCTCAAAATGAGCGCCACCGCTTCCGCGAGACTTCCGCGGACAAAGTCCGCGGGGGGATCGGGAGGGGGCTCCCGGTAACCGCGATCGATAAAAATGGTCCGCGTTCCCGCGGCCCTTCCGGCCCCCACGTCGGAGGCGCGATCCCCCACCATGAAGGACTGGGCGAGGGAGATACTGAATTCGGCGGCCGCTTCCAGGAGCATCCCCGGCTGGGGCTTGCGGCAGGGGCAGCGGTCGGCGCCGTCGTGGAGGCAAACGCGCGTGGCGTCTAAGGGAAGAGAGGCGCTGACGCGCGCGCACATGGCCAAGACGTTCGTGAGGGTCCTCGTCCCCCGCGCCACGTCGGGCTGGTTGGTCACGCAGATAAGCCAGTAGCCCGCCTCTTTGAGCTCGCGGAGGAGGGGAAGCGTATCCGGCGGGATGACGAGGGAGTCCGCGTCGGCGGGGGGATAAGGTTTCCCGTCGCGAACGACGGCCTCGTTTAAGACCCCGTCGCGGTCCAAAAAGACCGCCGGGCGCGGGGCTATTTGACCGAGCTTTCCCATTTCGTCGGATTCCTCTTGAGGGCGGGGTGGGTTACCAAAAGGTGCCAGGCCACGCCGTGGAAGGCCTCGGTTAAGGGGGTAATATGGTCGGGATTGACCGTGGGAATGAGTATCAGGCAGTCGGCCACCTTGCCGGCGTAGCCCCCATCCCGTCCCACGACGGCTAAAATGGAGGCCCCCACGCTTTGGGCGAGCTCCAAGGCGCGCACGAGGTTGGCCGAGACGTTACGCTCCAAATCGCCCCCGCCCACCGAAAGGACCAGGACCGCGTCCTTGGCGCTTAAATGGCTCCCCAGAAGCCACTCCTTAAAGACCGTCTCCCAGCCCTCGTCGTTGGTCCGAGCCGTGAGCTCCGAAACGTTGTCGACGGGGGTATAGGACTCTAGGGCGCACAGTTTGCGGAAGTCGTTGACCGCGTGGGAGGCGGAGCCCGCGGAGCCGCCCACCCCCAAAATAAAGAGCCGGCCGCCCCGCTCGCGGACCTCGCTTAAAAGGGTCGCCGCCCGCTCCAGGGCCGGGGCGGACATGTTTTGGATGACCTTGACGGCCTCGTCCAAAAAATCCTGGCTGAAAGACACTCCTAGCTCTCCTTATTTGGTCAGGGTGAGACCGATGGTGAGGTTAACGTTGATAATGGGGACAAGGAGAGGATAATACCTCGTCCCCTCCAATGTAAAGAGCCGTTTCAGTTCCTCTATTATCTCCCGGGGACGCGAGAGATGCTCGGAATTGATGAACCAGTCGTAGCTCTGGCCGTATTTTTTCTCGAAATGCCTCCGCGCGGAGATATTGCGGGCGAGACGGTGGGCCCAGGCCCCCTCGCAGGGGATGACCACGGAAAATTTCCCGCCCGGCTTGAGGACCCGATAAAAGCCCGCGAGGGCCCGGGGAAGATCCGGGAGATGCTCGAGAACGTGGATGGCGATTATCCGGTCGAAATAGTCGTCCGCGAAGGGGAGCGTCTCCTGGCAGTCCAGGGGATAGGTCTTGACCCCGGGAAAGAGGGAGGCGATCTTGGCGCAGAGTTCCGGGCGCATCTCGATGGCGTGGTACTCTTCCGTCGCGTAGTCTTCCCAGTTGAGATGCTCCCCGATGCCCGCCCCGATTTCGAGGGTCTTGCAGCCCGCGAAATAGCTCTTCAAAGGGTACTTATTGTCAAAATTGCCCACGAAGCCATACCATTTGGTCTGCATGGCCTCCAGGTGACTGCGCATGAAGTCGTCGCGGATGGCTTCCTGCTCCGCGGTGAGCTCGGGAACCTTCTTGGGCCATTTGTTAGTGTGAGTCTCGCTCATGGGAAACGCCGTTCCTTTCCGCTTTTTTGAATACCAGCAATCGCCCGACGAGGAGCGTAAAGATAAAAACAAAGGGAATCGCGATTATCCTGGCCAGTATCGGCGCGAGACCCGCGTAAACGTAAAAAACGAGGATAAAAAGCTGGATAATCGCCAGGGAAACGAGGGCCGTGGCGATATAGAGGGGATACTGGGCGGCCAAAGGCTTGGTCTGGACGCGCGTTTCCCCGATGACGTAAAAGCGCGTGATGGTAAAATTGGTCGAGGCCACGACGACAAAGGAAAAAACGGCCGCGAGGCTGGGATGGAATCCGAGGCGAATCGCGCTTTGGAAAACTAAAAGATCCGCGCCCGTGGCGATGGCCCCGCTGAAGATTTGGCGGACGGCTTGGGCTTTTACGCCGCTGTCGCGGGAGGGGGAAAAAAGGCTCGCCCAAATAAAGCGGAAAGACGGCAACGGGCGCGGCATCCTTAGATTTTCTCCGTCAGGCGTTTTTCCAATTCCGCCAATCCCGTGGGCGAGCCGATTTCGTAAAAGCGCTCGCTGACTTCCAAGCCGGCCAGCTCTTTTTTGACCGCGAGTCCCGCGAGCGTTTCGGAGAGATCGAATTTCCCGCTGGGAGCGTCGCGAAAGGCCTCCCCCGAAAGGCACAAAAGCCCGTAATCCACGTAATTCATGGAACTGTCGTGGTTCTTTTTGTCGTAAAGCCGGACCGCGCCGTTGTAAAAAACGGCGTTGCTGCGCTCGTGCCTGTTCTCGTTCTTATAGACGGTCATGAGGGCGAGTTTCCCGCTGTAGAGAAACGCGCGGGCCACCTCCCGGTAATCCACCTCCAAGTAGCTGTCCCCGTAGAGGACCATAAAAAAGGCGGGCAGCGTCGGGAGAGCGCGGACGAGGGCCCCGCCCGTCCCCAAAAGCTTCGGGCCGTCCGCGGAGTAGGTCACCGCGAGATCGAAGGCCGCGCCGTCCCCCACGGCCTCCACGATCCTCTCGCCCAAGTGGCCGACGAGGATCTTGACCCTTTCCGCCCCGCCGCGCCGCAAAAGGCGCAGCTGATGGAAAATGAAAGGCTCCCCCGCGACTTTGACCATTGACTTGGGCGTGTCCGCGGAAAGCGGGCCCAGGCGGGTGGCGAGACCTCCCGCCAAGATGACCACGGGCAACATTAGCTTAAAACCGTCTTCGCGCCGTCAAAATCGAACTTGAAGCGGAGTTCCTCCAAGCCCTCTTCCCGCATGGCCTTCCGGAGGCGCGTCTTGTCCTCGGCGAGGAACATCAGAAAGCCCCCGCCCCCGGCGCCCACGAGCTTGCCGCCCACGGCCCCGTTTTGGAGGGCGACGTTGTAGGAATTGTCGATCTTGAGATTGGACATGCCGCCGGTGCGTTTCTTTTTGTTCTCCCAGTGCTCGTCCATCATTTTCCCGAAGGCGAAAAGGTCGCCTTTTTCCAGCGCCTCCTGGCTTCTTAGGCCCAGATCCTTCACGTAACGCAGGTTCTGGAGCATGTCGGAGTCCCTTTTTTGGCTCTTGTCCTTTTGGTCTTTCAAAAGATCCCCCGCGCTCCGGGTAAAGCCCGTGAAAAAGAGGCAGAGCCTTTCCTCAAGCTCGAAGAGGGAGTCGATGGGGATATTGAGGGGCTTCGCGTCCACCGAGTCGTCGGGATTGAAGTAGAAGCGGGTGAGGCCCCCGTAGGCCGCGATGTACTGGTCCTGCTTGCCGATGGGCTCGCCGAGGAGATCGATTTCAATGTGGGCCGCGAGCTCGGCGAGCTCCTGGGGGAGAATCACCTGGCGGCGGTGGGCGTAAAGGGCTTTTAAGAGGGCCGTGGTAAAGGACCCGGAAGAGCCTAAGCCCGTCCCCGCCGGAATGTCGGCGAGGGTGGTGATCTCGATTTGCGGGGTTTTGAGGTTTTGCAGCCTTAAGGCCTCGCGGATGATGCGGTGCTTGACCTCGCTCACCGCGCGGACGGCCTCCAACTGGGAGTATTTAAGGTAAATGCCCTCGTTGAAGGGCCTTAGAATAGTCACGTAGACGTATTTGTCGATGGCCGCGGCGATGAGAAAACCGCCTCCCTGTTCCCGGTAATAGGAGGGGAGATCGGTTCCCCCGCCCCCGAGGCTGACGCGAAGCGGCGAGCGCGTGATGATCATCTTTTTTCCTCGAAAAGGCGCGCGCGGGAAAAAGCCCTAACGGCGCGACGCTTGAGTGGCGAAAGCGTTCCCAAGCCCCATTTTACCGGAAATCCGCGCCCAGGGCCAAAAGGGGAAAAGCCCTTGGGGGCGGCCTCTAGGCCGCCACCCCCACGGGGTGGGCGGTCACCTTAAAGCGGCTGTCCGCGAGGCGCGAGACCAGCGGCCAGGGGACGAGGCGCCAGACGGGAGAACGCCGGGTAAAGCCCAAATTTTTTAAAATCTTATAGGCGATAATCTGGCTGAACCCGGGCGCGAAACCCTTAAACTCCGGCCTAAAGCCGCTTTTTTCCATGGCCAGGGCCAAGGCGCCCGGCTCGAAAAAACTCATGTGCGCGTCCGGGATCCCGGCGTAGGACCAGGAGTCGAGCTTATGGCGGTAGGGCCAGGCGTTCCCCGTGGTGAGGAAGAGGATCCCGCCCTCCTTTAAGAGGGGCCTAATCCGGCGCAAGAAAGCGACGGGCTCGGGATCGTGCTCAATCACCTCGATGGCCGTCACGAAATCGAAGGGGCCCTCGCGGGAGAGAGACTCGGCGCCCAGGATAAAAGAGCCCTCGCTCCCCTCGCCCTCGTCCGGGGCTTGGCCGTAGGGCTCGTAGCCGAAGGCGGAAAGGCCTTTTTCCCGCGCGTGGCGCGTCAGGCTCCCCATCCCGCAGCCGTAGTCCAGCCACTTGGCCTCCGGGTTGTCCTTCCCCTTCAGGAAATGGAAGACGCGCGCGATCCCCTCCCACTCAAGGGAGCGTAGGGTTTCCCGGGGGTATTGGTGATCATAGAGATAATTGACCATGGGGTCCGCGCCTTCCCCCCGGTAGTAGGCCTCGGTGTAAACGTTCGCGAAGTCGGTCCGGTAATCCGGGATAAAGGAAAAGTGGCACCCCGGGCAGTGAAAGAGGGCGTAATCTTTAATGGGCGCCGTCCGGCCGCGGCGCGAGCAGGCGTACTGGCTGGCGGTCCCGCAGATGGGACAGGGTTTTTCCGCCTCGCTCATGATTCCGCTTCCCTTCCGGGGGAAAGGAGCCTTTCCGGCTCGCGGTGGGGGTAGAGCGAGCCCTGGGCCTCCTTGAAGCCCACCGCCTCCTCCACGATAAAAATGGGCCGCCGCTTGGTCTCCTCGTAAATGCGCCCGATATAGGCCCCCAATATCCCCATGCCGACGAACTGGCAGCCGGTGAGGAAGAGGAAAAAGACCGCCAGGGTCGCGAGACCGGTGGCGAACTGGTACCAGCCGGTGACTTTGCCGACGAGAAGGACCAGGGCGGCGACGATGGCGAGCCCCGCCATGATGAAACCCGCGAAGGTCATGAGGCGCAGAAGGGCCCCCGAAAAGGCGATGACCCCGTTAAAGCCGATAAAGATCCCCCCGGTGAAGCGGAAATATTTCCCCTCGCCCCCCGCGCGCGGCTTGCGGTCAAAGGGCACGAGCTTGTATTTGTAGCCCACGACCGCGGTAAGTCCCCGCAAAAAGGCGTTCGTCTCCTTGAGGCGCAAGAGCTCGGTTACCACCTCGCGGTCCAGGAGCCGAAAATCCCCGCAGTTGCGGGGGATCTCCACGATGGCCGTCTTGTTGATAAACCAATAGGCGCAGTAGGCCACGATCCGCTTGACGATATTGTCCCCCTCCCGGCTCCGGCGCTGGGGGATCGCCACCTTATACTTCCCTTCCCGCCAGACCGCGACCAAGTCCGCGATAACCTCGGGGGGATCCTGGAGGTCCACGTCCATGACGATGACGGCCCGCCCGGTGGAATAGGCCAGCCCCCCCCAGATGGCCCCGGGCTGCCCGAAGCGCCGGGAAAATTTAAGGAGCTTAACCCGTCCGTCCTCGCGGTTGGCGGCGGTCACGATCTCTTCCGTCCGGTCCGTCGAGGGATCCATGGCGAAAATGATTTCGTAGTCCTCCCCGACGCCTTTTAAGACCTCCCGGACCTTTTCCAGATAGATGGGGATGGAAGACTCCTCGTTAAAGACCGGAACCACCAAGCTTAACTCAGGCATTAAAAATATCCTTGCGGCCGCGCGGGCGCGGCGCGGGGCTTTCCCTTAAAAGTGGGGGGAGTGGAAAAAGCGAAAGGCGGGAATTTTCTGGAAAAGAAAAAAGGAAGGGAGGCGCGCGCTTGGGGAAAAGGCCCCTCGTTGGAGGGAAAAATCTTGGCCCGCTTGGGGGAGAGAGCCCAAAGAGCGCGGAAAGCCGCTAGCGGGGCGCTCCCGGCGCGGCGGGCGCCCCGCGCCCCAAGGCGCGGGCCCTTAAAAGAAAGGCGCGTAAAGAAGAAAACGGGCGGGGTTATTTTACAACAGTTCCCCGCCAAACTCCAAAAAGGTCGGCGCGCTTGGGACGCTTTCTCTCGCGGCCTCTCTCTTTCGCTTTCGCGCTCGCTCTTTTTCTTTCTCCCCCGCCCCGGGAATTCTCCGGAAGGGCCCTTCCCCCTTACGCCTTTTCCCGCGCGCGGGCCTTAATTAACTCGGCCACGACTTATCCGCGTCGCGCGAGCGAGGCGACTGTCCGCGTTCGCTCTCTCGCGTGGACGTGGTCGTAATCCGTGGCCAAGCCCACGGCCTTAATCCCGCGCTCGTTAAAATAGGCGCCGTCCTGGCCTCCGCCGGAGGAAACGGTTAAGGTCGGCGCGCTTGGGTCGCTGGGGGCGCCTTCTCTCGCGGCCTCGCTCTTTCGCTTTCGCGCTCGCTCTTTTTCCCCCCGCCCCGGGAGGTCTCCGGAAGGGCCCTTCCCCCTTACGCCTTTTCCCGCGCGCGGGCCTTAATTAACTCGGCCACGACCTCGCCGCATTTCACGAGCGAGGTAATTCTCTGCGTTTCCTCTCTCGTGTGGACGTGGTCGTAATCCGTGGCCAAGCCCACGGCCTTAATCCCGCGCTCGTTAAAATAGTTGCCGTCCTGGCCTCCGCCGGAGGAAACGATTTCGGAGCGAATCCCCATCGCGGCGAAAACTTCCGTGGCCAAAGTCAGGACGGGCTCGCCCGTGGGGACGTGAAAGGCGGCGTATTCTAAGTTGAAGTCAATTTTCAGCCCCGCGCCTCGCTCCTGGCAGGCCTCGCGGAAAACGCGCTGGATAAGCCCCAGGTAAAAATCAAGTTCCACGGAATCGTGGCTCCGGGCCTCGCCGATGAGCGTGACGCGGTCGCAGACGATATTGGTGGCCTCGCCCCCCTCGATAAGCCCGATATTGCCCGTGGTGAGCGGGGAAACCCGACCCTCCGGGAGCCGCCCGATGGCCACCGCCGCCACGTTGATGGCGTTAAGGCCCTTTTCCGGGCTCATGCCGGCGTGGCTGGCCCGTCCCTCGATGACGATGGTATAGGTGTATTGGGTCGGGGCCCGGTTGACCAGCGTCCCCAGGGTCCCGCCGCTATCGAGCACGTAGGCTATTTGGGACTTGAGGCGCGACATGTCCATATGCCGGACTCCCAATAGGCCCACCTCCTCCGCCACGGAAAAGACGATCTCCACGTCCCCGTGGGGGGCCTTTTCGCGCGTAACGCGCCGTATTCCGTCCAAAATGGCCACGATCCCGGAAACGTCGTCCGCGGCGAGGATCGTGTCCCCCTCGCTCACGATTTGATCGTCCTCGGGCTTCACCAAAGGGACGATTTTACCCGGATTGGCGACCCTGTCCATGTGGGCGGAGAAGAGGAGCGCCGGAATGGCGGCGTCCCCCGGCCAGCGCGCGATTAAGTTGCCGGCGTTTCCCCCTATAACCTCGCCCACGCGGTCCTCGGTGACCTCCAGGCCGAGAGAGAGGAGTTTGCGCGTCAAAACGTCGGCGATAAGCCGTTCTTGGCGGGAGTGGGTGGGGATCTGGACGAGTTCCACGAACTCCTCGATAATCGGGGGATAGGCCATATTCGCTCCAAAGGGTTGGGGATATTTTAAAAAAGCGGGAAGCCGCCCGCGACCGCGAGGGAAGTCCGTCAAAAGTCCGCGAAAAGCCCGGCGAAGGGCCGTCAAATTATAGGCCCAGGCCCCCTCTCTCGCAAGGCGCGCTTTAAGGAGGGGCCGGGGGCGCGGAGACGCTTGGGCGCGTGGATTGATGGGCGGGCGCGCAGACGCGAGTTTGGGCGGTTAAAGGTTTTAGGGGCTTGACAAGGGCTCCCCGCGCCATATATAAGTTAAAAAAAATAACGCTTGGTATTTAGAGTAAGCTAGCTTACAAGATTTTAAGGAGCTTTGGGACAGCGCCGACGCGAGCCGACTTCGGGCTTGTCCGCGCGTCGCGCGCGACCCTAGCGGACCCTGTCCTTATTTGTGACGTTTGAGCGTCTCGCGGGCGGCCAAAGGGCGCGCGCGCTTAAGCGTTCCAATATTCAATTTAGCGTCGCCATTTTGGGGGGATTCCGTTCCCCATGGCCATCCACGCCCGCCCGCGAGCGCGCCAAAATCATGGCGTTCGCGGTCGGAAAAACGAAACTCGCGGGGCGAGCCACATGAAAAAATCAGACCAAGACGAAAAAAAACCGGCCAAAGCCGTAAAAAAGCCGGTCGCCGCCGCGAAAAAACCGACCCCGATCGCGAAAAAGACGGCCGCCGCCCCGAAAAAAGCGGCCCCGGCCGCGCGAAAAACGGCCCCGATCGCGAAAAAGACGGCCGCCGCCGCCCCGAAAAAAGCGGCCGCCGCCGCGCGAAAGACGGCCCCGATCGCGAAAAAGACGGCCGCCGCCGCCCCGAAAAAAGCGGCCGCCGCCGCGAAAAAGCCGGCCATCGGAGTTCCGCTCTACGCTTTCCGAGTTGAGCTCAGAGACGTGCGGCCGAAGGTTTGGCGGTATTTTTACGTTCCTTCCAACATAAATTTGGCTCAATTTCACCGTCTCGTCCAAGAAGTTATGGGGTGGTCGAACTGCCACCTTTATTCCTTCACCATTTTTGGCCAGGAGTTCTACCATCCGGACGAAGACTACAGCGATTCTTGCGGAGAGGACTGCCTCAATCCCGCGAAAACCAAGCTAAACAGGCTTGGCCTCTACAAAGGCGCCAGGTTCAGGTACCTCTACGATATGGGCGACTCGTGGGAACACGTCATCAAAGTGCTTGACACCGACTTCGTCCCCCCGACGCCAGGGCAGGCGAGCGGCTGCTACAAAGGCGCGAGGGCTTGCCCTCCGGAGGACTGCGGAGGCTCGTACGGGTACGCGGAGCTTCTGGAAGTCCTTGGGAACCCGAAACACGAGGACCACGAGGACATGATGGAGTGGACGGGCGGCGGCTTTGACCCCGAAGAATTTGACCTGGGATGGAAAAACCGCGCGCTTCAGCGCGTGGCGTCCCGGTTCAGAACCGTGCCGGATTGGCGTCAAGCCGACGGTTGAGCGTCAAGCCGACGGTTGAGCGTCAAGGCGACGGTTGAGCGTCAAGGCTTGGCCGCGCGCGTCCCTCGCCCTTCTCTCCAAGAGGAAGGCCCCCTTGGAGTCCCGAGGGGCTTGCCTTCCGGTCAACCTTAAGAGAACTGTTTGACGCGCGCCCTTACGGCTCGGGACTTTTCGCGAAAGTCCTTTGCGGGCGCTTTCCGGTCGCCGCCCTCGCGCCTTCCCCGGCGCGCGAGAGATTTTTGGGGCCCCTTCCGGCGAGGATTGCCCTTAGGGTCTTCTCCGCCTCCGGGCCTCTCTTGGCCCGCGCGCGCCCGAGCCTCCTCTTCTCCCCCTTGTGACGCTTGGGAGTTTGAAGCGTCGCCGCGCGCGGCGACCGGGCCCCCAAGCGCGCCGCGTGAATATCGCTTTAACGATATTCGCGCGCCGCGCCAAATCGCGAAGGGTCTTCGCTCCGCCGCGCGGCTCCGCGACCCTCAAAGGAGGCGCTTGTCGCGCTTTTTTTCCGTCGCGCGAGGCTAGCCGCGCGCCCGCGCGGTTCCTTTAAGGTCAACGCCTTCAGTAACAATAAACGCCTTCCGTAAAATTTCCGTGGGCGGCGCGGAAAGCCGCGAATTCCGGGCGCCTAAATTGGCCTCGCTAGCGCGGGGGCCCCCCCGTAAGCCGCTTTCGGGGCGCTCAAAAAAAGGCGCGTCCTCGCGTCCCTAAGGAGAGCCGCCAGGCGCCTCCGGGCCTAAACCGGCGCGCGCGGTTTCTTGGGCGCTATTCTCGCGTCCGCGGCGGATTGGCTTGACGCTGAGGGTTTTCTCGCGGCGGGCGGGGCGCGCCTTGGCCGCGGTGGGCGTTTAGGCCTTTTCCTCGACCAAGGGAAAATACCTGACGGACTCTTTTTTCAGCTCGCGGAGGCTTTCCAGGGCCAACCACTCCCCCGTCCCCGCGAGGCTCGCCATGGACGCGGCCATTTTCGCGAGCTCCTCCCGGCGCGTGGCGTGGATCATGGTATAAAGGTTATAGGGCCAATCGGGGCCTTCCTCCCGCAGATAGCAATGGGAGACGTAGGGGAGAGCCGCGAACGCGGCCCCCGTCTCCTCCACCCGGGCGGCCGGAATCTTCCAGACGAGCATGGCGTTGGCCTTAAACCCGGAGCGCTGGTGGACCAGAACCGCCCCAAACCTCCGGATGAGGCCTCTTTCGCGGTAAAGCTCAATTTTTTGGAGAACCTCCTCCTCCGTCACGCCCAGGCGGCGGGCGACGGCGGCGAAGGGCCGCGCCAAAATGTCCAGATCTCCGCTCAGCTCGCGGATTAAGGCCCTGTCCAAATCGCTTAAAGGAATATTTTCCGCGCCGCTCACTTTTTTTCTTCCTTGGGGGTTCGCGCGCCACAAGCGCCCTAGCGCGACCCTTTTCGTCTGGACCGGTCTACCGCCGCGTCTCGCCGCGCCTCGCCTCGCCGCGCCGCGCCGCGCCGCGCGAGGCGGGCCCCTTTGGCCGCGGGCGTCCCGCGCAAGTTAGCGCTTTTTAACCCTCCAAATACTAACTCGTGAAATTTAATTTCGCAAACTTAAAGCGCGCCCTGGCGCGCCAAGCCCGCCGGACGGCCAAGCGGCGACCGTTCCCCAAAAGCGCGGAAGGATCCCCGCCCGTCGCCCTGAACGCGCCGCGACGCGCCTTAACAAAAGCTTTTTCCTGTGCTAAAATCCGTTTTAGGTCACGCCGTTGTGGCCCTTTTTTTGGGAAAGCTTGGGCTTTAATGATCGGAATCTCCAAATTATACTGCGGCGCCGTGGAACCGTCGGATCTCCTCCGCTACGGCGGGCGCTCCCAAAATCTGCCCAGCCACCTTTTACAGTTTTCCACGGACAAAAAACCGGTCATCGCCTGGAACGTTACCCGCGCCTGCAACCTTTCCTGCCTTCACTGCTACGCCTCGGCCACCGCCGGCCCAGCCCCCGACGAGCTTTCTCTCGCCGAGGCCCGCGCTTTGGTTGAGAGCCTCGCCGCTTTCGGGGTTCCGGTCATCCTTTTTTCCGGGGGCGAGCCCCTCCTTCATCCCCACATCTTTGAGCTGATCTCCCTGGCCGTTTCCCGAGGCCTGCGGGCCGTGCTTTCCACCAACGGGCTTTTAATAACCCCGGACGTGGCCTCCCGCCTCAAGGATATCGGCCTTTCCTACGTGGGCGTCAGCCTGGACGGCCTCGCGGCCCATCACGACTGGATGCGCCGCAAGCCCGGGGCCTTTGGCAAAACCATGGAAGGCATTTCCACCTGCCTTTCCAAGGGCCTCAAGGTGGGCTTGAGGCTCACCATCGCCCGCAGCAACCAAAACGATATCGGCGGCCTTTTCGATCTCATGGCCGAGCGTGATATCCCCCGGGCCTGCTTCTACCACCTCGTGGACACCGGCCAAAACCCCGCCCTCGCCCAAGAGGCCTTAACGCTCGCGGAAACCCGCCAGGCGGTGGATCTCATCGCGGCGCGGACCCTTGCCCTCTTCCAAAAGGGCCAGCGCCCCGAAGTTCTCACCGTGGACAACCAGGCGGACGGACCCTATATTTACCTAAAGCTCCGCGCCGAGGGAAACCTCGAAAGGGCCGAAAAGGCCCTCGAGCTTTTAAAGCTCAACGGGGGCTCCAGCTCGGGCTTGGGCGTCGGCTGCGTTTCCTGGAACGGGGACGTCTTTCCGGACCAGTTCTGGCGCTCCTTAAAGTTGGGCTCCACGCGGGAAAAACCCTTTCCGGCCATTTGGACGGATCCGCGCGACGAGTTTCTGATGGCCCTCAAAAACAAAAAAGACCACCTGACCGGACGCTGCCGGGAATGCCGTTTTCTCGACGCCTGCGGCGGGGGCTTGCGCGCGCGCGCCGCCCAAGCCACGGGAGACGTCTGGGCCCCGGATCCCGCCTGCTATCTCACGGACGAGGAGACGCGCCTCCCCTCTCCCCTCTACGCCGCCGCCGAGCGCAATGCCGCGAGCTAATCTCCCGCCGCCCCGCCTCGTGGCCTGGGAGACCACCCGGGCCTGCGATTTGGCGTGCCGCCACTGCCGCGCCGAGGCGCGGCCCGGGCCCGCCCCGGGGGAACTGGACGCGAAAGAGGGCGCGGAACTCTTGCGGCAAATCTCCCTGTGGGATCCGCCCCCCATGGTCATTCTCTCCGGGGGAGAGCCTTTAAAGCGGCCCGATATCCTAGAATTGGCCTCCCTGGGGACCTCCCTGGGGCTCAGGATGCTCCTTTCCACCAACGGGACCGCGCTTGACCCGTCCCTCGTCCGCGCGCTCAAAAAGGCGGGGATCAAACGCCTCAGCCTCAGCCTCGACGGCCACGACGCGGCCAGCCACGACGCCTTCCGGGGAGTTCGGGGGGCCTTCGCGAGCCTTAAAAGGAGCGCGCGGCTCCTCGTGGAAGGCGACCTCCCCTTTCAGATCAATTCCACCGTCACCGCCGGCAATTTAAAGGATCTCGTCGCGATCCAGGATCTGGCCTTCTCCCTGGGCGCCGTGGCCCACCATATCTTTCTGCTGGTCCCCGTGGGCCGGGCCAAAGACTGGGACGAGGCCCCCTTGGAACCCCAGGACTACGAAAACGCCCTCCTCCTTTTAAAAGACCGCGAGATCTCCCTTCAGCTCGAAATCAAAGCCACCTGCGCCCCGCAGTACCAGCGGATCTCCCGGGAAAAAGGCCAAGTCTCGGCCCGCTCCGGTCGGGGCTGCCTGGGCGGGCAGGGCTTTCTCTTTATTAGCCACGACGGGATCGCCCAGGCCTGCGGCTATTTGCCCCTCCCCGCCGGAAACGTCCGCGCCGAACCCTTGCGGGAAATCTACCAAAACTCCCCGCTTTTCGGGGATCTGCGCGATCGCGCGCGCTATCGCGGCAAATGCGGCCTCTGCGAGTATTTTAAGGTCTGCGGCGGCTGCCGGGCCCGCGCCCACGCCCAAGGGGATTGTCTGGGCCCGGAGCCACTGTGCCCCCATCTTCCCCAGGCCCTCCGAAGGAGCCCCGATGTCGCCCCATAGCCTCTCCGCGACCGAGCGTCTCATTTTAAACGACATTCAGGACCGCTTTCCCGCCGTCAGCCGCCCTTTCCAAGAGGTGGCCGAACGCCTCAACAAGGAGCGCGGCCTGGCCCTCACCGAGGAAGAGGTCCTGGAAAAGGTCGCCGCCCTCAAAAAGAAAGGCTATTTCCGCAGGCTTGGAGCCATTTTCAATTCCCGGCCCTTAGGCTACCTTTCGACGCTCTGCGCGGCCAAGGTCCCCCCGGAGAAAATCGAGGAGTTCGGGGCCCTGGTCAATTCCTATCCCCAAACAACCCACAACTACGTCCGGAACAACCCCTTAAACCTGTGGTTTACCTTCTGCTACGCTGACCCCATGGAACTGGAGTCCTTTTTAAGGGATATCAGGGAAAAAACGGGGATAACCGCTATTTTTGAGCTGAAATCCCGGAAAATCTTCAAAATCAGGGCGGTTTTCGACGTAACTTAAGGCCCTTAAGCCAGGGGATCCCACGGGGAAAGGCGACGCGCGCGAAAAAAAAGCTTGCTTTTCCGGAACGGATCCCGTATAGTTCTTTCCTGGTTAACGGTAGAGATTTTCCTCGAATCAGGGCGGTTAACTCAGCGGTTAGAGTGCCATCCTCACACGGTGGAAGTCGGAGGTTCGAATCCTCTACCGCCCACCAGTTAGTTTTGTTTATATAGGTTAAGTGCCGAAGTGGTGGAACTGGTAGACACGCCATCTTGAGGGGGTGGTGGGGAAACTCGTGCCGGTTCAAGTCCGGCCTTCGGCACCATTGGATTAATTCAGCGTGCCCGATAGCTTAAATATGTTATCTCGACCTCAGATCGCCTCAAAACGGACGATTTGGGGTTTTCTTTTTTTGTCGCGCCGTCAGGCGCCGAACCCCCGCCACGCGCGCCATAGGTCGCGGCTAGCGCGAACCGGAAATAGCGATAGATGAACTTGCCTATGTTGGGGCTGAAAAGGCGGGCCCCTCTTAGCGCCCGAGCGAAAACGCGTGTCCACCTAAAGGCGGCCTCTGGCGCCACAGCGAAGTCGCCGCGCGAAGGACCTCTGGTCTTAGGCGCCTTAAGCCTCCCGCTATCTTCCGGCCGAAGACAGCTTTGCCGGACGCTTGGCGGAGGCAAGTTTTTTTGAGGATCTCCGCGCGCCACGAATCATTTAAGTTCTCCGCGCGAACCGACACCCATCGCCGGCATCGCGCCTCAGCCGGGAAATGGGCCCGAAATGGGTCCGTTCTGGCTGAGGCGAAGGGGCTTTAGGCGCGAAGAAGTACTTATCCGCCGGACCCGCGAGTCAACTTTGAGGAACGCCAACAAGCGACGGAACTTCGGGGGGTGAGCCAGACCTCGCGTAGCGTCCGCTTTTTAAAAGAGCCAATTCGACCATATATCCGCGCGGGTGTTAAAGCTTCGCTCCAAAGACGACTCCAAATATCCAAATAGCCGTGAACGGATGCGAAAAAGATCAACATATTTTACGAAAAGTTGTAAATTATTGAAAATTATCGATATTTTTCTTGAAATTTTTAAAAAAATTGAATTTTTTCTCAAAATTCAGTTTTTTTGCCTCTTACGGTATAATTTTTCCGGGATTTTAGGTAATAAGTAAAGACAAAATTCTACCATTTATTGGGATGGGTAATAGCAAGTACACGCATACCATTATCTTCATATAAAACAAAGTCAACGCGCGGCTTGTCTCTCAAGTCTACGCTGGCGCGCTCTGGCTGGGGAAACGCTGTTGTACTGACCACTTTGCGCGGGGGTTGGTCGGTTACGCCAAGCACGAGTTTACCGCTACCGCAGTTTGGTAACGCACAGCAAATTTCCAACGCGTCTTTGAAGCTACCTGTTGTCTTCCATTCTTTGAATTGGTAATGCTCACCCTCTGTCGCATTCAGCGGTTGTTCTATGTATCATGTTTCTTCATACTACAGTCCCTCCTGATTCATTGCCATACACAGCTTTGGTGTCTTCTGAATCTATTTGGCGCAAATCATTACTTGCAATCGGGTTATAATTCATCGTTAGCATTTATCGGCTTCAAGCCATCAATCTTTGCCAAGCAACACAGCTTTCCGTTTGTAAATTGCCGCCCTTGTGCGTTGAACCTCTCGGCGCTTGCTGATATAAAAGCTTGTTTTTTAGCTCTTGTTAACCCTACATAAAACACACTTAAGTCGCCTAAAATCGTAGTTGTCATATCACTTGGAATAGTCTGTGGCAGACGGCAATAGCATATTGAGGAATTATTCTTATCAGCGCTGGTACAATTTTGGCAAATGAATGTATACACCCATTGTTCAACATCGCAGAGAACCACATAGTCCCATTCAAGCCCTTTAGCTCCATGCACCGTGGACATAATTACTTTAGAGTCAACATACTCCAGCGCCTGCTTCAATTGTCGGTTCTCAAAAATATCCAGAAGTAGCGTGTACTTATCTTCATGAAGAAGGTCTGAATAATCGATGGAAACTTTCTCAATTTGCGCGTAAAGTAGTCGGAGCAAAGAGTCAACTGTTTTTCCCGTTTCCGATGTATAAACAGTTTTAACGCTATTGAAGAACGCTGACAGAGTCTTTTTGTTGATGTTTTTGGATTGTCCGAATCTTTTGATAAACATCTCTTGGCATTTGTTGTGAAAATCGACGTAGTCGGCATCATCATCAGTAAACATACCATAGAAATAGGGCGCGCCTTTGGTAGAAAGTTCAGTTTCCACAATTTCAGCATTTTTGCCGCGAACTCGGAAAAGGATAGCAATTTTTACGGTTCCATCAGAAATCAAACTTTGAACTTTGGCTACAACTTGCTCTGCTTCTTTTTGCTGCGTTTTTCCCCAGAATGTAGGTAGTTTTGCGATATCTACATCATAAATTGTGGGAGCAAAGCAGGTGGCAGCGTTTGCTCTGATGTTTTGATTAAGTTTCAGCATTTCAGGATTATCACGGAAGCGATAATTCTTTGAAAGCGCAATTTTCGTCATACAGTACTTCTTGCTGGCTTTAGACATTATATCCGGCAATGCACCCATAAAACCGTAAATACGCTGGAGAGGATCGCCGAGAAACACAAGTTGAGATTCATCAGTAATAATCTCCTCAAGCAAGCTCCATGCTATGCAGTTCGTATCTTGAAACTCATCTACAACAATGAGGGGATAGAACCTCTGATAGAATTTCTTAACCTCCGTATGGTTGAAGAAGATTTGAAGAACAAACAGAATAACTGCGTTGTGAGTAACGTACTCCTGCGGGAGCAACTTCTTTATGACAAGCTTATTATATATTTTGATTGTTTGTTCATCGGGGACACAGGATTTTTTTATAGCGGATTCTACGGATTTGAGGCTTTTAAGTTCATCGCTGGATAAAGATGTTTTAAGGCTGGGATGCTTTTCAATTTCACTTTCACCGACAGCACGGAAAAGATTGATGTCTTTTTCCAAGGCATCGGAAATAAGGTATCCGTACTTCTTCAGAATTCCTTTGCAGAATCCGTGATAATTCGTAACCGCCACTTTTTCGCTTAATGATACTGGATTATTATGGGAACCAAGTAAAGCGGGCAATTTCTCAGCGATTTCGCGCTTCACTTTCATGGCGGCATTTATACTGAAAGTTAGGCCGAGAATTCGCTTTGGGGTGGGTATCCCACCAGAAGCAAGCAGGTAAGCAATCCTGCTTATCATCATCGTAGTCTTACCATACCCTGCAGGGGCTTCCACTATCAAGCGTGGGCTGTCAGAGAAAATCATTTCAAGTTGTTTTTCATCGCCCTCGTGCCGCGCTGATATTTTGTCCTTAAGTTCCGCAAGAGTGGTGTTAGGCATTTGTTGCCACCTCCTGCGCCCTTTTAATTGCATTTCTATAACAAACAGGGATGAGTTCAGGAGGAATCGCGTGGCCGATAATGCGCCCGAGCAAAACACCTTTCTTGGCCATGAACCATGCTGAAAACATCAGGCAAAATTCTTTTTTATCTGTGTTGCTTACATCAGACAACTTCTTGGGTTTATAATTACAATCGGTGGCGTCAACACCCATTTTTTTAAAATATTTCTTTACAAAATTCAAGTCCATTACTATCGATTCGGCTTTGTTGTCCAAATCCAAGGCAATCTGCCTGACAAGAGAAAACTCCCCGCCTGTAACTAATGTCTTTACAATCTCAATTTCAAAACACGGTTCGGTGGTAAAAAATTCATCAACTGGCGCCGTATGCCCTGCTTTCACATCTCCATCATATATTGCGACGCTTGGAACGGCGAATAAGATCAGCAATTGACGCAAAGGCTTTATTGAACCCTCGCCCCGCGCATTAATCACGCAGATGCCGTAGTCATCTAAGGCAATGCCGATTTTATTGGCAAAAGAGTGGATGCACCCGTACTCAGTTTCTCCTTCTATCAAAACAGCACATTTGGAATAGAACGCTTCTTTGATTTCTGGAAAATGCATTATCAGGCGCTTTTCGTCCCCAGCCTTGATTCTTCCTACATTGTCAGTATGTTCAATTGGACGCAAGGAATAGCCGCTTACGACTGCGGTTTTTGCAACATCTTTGTAAAAGCGGATCAGGTTACGGTAATCTCCGACCAATGCGTCAGTCGAATGCGTAACGATAATCAACTGTCCGTCGATGCCATCCAGGTCAAAGCAGCTTTTCAATAGCTCGGCGAACTCAGTGTCCTGATTACGCAAGATTCGCTTGAAATACCCAATGAGCGATCGTTGCAGATATGGATGCAGATGAACTTCCGGTTCATCGATGGACAGAACGAGAGGCAACAATTTTTTCCCTTCCTCGTCAGTATAAAGTTGGTCGTCAAAAGGCATCGACTTGCTTTTATATAGCTCCATTATCTGGGAAAGTATATTTATCGATGCCATCGCCATATACTGAACACCGCTACCCGTAGCGTCAATCTTGCGGTCGCCGTCGGATAGATAAAACAGGCTTGTAAGCATTTCTGTCGGGTTCGAAGCGATTGTCGCTTCGATAGAGTAGTCACGGAAACTACGTATTTTGCCAAGGTGACTGTTGATGAAATCCTTTAATCCTCCCACTTGCGCGTCGTTCAAAAACGAGTTAACGCCTTCTGCGATATAGCGTTCTATGATTGCATTTATAAACAGACCCGCACCCTTTTGTGAGTCGAGGCGCAACTCTCTGCTTGGGATAGAGGTGGTCTCATATTTAAGGAAGTTGATTTTTTTTATCTGTCTTGCTGTTATGGTTTCTTTCGAATCAGCACTAACGATTGACGGATAGGCTTCTTAAATGGACTGATAATACCTGATTGTAAGCATTGAAGCGTCATCAGGCGAAAAGTTGTCTCCGAAAAAGCCCTGCTCACTTGGGAGTAGCTTTATATCCAATTCAACTTCAATGGCTTTTTCGGGGTCAGCATAGTCCTTCTCGTCGAACCCTTTGCCGCTGCAAACAATTCCGAGGAGTGACAGAAAGTTGCTTTTTCCCAAGTTGTTCTCCCCGATTATGTAATTGCAATCGGGGTTGAAACATACAGATATCCCGTCAATATTCCTGAAGTTGTTAACCCTAATATCGGTAATCCTCATAAAATCTCCTGCGGAATAGATATTTCTACCTTATTCCTCAAAATTCCTCAAATCTCAAAATGCGTTGATGCCGTCGCGACTATTCAGGAGCACATCCCCCAAATCTGGAGATTTTCCCATTAAGGCGGGGTGGGGCGTGTGGCCAAGAGCGAGGTTAGCGAAACGCTGATCGCCAAATAATGTTTGATATATCAGGCGTTTATTAGCATATATCTTTTAACATAGTTCCTTTTATATATCAAATTAGTACACGTTAATGGGCAATACTGTTCATTTTACAAATATAACAGTTTCGTTCACGGAGAGGACTGGGTTCACTTGGAAGGCGCGACTCGCAAGTCGGCATCTGGCGCCATAAAGTGGCCAGTGTAGTCCAGGCATCGGAGGCGTCTCATGAATCCGTTAATGGGCGAGCAGTGAGATCGTGAAATGGTGGGAGGTCGGGCAAAGAGGCTTGGTGAGCCGTGAACGGATACCATTTTTTTATTGTTTGGGTGATGGTTTCAGTGTGGTCCTAGTAAGTCCAAAAGAGATGAATGCCTCATAAGATTGAATACTGTAAACTCAAAAATAAATTGAATAAACCCGGAATACACCTGAATGGTTACGAATGAAGGTTATGTTTTTTAAAATTTTCTCTCCTTAAAACTAAATTCAAGGAGATAAATGGCATTTTTGGCATTTAGGACCTGACTAATTACAAAAAACACTACAACCAATTACAAAGTTCAAAGCCTGACGCTATAATTTTCACTATAAAACGAAATTCGGGAATCCAGAAAAAAATCGTGAGTTATCCTACGGATCGTAAGGGCGTGGCTGGAATCCTTGGCAGGACGCGTCGAAAATATCAATGGAAAGTTTTTGGAGAACCGCGGTGGTCCTCTCCCAAACCCTCCATTCGGGGCCGAACTCTTCATTGGTTTCAAGGCGCGCGGTCGCCAAATCGTAAGGAAGCGGGGTGGAAATCATATCCAAGAGCTGGACAAGCAAAAACCGTTCTTCTCTTAGAGAATAGAAACGATCGAAATCCTTCAGCGCCGTGGCCGCCATGGAAGCTCCTAACCGAGTGGAAAGCGCCGCCAGATCAACGTAGTCGCGGGTGGAATTTCTTAAAAGAGCGAGTCCGCACTTGATCCTTAAAATTTCAGCGTCGGATGGCACAATCGTCGATAAACCATCTCGCTCGAAAGATATAGTTTCCAGAGGCAAGATTCTGGACAACTGAAACACGGTTACTTCAATCATATATAAATTAACTGAGTTGGAATTCCGAACCTCTGGCCAGGGTCCACGGGAGCCGCTGATGATTTCGAGCTGGCGGACAATTTCTTGAGAGTCAGGATATTCGGCCAAGCTGGCGGACGGGGATCCGCCGCCGACAAAATGGGCTCGCGAGCCACAGATTGCGCTTAACGCGGCGTCCCACGCTGGCATGGGTCTGGAAGAGTCGCCTAGGGGGACGCCTTTGGGAATTGGCGGCAATTTATAGGTAAATACGGGGAATGTCACACGCTATGGCCTCGGTCTAAAGGAGGAGGGTTTTTCTTCCAGGCGGGGGGAATCTGATAAATCAAACGCTAATAGCGTAAGCTGTTTGGCGATATTCTCCCATTTTCGCCATTTAGGTATAACGTTTTTGTACCCTCCGAGGCTAATTTTATGCAAATCCATAGGCTTCGGCTGACTCAGCCGGCTCTGAAGAAGGCGTAACGCCGACTCACCATTTTCTAACGGATAAATCCTATCAAGATCCCGCAACGCGTCGCTTGTTTTTACGGAACCAGCTTTCTCGAACAAAGCCGCCAGATTCAAATAATCTCGCGTGGCGCCCCTTTGGATAACAGCCATGGATTTGATTCTAGTGATTTCCGCTTCCGTCGGAATAACGAGCTTTTTCCCTTTATAATCTATGGTAATGAGTTCCAGGGGCGCCGCCCTGGACATTTCCCTGACACCGACCTTTACCCCGTTAAGGCGCCCTAAAAGGGAGTATGGCTGTTTAGCCCATTCAGTCTCCCACCCTTGAGTTGATTCAAGTAAATCTCTTGTGTCATCGAAAATAGGAATCAAATTAGTCTTCCAATGATCCGCGTCAAATGAAAGGCGGTGTTCCGCGTAATATATAGCGGCGCAACCACCGACAAGCGTTGAACCTGGCACTAATTCCTGGAAGCGACAGGCTGTGTCCAGCATGTCGTCCCAGCTAGGAGGTTGGTTCGAGACTTTGGACATATTTATACCAGAAATTGTAACGCTGGTCGTATGGTTCTTGCTTGAAATAGCTACAAAGACGCGTAACGTCATCCCGAACGGTTTGATCCACAAGGACCGCTTCGCGAAGTTCCGCCCAGTCGATCCACATTCCATAGCGGATGATATCGTCTATCGCCGGCAGAATGAATTCCGTTTCGGGAGTAAGATCAAGATGTCTGTGCCACATCATAAGTACGCTGAAAGCTACTCCTTTTTGAGGATGGCGACGGCGGACGTATCCTAAGACGCGCCTTCGCGCTTCCTTTAGTCGGTCGACGGCGTAATTTTCAACGCCAATTTAAATCAATATATCTGAAACCGAAACCGCGCGCAAAGGCTACCTTAAATTACCCTTTATAACCGTCGAGGCCAGTGAGATGAGTATTGTTTACGAGGAAACCTCAAGCGACATACCCAAATATCAAAGTCAGCCTCCGAGCGCGCTCCCCAGCCGCGCCATAATTGACGCTCCCCTCGCGTCTCCCCGGGAGTCGCCTAAGTCCGCTCGCCAGCAATTTGACGCGCCCAGCGTTTATCGTCTCCGAAGAACGCTCGTTTGACCGGGTACACTGGACTTGAACCCACAACTTTCGAGCTTTCTCGAACTCTCCAAGTCACTCTGGTCGCGAAGGTTTCCAGAGACGGGATAAGCCTGGTCACGCTCTTCCCCAGGCTTAATCCGCGCTTAATTAAAGATTTTCCTCTTACGCGTTTCCTGGGCAATTAAAATTCTGGCTTCAGGGCGCCTTCGGCTCTCGGCGAGAGAGTTACCCTTGAATACTTTTCTGGAGATAACGGGTTGTAAAAGCCGCTATCGAGGGACGAGTCCTGGATGGCTATTCCAGCGGACGCGACTCAACTTCTTCGTTGAGGCCCATCCCCTGAGGTTAGACCCTACGGTTCATGAAGCGTCAAGTGGTCATAAACAGGCTAAAACGTCAGCCTTCGCGACACAAAAAGCGGTCAACTCGCTATAAAGACGCGAGCGCGGCCTTCGGAGAAAATACAATACGTTAATTCATCATTATCCGCTCGAGAATATTTTTGTCGCGCGTTCTAACCATAGATTAAAATCTCCTCTTGGGCGATACTCGCCAGGAATTTATCCTTTAGGGAGCCCGTGGTAAGCGGATCCACTTTCACTCCACAAAAAGCTTCCTCTAGATCGACATACAGCCCACCCAATTGGAAATATCCCCTAATTCTTTCCTTGTCCACGCGAAGGTCTATATCACTGTCTGGAGTCGCCTCACCCCTGGCGTAGGACCCAAATAACCACACTCGCTCAACTCCGTGCTCGCTCGCGATTGGCTCAACAATTTTTTTGATATCTTCCACCGCGTAGAGCGTCTTTCTTATCTCATTCCAGATTGATGGCATGGATACCATTTGAACATTTTTACTTTAGCGCGAGAAAGGATAAAAAGCAATTTTATCATCGCGCCGCCGTCAGGCGCGATTTTTCAAATGTTAAAGCTTGCCCAAGGGGCGCTCCAGCTCTGAAGTCCAATATTATGATCGCGAACATATATCTTGATCAAGAAGCGGTAATTTGTTCAATGGGCCGCGGGCTATCCAAGGGAACCCAAAGAGTCTGATGGCGCCCCGAAAAGAGCTCACGTTGGAAAAACGAAAATCGATTGGATTTTTTCAACCAGGGAAGTTTTCCCTATCGCCGGCGAGAGAACCCCGCCTAAGACGCGCCATCTATCGCGAAGCATCTCATACTAATCTTCGGATATAGCCTCCTAAGCTTGACGCGGGCAACGGTCGTGGCGAAACGCCCACGTGACGCTCACTCCGGCGTGGGCGCGCGCCGTTTCCCACGTCGCGACTTCTCGCCTCAAGGTCTCGACGCCGTCAACGCGCCTATTCAAGAATTGACCCGTAAGAACGCTCAACTCAATCGCGACCTTGTTCAACCAGTTGGCGCGCTTTGGAGTGAAATGGAGTTCGAGGCGGTTAGCGAGACGCGACGCCTCTTCCAGTGGAAAAGCCTTCCACCATGGAACCCGCCGCGCCAATTTTCAACTCTTCAACCGGAGCGCCGTCAAAACGCGCGTCAGAAGCCGGATGGCGCCGGAAATCTGAACTTTTTTGGCTTCCAGACGGCGGCCTCCCCCGATATTAAAACGGGTCGGCTACCCAAGGCCAAACCCTTATATGAAGAATAAACCTTTGCCGGATATAGTTAAAACATATCGCGGGGAAAAGTATAAAATTATCTAAGCGTTAATTTCCTCTAAAATTTCATCAATAAATTTTTTAATCTGAACAAAATCATCTTTTAAAGTTTCGATTTGGCCGCCTTTTGCTTTAAGTCTCCGGAATTTGCCAAGTCTGGTTTTAAAGCTGTTGGCGTGTTTGCTTAAAAGAGTTAGTTTTTTAGCGAAAGAGATTGTTTCCCGTGAGGATTGTTCATTTTCAACATTCCCTTCTTCAGTACTAACGCCTTTGGTTTCGTCAGTTGAGTCTAAAGGTTGTAACCGCGATTTAATTTTTCCCGCTTTCAATTCTTCAAATTTTTGTTTGCGTAAACCGTCTCCTTTAATCTTTGCCAACCGCGTCAGGCAGCCATGTGTCCAGAAAGGAGAGTTTAACGCTTCGCTGACAATGAAATCATCAAGTTTGCTGATAGACAGTAATTCGGAAACATAGCTTTTAGATAAATTAACTTTGACAATTAAGTCTTTCTGCTGAGTTTCACTGTCAATCGTCTTCATCTTATTAAATAGCCTATCTAACGCGACAGCCTTTTCCATAGTCGTCAAATCATCGCGTTGAACATTCTGCGAAAAAGCGACAATGTCGTAATCTATCGAATCAATAGGGATGACGCGGGTTTTGATTTGAGTAAAATTCAGTTCCTTGCATGCCCTCCACCTTCTTTCGCCGTCTACGATTAGATATCCCCCTCTTTTCCGCGCGTTTTCTCTAATTAAAATTGGCTCAATTAAAGTTGTGGATTCGATAGAGTTTTTAAGTAATTCCAAAGAAGCGGAATCAAAGTATTTTCGCGGCTGATCCGGATCAGGCTCTATCAAGTTAATATCAATCCAGTTAATAACGTCGTCTTTCCACAACGCTGTTTTAGAAACAGTATCCATATCCATGTCAGAATCTCCGGTTTTATTCGGCCCTTCAGCCCGCTGATTTGGAGAAAGCGAATTCAGCTCGACAGTAGCGTTATCTTCATTAGTTTGATTTAAAGATGATTCTAAAGAAGGGTTAGTTATCTTGTCAAAATCAGGGTTTTGGGGGTTGAAAGGCATGCTTTGACCACTTTTTAATGAAAAACAGGAGTTCGGTTACCGAACTGATAAAAGGCTAATAGTGAAAACCGGACTTTAAGCTGACACACAAAAATTGAGTTCGGTTACCGAACTAGAAAAAATAATAGTAGATAAATATTTGTGAATACAAGCTATAGAATAATTCATTGCATGAAGCCGGGACTTTAATGAGAAAATAAAAATTAACGCAAGCTTTGAAGTTTCTATTATTATTTTAAGACGTAAACTAGAGTTAGTCAATAGGAATTTATAGAATGGAGCGCCCAATAAAATTAAATAAATTAATATAACAAAAAAAGAAATAAAAGTTAAATTATTCCGCTTTTATCCTGAAACCGCCTTGGAAGGGTCCATTGATGGCAAGAAGACCCCTGAGTCTCCTTTTTCGCCGATAATGTGGGCTTGTGTCAATTAAAATTTGATAAACGCCGAGCCGCGGATAAACGTGGGGCGCCAATGAGGCCGCTACGGAAAGCCCGCCTCTTAGGTTGTGGAATTTCGGTTCTTCCACAGTAGGATCGCGTTCGCGCGAGACGCCAGGAAGGTCTCCTTCCAGAGGCGCGACGGTCAACGTTTCGCGCGCTTTAGACGGGTTCCAGGTGGCTTTCTTCGGGGCCGCGCTCGTCGACGGCGCCGCAAGCTCTCGCTTAGAGACGCCGCTTCTAAAAACTCTGAGTACCGACTAAATTGTCTTTCTAACGAACTAAAAGAATAAGAGACGCCTTGAGTATCGTAAACCCGAATTACTTGAAACGGTAGTTCAGATCCAGAATAAATACGATAAATTTTAGTTTTTATTGAATGGTCTTGTAACATTTGATCCTGATGTTGGCGGTGGAGGAGGAACGGCAGGTTCTTCGTCTGAATACCCTGGAGAATAGCCTCTTGTAATAACTTTTGGTCGTTTTTTAGTTTTAGCCGCTCTAGAGCCCGATTTTTCTCGAGGAGTATAACCATCGTTCGCCAAAGAATTGTTGGCTGTTTTGAAAGAGTTATTGGTTGAAGCGTCTCTTTTGTCGGATTCACTCATCTCAGAAATCATCCTTTCGCTAAGGAACTCAAATTAATTGATTAGATCTTTGACGATAAAAACTCGCTAATTCCAGTATCATCTTTATATACTCCGTTTTACCGTATTAATAAGTATATTCATTGAACATTTCACGCTCAAGCGTCTAATATTTGGCTTTTTGAGAATCGCTCCAACCGCGAATAGTAGACCGCGAATAGTAGACTTAGTCCGCCAATATAACTTATTGCGACTAGTTCAGTGAAATAAAAACATAAATAACGAGATTGTTATAAAAATTGAAATCTTCGTGTAAATACGCGCGGTGCGCCAGCTGGGGGGGCGGGAAAAAAGCGTAAATGATGACGTAAATTACGCGTTTTGTGTATAAGCGCGCGGGCCGTTCACGCTAAAAAACGATAATTTTGGCCTGACTAATTACGCTGAATTAGTTATTTTTTAGCCGGCGGTTTGGTATACTAGAGCCTGATATTGGCGGGAGAGGGGGAAAGACGGGCTTATCGCTTAAAAACCCAGGCGAGTAGCCTCTTATAATAGCGTTTGGCCTGGAACTAGTTTTTGCTGGCCTATAGCCCAATTTTTCTCGAGGATTATGACCATCGCTTTCCAAGAGATTGTTGACATTTTTTAAAGCGCTATCGGTTGAAAAATCTCTTTTATCGGATTTACCCATTTTATCAATCCTCCTTTAGTTCCGGAACTCAATAAATTTTATTTGATCCTTGGCGATAAACACTCCTTGACTTCCAGGATTATCTTTGTATACGCCTTTTTTCCCTTTTTTGTAAATACACTCAATGAATATATCCCTCTCATTTGGATCAAATGACGCAAACGAATAGCTACCATACCATCCGCGTATTTCCCTTAATTTCAAGACGTCATATAATTTTTCTAAAATAATTCCTATAATTATAAATTAAAATAATATTCCCAAAATCACCAAATGAACCCTTATAACGGTTAATTCTTTTAACGTTTTTTGCCATTTCGACGCGTCGAAACGCGATATTCTTAAAAAATCTTAAAAAATATGATTCGCCTCCTTGTCGCTAAATCAAAAGGCCTAAAAATCACTATGGCAATTTACCACCATAGATAACACGCCTCCAAAACGGCAAAATATAAACCGAAATATCAATTCCGCCCTTGACAAAAGCCCTGTTTTATGAAATATAGAGTCAAAGTTTCGCCAGCGATAATCCTTTTCAAAGTTAGCCTCCGCCCGACGGCGCTTCCCTTACGGAATAAAGGTTTAGGTATTGGATTCTAGCCAGGCGCCTCCTCTTTATTTTCCCTTTTAGCCTATAATTATTTTGCTTGCTTGAGCGTTTTTTTAGTCATTTCGACGCGTCGAAAAGCTGAATATTCCACTAAGGCGATTGTTACCATGGCAGACGCGTCCTCGAAAAATAGCTCTAATACGGATCCCAAAACAAGCCAGCCCATCGCCTCAGATTGCGACGAGCCTTCAACAGCCGAAACTGATGAAATCCTTGGGAAACCTTCTTCTGACCAGGTTGAAATCAATGACTATTCTATAGCCATTGCATCAGACATGAAAGACTCTTTTTCCCAATTAGATCAAATTACCGTAAATAAACATAATTCTTCCGCCAAACCCGATAAAACGTTATCCGCCGGCCCCGGCGAGCGGAATTCCGATTATGATAAGCCCTCCGTTAACAGTTTAGAGGGCGCGGCGCTAATTCCTCATCTTGCCTCAACTGTCATATCCAATGAGATTTTACTGATTGACATCGCTAAGATAGACCCTGATCCAAATCAGCCAAGAAAATTCTTTGATGACGAAACCTTGGAAAATTTGAAGGCGTCGATAAAATCTTCGTCTTTGCATCAACCAATTTTCATTCGCGCGAATGGGCAAAACCCTGAAAGATACTTTATCATTGATGGCCAAAGACGCTGGCAAGCGTGTTTGGCTCTTAATCACGCCGTTATTCAATGCAGAATCGTCGAAAGTGACGCCAAAGGCTACCAGCTCCTCGCGTTAACCGCGAATATTCAACGGGATAATCTACTTCCAATAGAAAGGGCCAACGCTCTAGCCGCTATCTGGAAAACGATAAAGGAAGAAAGCGCGGACGCTCACCAAAATGATTTAGCGAATTTAATCCATGAATCGCCGTCATCCGTTTCAGAGCTTTTAAAAATCAGTGAACTTAACGATTATATTAAAGAAGAGGCTATAAAATCCAGAGAATGGTCCTACAGAAAGCTTAAGGCTCTTTCCATAATCAAAGACCCACAGTCCAGGGAAGAACAATTCAAAAAGGCGCAAGCGACAATAAACAAAAAGCTAGGAATTATCATTCCAGCGAATGAAACTGGTATTGATAACAACTCCGTTTCGGACTCTGACGCCGATTCCAACTCAAAGGCTAATAAACCGTCTGACTCCAACGTCGTATTTCAGAAAATCAAGAGTAACGTTAAATCTTTAACGAAGCGCGTTCAAGCCATTAACGCCACTGATTTGCAATCTTCGCAAAAAAAGGAGATCAAGACTGAGATTAAAGGCGTAATAGATAAATTAAAGTCTTTGTTGGCGGCCTTAACCTAAATTCCGTTCCCGCGATTTTTTTGTTATTTGACGCGTCTTATAATAAGATCGCGCCCCAAAATTCGCTTTATTCATTATGGCTTCTCAATCGCTTGGGACGCCATATTTTTTATTCGCCTCGCCAGACTCACAAAAGTCGCTGGAACAAACAAAGAATTCGGCGCGTAATCGCGCCAAGATCTATATTATAGGTCAACAAACAATAGGATAAAAATGTTTCTCCATAACATACGTCAGTCTTAAGTTACGAAACTCGTTTTATTTAACGCTATCGCCGAGCCATTATCAGCGTTTTGACCCTTATTTTTCCCAGCGGTTCCCACGCCTTATCCCAAATATCCTCAAAACACGCGGAGATAACCGAAATTAAGCGACAGCGCTATCGCGCTTTGAGTCATTAAATGTTTAAATTCTAAAAGCGCGTTTCTCTCCCTCCGCGGCGCCTTGCCCACAACCCGCCGCCGCCGCGCCGCGAACGTCTCCTCCTCGCCCCACCACCCTCGACCCTTTCCCGTCATGTCTCAAGCGGACGGCTCCGCCTCTCCCGACGCGAACGAGGCGTTAGTCCCTGTCAAAGCGCGGCGCCGAGCCTTCGGCGCGCCCTGGGTCTTTACCAAATCCTTGAGCGGGCGCGCTCTTCTCAAAGCGCGCCTTATCGCCCTTTCCATAGCCGCGATCCTCTCGCGAGCGGGACATTTAGCCTACCCACGCGACTCCGCCCGAGGCGGCCTCCCGCCTCCGTTAAGCTACAGCCTCATCCCACGGCGCGTCTCTCACGCTTCCAGCCCAACCGGCCCTCCCCCAAGCTTTGGCCCTCTGGCCGCGCTTGGGGGGTCCGGAAAATGGCGAAAGTCGCGCCCGCGAACGGAAGGCGCCTATTTAAAGCTCGCCCAATGCCCGCGGATATCGTCCTTTAAGCTGGCCGGCAGGGGGACGTACTGGAGGCCAATGGCGTCAGCGTCGCCCTTCTGGAAACACCAGTCAAAAAACTTGGTCACGTTGGCGATGGCGTCTTTGTTGTCCTTGCGGATCAGAATAAAGGTCGCCGCGGCGATGGGCCAGGAATTGTCCCCGGCGGCGTCCACCAGCCACAGGAAATAATCCTGGCTCTTGTCCCAGGTCACGTTATTGGCCGCGGCCGAAAAAGTCTCAATGGAAGGGGCGACGATCTTTTGGGCCTTGTTGACGAGGTTCGCCCAGGCGATTTTATTTTCATAGGCGTAGGCGAACTCCACGTAGCCGATACTGTTCTTGACTCTCCGCACGCTCCCAGCCACCCCGTCGTTGCCCTTGGAGCCCACGCCCACGGGCCAGTTGACCGATTTACCGGCCCCCACGCTATTTTTCCATTCGGAACTCATCAGGGAGAGGTAATTGGTGAAAATAGCCGAGGTGCCCGAACTGTCGCTGCGGTAGACCGGGTTAATGGGATCCGCGGGGAGCGTCAGGCCCTGGTTTAAGGCGAGGATGGCCGGGTCGTTCCAGGTTTTGATTTTTCCGAGAAAGATGTCGGCCAAAATCTCGCCGTTTAAGACGATCCCGCCCGCGGCCACGCCGTCGATATTAACGATGGCGACCACCCCGCCCAGAACGGCCGGGAATTGGATGAGGTTGGCGGTCGCGAGATCCGCGCTCGCGGTGGGATCGTCCGAGGCCCCGAAATCCACCGTGCCCTCGGTGACCTGCTTGACGCCGCCTCCCGAGCCGATGGACTGGTAATTGACCTTCTCCCCGGTCTCTTTTTCGTAACTGTAGGCCCAAGACGAGTAAATGGGGTACGGAAAGGAGGCCCCGGCCCCGGTAATGTCCCGCGCCAGGGCGGGAGCGGCCAAAAGCGATGTCGTCAACAGGAAAGCGATAAGTCTCGACATAAATAATTGTCCTCCAAAGGCGATAATCGTCGCGCGGGGAACGAAGAGATTCCCCGGCGCGGGCGATAGGGCCGAGCGTAAGTTTAGGATCTTCTAGGGTCAGGAAACTTTAAAAAGACGTAAAACAATCGTGAAAGGCCGGCGCGCTTGAGGCGCGCGGACTCAAGGGCGCGAGCGCGGGCCTTGGGGTAAAGCTCCCCCTACCCCGCGCCTCTTTTTAAAGCGGGCGGGTCGCGAAAAAGGAAATCTCAAAAAGGAAAAAGGATTAGGGTTGGGGCTTGGGGCGGCGCTCCATAAGCTTTACCGTAAAGACGTTGCCCCCGCGCTCGTTTTCCGTTAAGGTCACTTCCCCCTGGTAAATCAGGGCGATATGCTTGACGATGGAAAGGCCCAGACCGGTGCCGGAACGCTCGCGGGAGCGGGACTTGGAAATGGAATAGAACCTTTCGAAAATCCGCTCCCTTTCCTCCGGGGGGATGGCCGGGCCCCAGTCGGAGACCGCGACGGTTACCACGCCGCCCTCCTTGGTTAAAGTCACGTCAATTTCCGGGCCGGAGGAATATTTGACGGCGTTCCCGATAAGGTTCGACAAAACGCTTAAAAGGTGGGAAGCGCGCACGTGGGCCAGGCCCCCGTCGCGGCGAAAATTAATAGTCTTCTCGCCGCTGGCGACGGTCTCGCGGATCTCCCCGACGGCTTCGGCGAGATCAGTCTCGCTGCCCTCTTCCTCGTCCGAGCCGACCTCGAGCTTATGGAGGAGCGTTAAGTCGTCGAGGATCAGCTCCAGGCGCCGACCGTTGCGGGAGATGGTCTCCAGAAACTTTTGCCGGGTCGCGTCCCCCATCTCCGGCTCCTTGGCGACGACCTCCGCCGCGGTGAGGATAATCGCCAGCGGCGTCCTCAGCTCGTGGGAAATGTTCCCGATAAGATCGGACTTGTAGAGGCTGTATTTTTCCGCGTCGCTCATCTCCCGCAGAACGGCCAGAAAACCCGACTCCGTCTCCTTTTGGGAAATGAAGACGACCTTCCCTAGGATCTTGGTTTGGGCCGGCTCCTCGCCCCGGGAAAGTTTGAGGAGCCGCGCGATGAGTTCAGGGTCCTTCCCCAAAGAGATCCGCGCGGGCAAAGGCGCGCCCAAGATCCTTTCCGCGCTGAGGTTGGCGTAAAGGATCTCGTCGTTTTGGAAAAGCAAAACGCCGTCGCTGACGTTTTGGAGGATGAAACGCAGCCTCTCGTTCAAGAGCTCTTTTTCCAAGTTCGATTCCTTCAGATCCCGCGCGAAGGCGCCCAGGGAAAAGAGGGCCGAGTCCAAACTTTCGCAGCGGAAGCTCTGGACGCTCTCCTTTCCCTCCTTGGCGGCGCGGACGGCCTCCCCGAGTTCCCGGAAGGTTCGGCCGGTGGCCCTGAAGACCGCGAGGGCGATTAAGGCCACCACCCCCAGAAGGGCTAGGAGGGCGTAGAAGGTTTGCCCGAGGAGAGCTTGGGCTCGCCCCTCGTAGTAGTCCAAGGGATAGGCGACGCGCAAAACGGGCCCTTCCGGCGTCCGCGCGGCGTAATACATGGTCGTCTTCCCGGTGGTGACGCTTCTCCTCTCGCTGAAACTCGGCTCGCCCCAGAAGGCCCGCCGAATCTCCTCTCTCCCGCCGTGGGCTTCCATGGGAGGCTCGGCCTCGCTGTCCCACAGAACATCTCCCCCCTCCAGGACCACGGTGACCCTTAGGCCCGTCTCCCGCGCGATCTTCGCGAAGGCTTCAGCGGCCCCATCCTGGCGGTAGAGGAGGGAGGCCATATACCACTGGTTTTGGAGCAGGCTCTCAAACTGCGCGCGGGAAAGCTCGCGGTTCTTCTCCTGGATAACGGCCAAAACCGCCACCATGAGCGACGCCGCCGGCAGGAAGACGAGTAAAAAGAGTTTGCCTCGCGAGATCACGCTCTATTCTTTCGCGGCCCAGAGGTAGCCGATCTTGGGGAGGGTACGGATGCGCGACCCTTTGTCCCCGAGTTTTTTGCGCAAAGAGGCCACGTGGGCGTCCACGGTGCGGCTGATCAGATCGGCCTCGTAGCCCCAGATGACGTTTAAAAGCTGGTTGCGGGTGAAAACCTTTTCAGGCTTTTTCAGAAAGAGCGTCAAAAGATCGAACTCTTTCTGGGTGAGCTTTAAGACCTCGTTCCCGCGCATGGCGGCGTGGCTCTCCAAGTCCACGCTCACCCCGCCGCTGGAAAGATAGGGCGCCCCCTCCCGCTCCCCGGCGCGCCTTAGGGCCGCTTTGATTTTGGCCTCCAGGATCTTCACGCTGAAAGGCTTGACGAGATAGTCGTCCGCCCCGCGCTCCAGGCCCTTGATGACGTCCTCTTCCCCGACGCGCGCGGAAATGATAATGACCGGGGTCATGAGGCGCTTCTGGCGGAAGATGTCCAGGAACTGGAGCCCCTGGAGCCCCGGGAGCATCAGGTCCAGCAAGACCAGGTCGGCGGCGGTCTCCTCCACGGCGATTAGGGCGTCGTTGGCGTTGTCCAGCGCCAACACCTGATAGCCCACCCGCCCGAGGCTGTATTCCAAAAGCTCCCGCAGCTCCCGCTCGTCCTCGATTATGAGTATCCTCATCCTCTCACCCGTTTATCCCAAATGCCGGGCCATGGTCCCGTCCTCCACGTAGGGGACCAGGGCCGCGATGTTCTTGGCGTGATCGGCCACCCTCTCGACTCTGCGGATGACGTTGATTAAATTTACCGCGTCCTCGGTCTTTTGGGAATCGCGGCTCATGATGGCCACCAGTTCCTTGTTGAGGGAACGCTGCAGCGCGCCGATTTCCCGGTCTTCGACGAGCAGGAGCCCGTGCCGGCGGGAGTCGAGGGCGAAGAAGGCCTCCCCGGCCCCGACGAGGGCCTTTAAGGCCCGCGCGGCCATGTTCTTAAAGTCGGGCGTCTCCGCGACCAAGGGCGCGAGATACCGTCCCCGCGCGGCCTTGGCGATGGCCGCGCTGTGGTCCCCGACCCTTTCCAAGTCCGAGGCGAGGCGGGTGACCGCGACGACGTAGCGCAACTCCGAGGCCTTGGGGGCCTGGAGGGCCAAAAGGCCAAGGCAGGCGTTCTCCAGCTCAATTTCCAACTCGTCCACCCGATCGTCCCGCTCTTCCACCTCTTTCCAGAAGTCGCGGCCGGAAGGCTCCAAAGATTCCAAAGCGTCCCGAAACATCGCGACCGCCAGATCGCTCATCACCGCCGCCCGGACCTTGATCTCCTCAATTTTTTTCTTGACTAGGGGCATTTTCCTCCAACCTTAAAACCATAGTGATTCTTTTAACGATTAACGATTCCGCGCGATAGCCTTGGCCTTTTTCCTCAGCCGAACCTTCCCAAAACGTATTCCTCGGTCATCTTCTTTTGGGGGCGGGTAAAGATAATTTCCGTTTCGTCGTATTCCACGAGGGACCCGAGATACATGAGGGCCGTGTAATCGGAGACGCGGGCGGCCTGCTGCATGTTATGGGTTACCGCGACGATCGTCACGTCTTTTTTGAGTTCCGTCATCAGATCCTCGATCTTCTGGGAGCTGATGGGGTCCAGGGCGCTCGTGGACTCGTCGAAGAGGATGACCTCCGGGTCCACGGCGAGGGTCCGCGCGATGGAGAGCCGCTGCTGCTGCCCGCCCGAGAGGCCGCCCGCGTTTTCCTTGAGCCTGTCTTTGACCTCTTCCCAGAGGGCGGCCTGCCTTAAGGCCTTTTCCACTTTTTCCCGCAGAAAGCTGAGGTTCCGCTGGCCCTTGAGCCGGGGCCCGTAGGCGATATTGTCGAAAACGCTCATGGGAAAGGGGGTCGGCTTCTGGAAGACCATGCCCACGGAGCTCCGCAGGTTTATGAGGTCCTCGTTTTTCGAAAGGATATTCCGGCCCTGGAGGCGGATTTCCCCCGCGTAGCGGTTGCCTGGGTAAAGGTCGTGCATGCGGTTGAAACACCTGAGCAAGGTCGTTTTGCCGCAGCCCGAGGGCCCGATGAGGGAAGTTATGGCGTTGCGGCGGATGTTGAGGGTGACGTCGGCCAAGGCTTTTTGGCTTCCGTAATAAAAATCCAGATTTTTAACCTCTAAGAGATCCATTGGCGCGAATTTCAGCCTTTCACCCGGTATTTAATGAGCGCGCGGCCCAGGATATTCAGGGCCAAAACCAGCGCCGTCACCACGAAAGCGGCGGCCCAGGCCATCCGGACCCAGTTCTCGTAGGGCGAGGCGGCGTACAGGTAGATAGTGACGGTCAGCGAGGGCGTCGGGCCGCTCAGGCTCAGCTTAAAAAAATTGGCGTTGAAGGAGGTAAAGAGGAGCGGCGCGGTCTCCCCCGCGACCCTGGCGACGGCCAAAAGGATCCCGGTAAAGATCCCCCCGGCCGCGGCCCGGTAGACCACGGTGACGATAACTTTGTGGTAGGAGGCGCCTAAGGCGAAGGCGGCTTCCCTCAGGTTCCAGGGCACCATGGCCATCATCTCTTCCGTGGTCCGGATAATGACCGGGAGGATGATGATGGCCAAGGCCGCGGCCCCGGCCCAGCCGTTGAAGCCTCCCCAGGGTTTGACCAGGATGGCGTAGACAAAAGTCCCGATGACGATGGAGGGGACGCTGATGGCCATGTCCGCTAAATTGGAGACGATCTTGGCGTACTTACGGTTTCGGCCGTATTCCGCCAAATAGGTGCCCGCGAGGATCCCCAAGGGGACTCCCAGCGCGGCCGCGGCCAAAGTCAAAAGACCCTGGCCCAGAAAGGCGCTCTTGAGGCCCCCGCCGCCCGCGAGGTGGGGCGGCGCGGGGTCCTGGGTAAAGAGGGCCCAGTTAATGGAGCGCGCGCCGTTTTTGAGAACGTCAAAGAGGATCGCGAAGAGGATCCCCAAGCCGATCAGCGCGCAGAGCGCGGAGAGCGAGAGGGCCGCGATATTTTGGAGTTTTCTTTTGCGCGCGTTCGTCATAATTCTTTTTTCAAAAGCTTTTTTCCCAGGTAGAGTGCCAAGAAGTTCGCCAAAAAGAGGGCCAGCGCCAGGGTAAAGAGCGAGGAGAGCTGGAGGCCCGCGGCCTCGTTGAATTCGTTGGCCAGAACCGAGGTAATGGTGGCGTATGGCGCGAAGAGGCTGTCTAAGGGGGCGTGGCGGTTGCCGATGACGTAGGCGACGGCCATGGTCTCCCCCAGGGCCCTCCCCATGGCGATAATGGCCCCGCCGCCGATGGCCTGCCTTGAGTAGGGAATCTGCACCTGGCGGATGGTCTCCCATTGGGTGGCCCCCAGCCCCCGAGCGGACTCCTTGAGGGTGGCGGGCACCTGGTTGAAGGCGTCCCGGGTCACGCTCGCGATAAAGGGCGTGATCATCACGGCGAGGACCAGAGAGGCGGTAAAAACGTTGACTCCCCCCGCGAGCTTGGATTGGAAAAAAAAGCCGATTAACGGGAGGAGCCCCAGGGTTTTCCCGATGAGGGGCTGGACGCTCGCTTCCAGGAAGGGCGCGAAGACAAAAAGGCCCCACATTCCGTAAATGACGCTGGGAATGGCGGCCAAGAGCTCCACGGCGGTTCCGAAGGCGCCCCGTAGGCGATGGGGACACAGTTCCGTCAGAAAAATAGCCGTCCCCACGGCCACTGGCGCGGCGAAGAGGAGAGCCAGAAAAGTCGTGAGCGCCGTCCCCGTCAGCGGCCTTAAGGCCCCGAAACTCTCTTGGGCGTAATTCCAATCGGCCGTAAAGAGGAATTTAAAGATCCCGAAATGGCGCAGCGCCGGAAGCGATTCCCAAAGAAGGCAGACGAAGATCCCGGCGATAATGGCCAAAACGCTTAAGGAGGCCAGAAAGGTGAGGGACTTGAATCCGAGATTTAAATAACGCGCTTTGCTCATGGCCCAGAGTTTAGGCCGGCCCTGTCAATTAATTTCCCTAAAAATGTCAAAGAAACGTAAAATCTCGCGCTTCCCCGCGCGCGCCCTTCGAGCCTTGGCGCCTTTCCCCCTTTCCGGGCGCGCGTTTTTAACTGACGCGTCCGCCCGCGCAAAGGACTGACCGCGAGGCTGGAGACGCTTTGGGGCCGGACGCCCAGGCGCTATGGAGTCCTAATGGGACTCAAAATATCTGGGAGGGCTGGAGGCCCTGGAGAGCCAAAGCGTTTGTGGCGGAGAGCTTCCAGTCCGCGCGGAGGTTTGGTCCGGCTTAACAAGCTTTCACCCCATGAGCGGACACAAAACAAGAAGCGCGTTCTCGCGTCCCTAAACGCCGCGCCTGGCCTCCTGGACTCCGCCAAAACCCGGCCCTTCTCTAGCGGCGCGTCCTCGGCTAAGATGTCCCTTGAGCGGGGAGCGCCGCGCCCGGAGTCCGCCGAGTCGCGACGGTCGCCTGGACGGCGACCGCCTCCAGGGCTGATGTTTTGTGGCGCCGACCAGGAAGGGGCCGGCCTTCTTCATGCCCCTCCGCGACCATAAGCGCTCTTCAGGCCCCGCCCGGACGCGAAAAGGCCCGCCAGGATCCCTTAAATGGGCCGGGCGGGCCCTTTCCGTTTTCGAGCGGGAGAAAGGGAGGGGCGGGAGGCGTCATGGAGAGCTTGATGGAATATTATCGGAGTCAATGGAATCAACGCTTTCCGCGCGCGCGAATTCATCAGAAGGCGGAGAAGCGGCGGAACTGCGGAACTCGTCTCCTTGCTTTTTTTACGGTAGTTAACTATTGAAATTAAAGTTCCGAACAAAACAGCGGTCGCCTGAAGCGTAAGGCCAATAATGTCGGAAACATTCGAAAAATTCGCCTTGTTTCCGATCCCGATGAAAACAGTAGCGGCAAAAGCTATGACAGCGCGTCCGACACAATTCCAGAACAAATTCCGATTAGCGTTTTCGAGACCGTTCAACTTCCCGTTTTTAGAATTCAAATCCTTATTTTCATAAGAAAGACTTTGAATCCGCTAGGAAAGCTTTTTGGTCCGCTCCTTAATTCCGCGATAGTCTGATTTTGGACCGCGATGATTTGGCGTAGACTGAGCGTGTATTTGCGTTCAGTTGGAATTGATTTCTCATACTTCCAAGCGCCGACAAGATATTCCTTGACTTCAGTATCCGGAAGCGGTTCTTCGACAGGTAGTTTTTCCGGAAGACTAAACTTATCGCTATCATTCATGTAAATTGTCTTTTGCGAGGAATGATTTGAAATATGATTTTATTAGTTCCACGGGTATCGCCAGATCGTAATAATCCCCATACCGTTCGTATTCCGAAGCCACCAGGCGGTTTGCCACCGAATTCGCCACCTTGTCCCATGGCGAGCCTTTCGCGCGCGTCGTGGCGACAAGATCCCAGGCGCTCCGCTTGGAATAGGCGTTCCAAACCGACCGCGTTAAATCCTTAGGCGTCGTCTTCGCGAAACGCCATCTCCGGCGCGCCCAGCGCCTCATATTCAGCGCCACGAAGAACGTAACCCTCGATCAGGTCTGTTATGTTTTCGTTTTTCGGGCGAGAGTTGAGCGCTCGATACGCGGATCTTACGACCGGCCCGTATTTCCACGCCTCGATGGGTCTTCAAACAGCGGGATGTTGAAATAGGCCAGGCGCCATCCCTGATTGAAGTAAAGCGTCTTCTGGATCTTCAGATGGGTAAGTTCGCTCGGATAGGTCCGGTTCATCCCGATGAACCAGTTAGCCACGGCGATCGCGGAATTGAAGATCGGCTCGGGCCTAGCGTTGTCCGTCATGGCGCGCCTCCTGGGCGTAAGGGCGGAAAAGATTGCCCGCGAGAGCGGGACACAAGCTCAATTTACATGATTGATGAAAGCGCAAAAACCCTTCACCGAAGTAGCCAGACGGACAATGATACCATATATGATATATTAACCTAATTAATAGTCTTTATTTGGCATTAAGAGATGACCGCTTGTCAGTTCCGGGACTTTTTGCGCTCTCATCATGATTGCGCTTCGCCGCTTCCACTCTTTTTTCAAGTTCTAGAGCCATCAATCCTATAACACGCGACATCTGGAGGTTGTCGCCTCATGAAGCTGGCGGATTAAGGGAGGAACGCTCTGGCGCTTTGGCGATCGAGGCGGAGGCAACCCAACCGGGCGAGGATGGAGGGGCGGTCTTCCAAGTCCGGGGACGGCGGGCGGGCTAACGAGAAAGCCACGCGCTAGTCTCTTCTCCAGCGGTCGAGATCCTTCCTCGGCGTCCGCTCAGGGGAGTGACGGGGAGACTGGTAGCGCGTTCGCGCTGGACAACCGAAACCCCGCTGGCCCGGGTGGGACTGAAAGGCGCGGAGGGCTGAAGGCCCTGGAGTGGTATCCGTTCACTGAGAAAGTGGCCCACCCTCACGCCCCGACCAGCCAGCCCAAGCCATCAGGACAAACCTCGCCTTTCGAGCCGGCCAAGGCTTGCCCCTGAACGGATAAGGCGTTTTTAGCGCTCGGAAGAAGCTTCTCCCTCCGCCAGTCCCTCGGTTGGCCCCGCCGTCGTCCGTCGCGGGGCGACGCGCTCTGGACGCCCGCCGCGGGCGTCCAGAACGCGCCCCTGTCAGCCTCAAGGGCTTCACGCCTTGTGACAAAGGGGTCTTCAGCCGATTCGGCGCCGGAGAGACGGTTGGAGGGAGCGCGGGACGAGGGCGTTGGAGGCGGACGCTTCCGTCGGGGGCCTAACGTTAAATTCGCCTGGGGGCGGCGCGGGCTCGCCCACGCCCGTCGCCACTCGCGGGTCCGCCGGGAAAAGTCGGGCGGGGCCTTCCGATTTCTCCGGCCAGGCGCGGGAACGCGAAACTCTCGCCATCCTTGAGATTCCCCGCGCCACGCCGCGCCATGGGGCTTGGGGGCCGCCAAGTGGCTGGCTCAGGGGTCGTGAATTAAGCTTGAAAACCCCTCGCCGGCGGCTAGAAAGACAAAGCGGTAAATTGCCGTGGCGCTCCACTTCAGTTAGGGGCTTCCCCGGGGAACTCGTCGCGACGCTTGACTTAAAGGGGGGGGGGCCTAATGGACGGAAGGCAATCGGAGACGGGCGGTCGCCCTAAAGCTCGACGCCGGTCCTTAAAATCTCATTTACGAAGGGATTGTCGGTATACAAGTCAGACGTCGAGAACGCCAGCGGCTCAAGCCACGCGTTGAAATCAATAGTCAAAACGAAAAGTTGTGTCGCGAACTTATATATTTCATCGTCCGACAATCCGTGGAAAAAGAACGCGACATCAACGTCACTCAATTCACGCGCCTCGCCCTTCGCGTATGAGCCAAATAAATACGCCCGCTCTATCGGCGTGACGGCCTTGGCGGCGGCGGCGTATCTTCTGGCTTCGGCTCTGACGGCTTCAATGTCCGCGGCCACGCGAACGCCTCCTTGCTCAGATTCAACAATCTCAACGCTTCAGGACGCGTTGTCCGTAGGGATAGTAATTTTTTATAATCAGGATAGCGATTGTTAGCGGCGTGACGTGACGGCTCTCCGAAAAACTCCCATGTTTCTTTGGTAATATGTATTTGTATCTTGTTCGCGATGGGCCTGATAAGCTTATCAATATTATGGGTAAAAGGAATAGAGCCGAAGTTAAAATACAGGCCAAACAAACCTTTCGCTAACTTTTCGAGCGACCGCTGGCGCGAAAAGATACCGTAAAACCAATGACCCGACGCGAAGCTGTCTTCCGCGAGTTCAAAATCGTCTCGGGCGTCTGTCAGCCAGCACTGATATTATTCTTCCGGTCCCATGAAACCCACCTGTCTGAATCGCGCCTTGGTCCGGGAGGACGGCGGCGGCTCTCTCGTAAATAAATCATAAACCTAAATAAGGACGCTCGCGAGCGTAACCGGCCTTGGGGCCCTTTCCCGCCGCCCTTGACAACCCCGGGAGGCTTTAGTAGATTTAAAGGCGTTAAATATTTTTATTCGCTTTTCGCCCCCGTTCCCACAATGGCTCTTTTGGGCCAACCCCAGACTCATCAGCTAAACTGAAGGTTGAAGACCCCTTTCCTCGGGATAGGGCCTTCAACTTTTTTTTTGGGGTTTAAGGCCCCTTTTTCACCTCTCGGCCGCGAGGCCCGCAAGGGAGTTCACGATGTCCACGCGTAAATACCACGTCGAAACTTTGGCTATCCACGCCGGGCAAAGCCCGGATCCCACCACTTTGGCCCGGGCCGTCCCGGTTTACCGCACCACGGCCTATCTCTTTAAAAACAGCGAGCACGGCGCCAACCTCTTCGCCCTCAAAGAGTTGGGCAACATCTACGCCCGCCTCATGAACCCCACCAACGACGTTTTGGAAAAGCGCCTCGCCGAGCTCGAGGGCGGCGCCGCCGGACTCTCTTTGGCGAGCGGCACGGCGGCCACCTACTTCGCCGTCACCAATATCCTCAAGACCGGGGACGAACTCGTGAGCGCCGTCAACCTCTACGGCGGCACCTACACGATGTTTGACGCTATTTTGCCCCAGCAGAACAACATTAACGTCCGCTTCGCCCCGGTCAACGACTTTAAGGCCACCGAGGCCGCCATCAACTCCAAGACCCGCGCCATCTTCATTGAGACCATCGGCAACCCCGTCCTGGACGTGGCCGACGTCGAGGGTTACGCGGAATTGGCGAAGAAACATAAGCTGCCGCTCTTGGTCGATTCCACCTTCACCACCCCCGCCCTCCAGAGGCCCATCGAATACGGGGCCGACGTGGTGATCCACTCCCTTTCCAAATGGATCGGGGGGCACGGGACGGGCATCGGGGGCCTGGTGGTCGACGCCGGCAAATTCGACTGGAAAGACGCTAAATTCGCGATCTACAACGAGCCCGACCGCGGTTACCACGGGCTCCGCTTCGCCCACGACTTGGGCCCCCTGTCCCCCATCGCCTTCGCCCTAAGGCTTCGTACCGTGGGCCTCCGCAACCAGGGCCCCACCCTGGCCCCGGACGCCGCCTGGCTCTTTTTGCAGGGCGTGGAGACCCTCCCCCTGCGCATGGCCCGCCACAGCGAAAACGCCTTAAAGACGGCCGAATTCCTGCGGAGCCACCCCAAGGTCTCCTGGATCCGCTATCCGGGCCTCCCCAAGGACCCGGCCTACCCTCTCGCCC